>CAYHEX010000079.1:0-14023 GCA_964355365.1 uncultured Solibacteraceae bacterium | reverse complement strand
TCCACACGGAGCGGCTCGTCCTGCACGCGCGTGTTGCTGCGTGTGGCCGTGACGATCACTTCTTCCTCAATCTTGGGCGCAGCCGGCTCGATCTTGAGGACGACGGGCTCGACCTTGGGAACGACGGGCGGCGGCGTCTGGGATTTCGGCGGAACCACTGGAGGGGTCTGCGGCACCGCCTGCGCGATACCGAACAGGGCCGCAAAGAGCCATGCGCTGATCATTGGGTCTCTATGTTAGCGTCTGCCGATGCTCGGCGACTTCGGTCATGCGTTGCGCGCCTTCGCGCGCACGCCAGGGTTCACGGCGGCCGCGGTGCTGTCGCTGGCCATCGGCATCGGCGCCAACACCGCGATGTTCAGCGTGGTCCACGCCGTGCTGATTCGGCCGCTGCCTTACGCCAATGCCGACCGGCTCACTATCCTGTGGAACCGATCGCCCGGCCTCGACATCGCGGAGGACTGGTTCTCAACGGCGCAGTATTTCGACATCAAGACGAGCCACCACGGCTTCGACGCGCTGGCGATCGCCATCGGCGCCAACTACAACCTCACGGCGCCGGGCACGGAACCCGAACGTGTGGGCGCAATCCGCGTGTCGTCGAACATGCTGACGATGCTCGGCTCGCGACCTGCGCTCGGCCGCATCTTCCAGCCGGAAGAGGACGTGCCGGGCCGGCCGCCCGTGGCGATCCTCAGCCATGGGCTGTGGACGCGGCGCTACGGCAGCGATGCAAACGTCATTGGCCGCGCGATCACGCTCAACGGCCAGAGCTTCGAAGTGGTCGGCGTGCTGCCCGAGGGTTTCACGTTGCCTCGCGATGTGCTGCCGACACTCGGCGTCGCCGAAGACGGCCAGATCCTGCTGCCGTTGCCGCTGGCCGCCAACGCGGCCACCGTGCGCACGCGCGAGGACTACAACATCATGGGCACGCTCGCGGTTGGGGTGAGTGTGGCGGCGGCGCAGGCGGAGATGGACGCCATCACCGCTGGCTTGCGGCGCGACCATCCCGATGTGTATCCGCCCAACGGTGGACTCACGTTCTCAATCGTCCCGATCCAGCAGCAGGTGGCCGGCAAGATCGAGCGGCCGCTTGTGGTGCTGCTGGGCGCCGTTGCGTTCGTGCTGCTGATCGCCTGCGTCAATGTCGCGAATCTGCTGCTGTCGCGCGCGCTGGCGCGGCAAAAAGAGATGGCCGTGCGCGCGGCGCTCGGTGCCGACCGCGTGCGCATCATCCGTCAGTTGCTCACCGAAGGCCTCGCGCTGGCCGCAGCCGGTGCCATTGTGGGGATCGCGCTCGCGGGCGCGGCCTTGCAGTGGATGCGCGCGCACCCGCCGAAGGATCTGCCGCGACTCGGCGACATCGCCATCAACGGCCCCGTCCTGCTCTTCACGCTCGGACTCTCCGTGCTCGCTGCCGTCATCTTCAGTGTGGCGCCCGCACTCAGCGCCGGGCGCATCGACGTGCACAGCACGCTGAAAGACACCTCGCGCGGATCGTCGGGCGCAGGGTCACTGTGGGGACGCGGGCTGTCGCTGCGGCGGCTGCTCGTCGCCGGTGAACTCGCGCTCGCCGTGATTCTGCTCATCGGCGCCGGCCTGCTGATCCGCAGTCTCGACAGTCGGCGGCAAGTGGCGCCAGGATTCGATCCGCGCGGCGTTCTCACGCTCGAGCTCACGCTCTCGGGCGCGAAGTACAAAGACGGCCCTGCGGTGATCGAAGGCTACCGTCTGCTGTGGGAGCGTCTCAACGCGATTCCAGGCGTCACCGCATCGGGTGGCGTCACCTCGCTGCCGATGAGCGGCTTCTTTGCCTGGGGCCCCATCACTGTTGAGGGCCGCGTCGTGCCGGCCGGAGAGAAGTTCATCAACGCCGACCAGCGCACCGTCGGCGGCGGGTACTTCACCGCGATGGGCATTCCATTGACCGCCGGCCGCGTCTTCGACAGCCGCGACGTCGGCGGCCCCACAGCCAACCGCGTCATCGTGATCGACGCGCGCATGGCTGAGGAATTGTGGCCGGGGCAGGATCCGCTCGGCAAACGGATCAAATACGGCGACGCCGCGTCCGACTCACCATGGGAAACCGTGATCGGCGTCGTCGGGCGCGTGAAGCAGTACGGCCTCGACGCCGATGCGCGGATGGCGTTCTACCGGCCGCACGCGCAGAGTCCGTCGCGCGCGCTGTTTGTCACCGTGCGCACCGGCGGAGACATGGCCGCGCTGACCGCCGCGGTCACCCGAGAGATCCACGCATTCGACGGCGACCTGCCGCTCTACCACGTGCAGCCGATGGCACGACGCATCGACGAATCGCTCGCGCGCGAGCGCTTCGCGGCGACCCTGCTCTCGCTCTTCGCGGTGCTGGCGCTGGCCCTCGCCGCCATCGGCGTCTACGGCGTCATGGCCTATGTAGTGACCCAGGGCACGCGCGACATCGGCATCCGTATCGCGCTCGGTGCCACGCCGGCCGGCATCTTGAGCCTCGTGCTTCGGCAGGGCGCGCTGATCGCCGCAACCGGTCTGGCCGCAGGCGTGGCCGGCGCGTTCGCGCTGGCTCAGGTGATGGGAAGTTTGCTGTTCGGTGTCACCGCGCGCGACCCACTGACGTTCGCGAGCGTGAGCATCACACTCGCCGCCGTCGCGATCGCTGCGGTGGCCGTGCCCGCCATGCGCGCCGCACGCGTCAACCCCGTAGAAGCGCTCAGAAACGACTAGAGCGAAAAGCTCTCAACATGGGGAACCATGGGGAGCCATGGGGAAGATCAAAACCAACCCCAACACCGACAGCTTTTCGAAGAGCTCTTTGAAAGCCTGTTGGGGTGGTGTTGGTGTTGCTTTTCCCCATGGCTCCCCATGGTTCCCCATGTTGAGCGCCCTTGAACTAGGGTCGGATGATCGTGACGCTGAAGTTCGTCGTCGTCGTCAGCGTGCCGAGATCCCAGACGCGCACGCAGTAGGTGCCGGCGTCCACTGTGGCGGAGAGCTGGCCGCCCGCAGCTGTTTCCGTAGAGCGCGTAAAGAGACAGCCAACGCCAAGGATGTCGGGAATGCCGAGACCAAAGCCGAGTTTCTGCGTGGAGGACGACCCGACGCTGGTGAGCGTTGCCGTGATCGTGCCGGACTTCGCCGCGTTGATCGAGCGCGACGCGTAGCCGCCGACCGCGAGCTGGCTCGCAAACGTCTCGGTAACCGGCGACACCGTGGTCGTGGTCGTGGTCGTGGAATCCGTGGGGGTCACAGGGCCGTTGTCGCAGGCCGCGGTGAGCGGCGCCACAAGCAAGGCCATCAGCAACAGGCGCGCGCGGCTCATGAGTGGATGATCCTCACGCCAAAGTTGAGCTTGTTGGTCATCGTTCCCGGATCCGACACGACCACGCAGTAGGTGCCGGCCACCGTCACCTGAAAATACTGCGCGACAAGGGCCGCGCCCGTCGTCGTCGAAAACGTGGTGTTGCACGTCGTGCCGTCGGGAATGCCGAAGCCCAGCTTGACCGTGCTCGTCACCGCGGCGCCGGTCGTCGCATTCGTCAGGCTGGCCAACGTGATCCGCAACGGATCCGGGTTGCCGATGATGAAGTTGAACGACGCCGTGCCTTTGACATCCAGCGCGCCCTGAAAGATCTCGGTCACCGGATTCACGATCGTGTAGTTGGTGGGCGAAGTCGTGGAGCCAAAGAGGCACCCCGCGCTCGAACACAGCGAGAGAATCAGTCCCAGTACAGTCAGCCGTTTCATCGATTTGGTCGTTTGATGTTACCTGAGAACGGACGGCCGGAGGGCAAAATGCCCCCGTCCAGCCTGTTGTGACGACGGCGGCCCCAACTTGGCCTCGGAGCACACGCACTATACATTGGTAAGTTACTTCCGCCTCGTGTCCTCGCGTTTGCTACACTGAACCCACCATGAGCGGCCTCTGTCCTCGCTTCCATAAGGCGATCGAACTCATCGGAGGGCGCTGGACGGGAGCGCTGGTGCGCTTGCTGATGGGCGGGCGCGCGCGATTTGCGGAACTGCGCGATGCCATTCCGGAAATCAGCGACCGCATGCTCTCCGAGCGTCTGCGCGTCCTGGAGTCCGAGGGCATCATCAGCCGCCACGTCCTGCCCGACCCGCCAATCCACGTGGAATACGAGCTCACCCTGAAGGGCAAGGAACTCCAGAAGTCGCTCGACGCCATCGGTCAGTGGGCCGAACGCTGGATCGATCCCCCGCCCCGAAAGCCCCGAGCCGCCCGCCGCACCTGACCGCACCTGCCCGCACCTGCCCGCACCTGTTCGCACCTGTTCGCACCTGTTCGCACCTGTTCGCACCTGTTCGCACCCGACCGCACCTACAATGTCTGTGTCTATGTTCCTTTCCCCTGCCGACTGTCATCTGTGGAATGAAGGTCACTGGCGCCGGGCCTGGGAGAAACTCGGAGCGCGCGCCATCGATCAGGACGGCGTGGCGGGCTATCACTTCGCCGTCTGGGCGCCCGGAGCCGCACAGGTATCGGTGGTTGGCAACTTCAACCAGTGGGACGGCCGCAGCGATCCGATGTCACCGGTCGGGTCGAGCGGGATCTGGCAACGATTCGTTCCCGCGCTCGGCGCCGGCGAAGCCTACAAGTTCGAAATCCACCCGCAGCACGGCGCGTGCTTTCTGAAGTCGGATCCGTTCGGCCTCCAGTGCGAAGCGCCGCCGAACGACGCCTCGGTCACCGCCAGGTTCGACGGTCACACCTGGCGCGATGACGAGTGGATGGACGCGCGGCGCGCGGGCGGTGTGCGACTCGACCGTCCGATGGCGATCTACGAAGTGCACGCCGGCTCATGGCGTCGCGCGCCCGACGACGGCCATCGCGCGCTCGATTGGCGCGAGCTCGCCCGCGACCTGATCCCGTACGTCGTCGAGCGCGGCTTCACGCACATTGAGTTCCTGCCAGTGATGGAGCATCCCTACGAGCCGTCGTGGGGCTATCAGGTCACGGGGTTCTTCGCCACGACGAGCCGCTTCGGCACGCCGGATGACTTCAGGTATCTCGTGGATGAATGCCACCGCGCGGGCATCGGCGTGATCCTCGACTGGGTGCCCGGACATTTCCCGAAGGACGCGCAGGGCCTGCGGCGATTCGACGGCACGGCGCTGTACGAGCACGAAGATCCGCGCCAGGGCGAACATCAGGACTGGGGCACGCTGATCTTCAACTACGGCCGTCATGAGGTGCGCAACTTCCTCATCACGAACGCGCTCTTCTGGCTCGAGTCGTTTCACGTGGACGGCCTGCGCGTGGATGCGGTGGCCTCGATGCTGTATCTCGACTACTCGCGCAACGAGGGCGAGTGGGTGCCGAATCGCCACGGCGGCCGCGAGAATCTCGAAGCGATCGACTTCCTGCGCGAACTGAACGCCGCCACGCACGACGAACACCCCGGCACGGTCATGATCGCGGAAGAGTCCACCGCGTTCCCGGCGGTCAGCCGCCCCACGTGGATCGGCGGCCTGGGCTTCACGCTCAAGTGGAACATGGGCTGGATGCACGACATCCTCACCTACGCCGGCAAGGACCCGATCTACCGCCGGTGGGAACACCGCCACCTGACGTTCTCGATGCTGTATGCGTTCAACGAGAACTTCATCCTGCCCTTCTCGCACGATGAAGTCGTGCACGGCAAGGGCTCGATGCTGAACAAGATGGCCGGCGACGCGTGGCAGAAGGCCGCGAACCTGCGCGCGCTCTACGCGTTCATGTACGCGCATCCCGGCAAGAAGCTCATGTTCATGGGCTCGGAGTTCGGACAGTGGCGCGAATGGACGCACGAGCGCTCGCTCGACTGGCATCTGCTGGACGGCGGCTACCATTCGGAGATCCAGCGATTCGTGACGGATCTCAATCACCTCTACACAAGCGAAGCGGCGCTGTACGAAGTGGACTTCGAGTCACACGGCTTCGAGTGGATCGACTGCAACGACAGCGACGCCAGCGTGGTGTCGTTGATTCGGCACGCGGCCGACCCGGCCGACCAGATCATTGCGGTCGTCAACTGGACGCCCGTCGCTCGCGAAGGATACCGGCTCGGTGTGCCGGCGCCGGGCTACTACTCAGAGTTGCTGAACAGCGATGCCACGCCGTACGGCGGAAGCAACGCTGGAAACAAGGGCGGTCTGGATAGCGAATCCGTGCCCGCGCACGGTCGCAACCACTCGCTGTGTCTCACGCTGCCGCCACTCGGCGCGATCTTTCTCAAGAAGAGCGAGCGACCGTAGTTCGCGCACATAAGAAAAGGGCCGGCGCTTTCGCACCAGCCCCTCACTAACTTGCAACTTGCAACTTGCTACTTGCAACTTGCTACTTGAGTGTAGCCATGTAGGCCGCGATGTTGTCGATGTCCGCCGGCTTGAGCGCCTTGGTCTTGAACGCGGTCGACGCCGACATCAGCATCTTCGGCTTCTTCTCGAGCTTGGCTTCCATGGCCGCCGGTTCGGTCAGCCACTTCTTGATTTCGTCCGCCTTCAGCTTGGTCGCAATGCCGTCGAGCGAGGACGCCATCTTGCCACCGGCGCCGCCGATCGCATGGCAGGTACCGCACTTGAACGTCGCGTACGCGGCCTTGCCGTCATCGGCCTTGCCCTGAGCGAACGCCGCCACACCCGCGAACATCACGAACATCACCACTGCAGAAAAACGCTTCATTAATCGACCCTCCACGAATGTTGAATGAAGAAGAATTGCGCGTGCCCTAATGATAGCCCTTCAAAGGAGATAAAGAAGCCGACGATGCCGAGGGCGTTGCGGACGGCATTGCCTGGGCGGTCGCTTGGGGAGATTCCCGCTCCACTGCGGTCAATTCCGCAGGCTGAGGCGACATCGTCGGCTATCCGGAGACGCACGAGAGAACATCAATGGTGCGAATCTAGCTGCGAAACCCTTCTAAGTCAGAGAGTTACAGCCTTATTAACCACACCCTGGTGCCGCTCGACGAGTCTCCTTCGACCAGGATAGAGAGCAAGCTGCGTACCAAGCGGTTCCTTCGCAGCGACGCTTCCACTATGATTCGGCGCATGAAGATTCACGCTGTGCTGTTCAGAGTCGCCGCGCTCGCCGTCCTGCTGACCGGCGTCGTCACCCAGGCCGCCCCACAGCAAGGGGAAGCCGACAAGCTCGCCGCGCTCGTCGCGTCGTACTCCACGGACCGCGCGGCCATCACCAAAGCGCAAAAGCCGGCGGCCGGCGCGCTCGTCTTCGACCGCGGTCCGGCCGGATCGCCCGAACAGACCAAGGCGCTCGCCGATCACGCCGCGTCGGCGCTCACGCGACTTCATGCGATTAAGACGTCGGACCTCACGCATGCGCAGTGGGTGCAGTACGGCATCGCGGAGAGTCAGGCCAGCCTCGACGCGGAGAGCATCGCCGACTTCTTCTGGCTGCAGAGCGTGATCACGCCGTACTCGTCGGGCCTCCGCACGCTCACCGCGCCGTTCCAGGCGTTCCCGCTCAAGACGAAGGCGGACCAGGACGCGTACGTCGCCGCGCTGAATCAGTTGCCGGCGACGATGAAGGCGTACGAGACCCGGATGGAGCAACAGGTTGCGCACGGCGTCGCGCTTCCGACCGAGGAACTCCGTCTCGTGATTCCGTTCGTGCGGTCGCTGTCTGTTGCGCCGCCGAAGAGCGGACTGTCCGTCGCCGCGGCACGCCTCGCGGCGTTCCCGGCCGCCGAACAGACCGCGTTTCAGAAACGCGTTGATGATGCGATCTCCTCGACGGTGAACCCGGCCATTGAGGGCCTGGCCAAGTACATCGACGGCCCCTATCGCACGCACACGGTGAAGAACGTGGGCCTCTCGCAGTATCCGAACGGCGCGGCGTACTACACGCACCTGATCCACCAGCACACGGGACTCGACCTCACGCCGCAGCAGATTCACGACCGCGGACTGTCCGAGATTGCGCGCATCAACGGCGAACTCGACAAGCTCAGAGTCGAAGCGGGTTTCAAGGGGACGATGGCGGAGTTCAAGACGTATCTGCGGACGGACAAGCGGTTCTATCCAACGACCTCGCAGCAAATCGGCGACACGATGATGGCGGCCATTCGCATCATCGAGCCCAAAATGCCCCAGTACTTCTCGATGATGCCGAAGGCGCCGTACGGCGTGCGGCGCCTCGCGCCCGAGCTCGAGCCGTCGATGACGTATGGCATCTACACCATGCCCGAGAGCGTGGGTGCGTCCGGGTATTACAACTACAACGGACTCAACCCCGAGACGCGATCGGTCACGATGGTCACCGCCATCGTGTTTCACGAGCTGCTGCCGGGACATCATTACCAGCTCAACCGGTTGCGCGAGAGCCGGCAGAAGACGCCGGGCCTGGCGCCGGGCGCGCCGACGTCCGGCTGCGCGGAGTGCGGGCCGATGTACACGTCGTACACCGAAGGCTGGGGCGAGTACTCGTCGGATCTCGCGTGGGAAATGGGCGCGTATCCGGACGTGTGGACCAAGGCCGGCCGCCTCGGCATGGACCTCTTCACCTCGCAGCGGCTCGTCGTCGACACAGGGATGAACGCGCTGGGCTGGACGCGCGAGCGCGCGATGCAGTTCATGAAAACCAACACCTTCGAGGGCGACACGCAGATCGATACCGAGACGCTGCGCTACTCGGTCGACATGCCCGGCCAGGCGCTTGCGTACAAGCTCGGCGGCCTCGCCATCAAGGACGCGCGCGCGAAGATGCAGAAGGCGCAGGGCGCGTCATTCGACATCAAGAAGTTCCACGATTACCTGCTCGACGCGGGCGAGATGCCGCTCGGGATGTTCGATCAGCACTTTGCGTGTCTCCTGCAGGGAGAAAAACACCGACGGTGACACTTGTGGTGCCGGGTCCCTGGTCCCACGGTTCCGGGTTCGCCGTAGTCCCTCGTCCCAGGTCCTGGTTCCAGGCACCGCGGCGAACCCGGAACCTGGGACCAGGAACCAGGCACCACAAGTGTCTCTACCCCACAATGCCGAATCCGTAGGCGCCGCGGCTCGACTGGTGTTCGTCGAAACGGCTGTGGCGGAAGAGGCTGATGTCGTACGAGCGGCACGCGCCGTCGAGCACGAGCTCGGCGATCGCTGTGCCGACGGCCGGACCGATCTTGAAGCCGTGTCCGCTGAAGCCCACGGCTGAGTAGAAACCCTCGACACCGGGCATGCGGTCGATCACCGGCTGGTAGTCCGGCGTCACGTCATAGAGCCCCGCCCAGCCGCCTTGCGCGGCGCCGTCCTCCATGATCGGGAATCGATTCAGGATCGCCGACGCGTACTCTTCCGTCTCCGCGAATGTCGGCTCGGTGTTGTGATCCTCCGCGTCCACCTCATCGTCGATGTCGCGCACGGAGCCGACCATGATCGTGCCGTGCCGTTCGGGCTTGAAGTACCACCCGGTCGCGAGATCGCCCCAGACCGGAGTTGGCGCACTCCACTGTTTCGGCCGCTGCAGGATCACGACCGGGTGGCGGCTCACCGTGAGCGGAATGCGCGCGCCGCCCATCGCCGCGATGGTGCCACCCCACGGGCCGGCGACGTTGATCACGACTGGCGAGGCAATCGCGCCGTTGTTGGTCACGACGCCGCGCATGCGGCCGCCCTCGATTGTGAGACTGGTCACCGTCGTCTTCTTCAGCATCGTCACGCCCGCGCGCTCGGCGGCCTCGGCAAAGCTGTTCGTCGCCAACGCGGGATCGGCGTAGCCGCCGCCGGGTTCGAACGCGCCGCACACGATGTCGTCCGCGTTGAGCGCGGGCTCCATCGCGCGCAGCTCCGCGGCCGATAACGCCGTCACGTCGATGCCGATGCGCTGCTGCATTTCGACGGTGGCGCGGATCGCGGCGGCGTCACGCTCGCCGCCCATGAACACCACGCCGCAGGGCACAAAGCCGGCGTCGCCGCCGACGAGATCGGCGAAATGCGTCCAGACCTTCACGCTGTCGCGTGCCATCGCGGCGAGCGTCTCGTGCGAGTAATGCTGTCGGACGATGCCGCTCGACCGGCCGGTGGGACCGCCGGCGATATGTCCCTTCTCGAGGAGGATCACGCGCTTCACGCCGCGTTTTGCAAGCTGAAATGCCGTCGAGCACCCGTTGATGCCGCCGCCGATGACGATCGCGTCCGCTGTCCGGTCCATCCGAAGACCTCCGCTCTGTTGGATGCTACACCCGCTGCGGGCGTCATCACCGGTCGCCCGCGGCGCGCCGGCATAGCTCGAAGCGAGCTTGCCGATCTGGGCATCCTGCCTCGCGTGCCCCTAGGCCGAGGCCGCGACGACCGACATCTGGCCGTGTGGCTTGCGGGTCTTCTTCAGACGGATCTCGACGTCCAAGCCCAGCGCGGTCAGAAACTCCATGAGCCGTTCCACCGAGAATGCGCCGGCGCGATTGCGCATGAGCAGTGACACATGCGGCTGCTGGATACCAAGCAGCGACGCGGCCTGCGCCTGCGTCAGATTGCGCGCCTTGACGATCTTGTAGATCTGCAGTGTGAGGTGCGCCTTGAGCAGTTCCTGCTCGGCGTTTTCGAATCCCAGGTCAGCGAACACGTTGCCGCTGCCTGTCTCGTGCGCGATCGTTCGCTTCTTCGCAGCCATATCAGTTCTGCCTCTGCCTGTGGAGTGCTCTGGCGTCTTTCAGACGCGACTTGATCAGATCGAGCTCGTGCTTCGCTGTGGCAATGCCGCGCGTCGATTTCTTCTGAAACGCATGCAGCACGTAGACATCGTTGCCAAGCGCGACGGTATAGATGGCGCGAAATGCGTCACCGGCATGCCGTTCGACGATTTCCAGGACGCTCGCGCCGCCGAACCCTTTGAGCGGCTTCGCGGCCGGGTCGGTCTCGCCGCATTGCGCCGCGTAGAGCACGTGCCCGATGCTCGATTGCGCCGCCTTGGGAAATGCCCTGAGGTCGCCGCGTGACGACCCCATCCAGATCACTGCCTTCATCAGCCATCGCCTGACTATGCTCGGATACGAGTATACGTATATTCATATTTCCGATCAATGCACGGGGCCGTAGGTTGAGCGCAGTCTTTGCGCCGAGGAACGGGCCGCGGGGACGCATCGACATCACCTACATCGAGGAACCCGCTATGATCGGCGCATGAAACTGGCGCGCACCATTCACGCAATCGACCTGCACGCGTGCGGCGAGCCCGGTCGGGTGATCACCGGCGGCGTGCTCGACGTGCCGGGCGGCAGCATGTACGAAAAGATGGTGCATCTGCGCACCCACGGCGATCACCTGCGAAAGCTGATGCTGCGCGAGCCGCGCGGCTATCCGGCGGCCAACTGCAACGTGATCCTGCCGTCCACGCATCCGGAGGCGCAGGCGGGATTCGTGATCATGGAGCAGGTGGAATACCCCGCCATGTCGGGCACCAACACCATCTGCGTCGTCACGGCACTGCTCGAGACCGGCATGATCGAAGCACGCGAGCCGGTGACGGAGCTCACGCTCGAAGCGCCCGCCGGGCTCATCCGCGTCACCGCCGACGTGAAGGACGGCAAGGTCACGGGCGTCACGTTCCTCAACGTGCCGGCGTTTGCCGTGCATCTCGACCGCACGATCGAGGTGCCGCAGCTCGGCCCCGTCACCGTCGACGTCGCGTGGGGCGGGATGTTCTATGTGATCGCCGATGCGGATGCGCTTGGCGTCACGCTCGATCCGCAGAACGGCCGCAAGATCGCACGCGTCGGCGAGATGGTGAAGAAGGCCGCGCAGGAGCAACTGCTCGCGGAACATCCGGAGAATCCCGGGTTCAACGGCATCACGATCAGTCAGCTGTCGGCGGCGCCGCGACGCGCCGGCATCGATCGGCAGAATGCGGTGATCGTGTCAACGGGCGTGCTCGACTG
Source organism: uncultured Solibacteraceae bacterium (assembly GCA_964355365.1). Taxonomy (GTDB): domain Bacteria; phylum Acidobacteriota; class Vicinamibacteria; order Vicinamibacterales; family SCN-69-37; genus SCUN01. The sequence continues at coordinate 2,150 of CAYHEX010000079.1, read as the reverse complement.
GAACGACCCCGACACCTGGACAGGCGCGCTCGATCGTTCGCCCTGCGGCACCGGCACGTGCGCGAAGATGGCCGTGCTTCACGCAAAAAGCGCGTTGCCGATTGGCCGGGACTTCCAGCACGAAGGCATTCTCGGCACCGTGTTTACCGGGCGGCTCATTGAAGAGACGCGCGTCGGCCCGTACACGGCCGTGGTGCCGACGATTCGAGGCACCGCGTGGATCACGGGCACGGCCGACTACACGGTCGACCCGACGGATCCGTTTCCGGAAGGCTTCACAGTCGGCGATATCTGGGGGAGCAACTAGCGCGGCAACCGGCCACGCTCCCGCCCACAGCTCAGCGAATCCGGCCGTCGGCCACCCACAGGAACAGGAACCGCAGGAAGCCGCTATCGAAACGCACGATCTTGTCTGGTTGCCAGTCGCCCATGCTGAAGGCATGGGAAACGATGCGGGTGCCCGGCTTCAGTTCGGTGGTGAGCTTGCGACGGATCTTCAGGTTCGAATCTTCCAGCAGATACAGCGTCACGACACTGGCGCCCGACAGGTCCACCGTCATCAGGTCCTGGCGCATGAATGTCACGAGTTTCTCCACGCCGGCGGCCTTGGCGTTGGCCTTGGCGGTATTGACCAGCTTCTTGTCGATCTCGACGCCCACAGCGCGCGCGCCGAACTTCTTTGCCGCCGTGATTGGAATGCGGCCGTCGCCGGACCCCAGGTCGTAGACGACGTCGGCGCTCGTGACGGCCGCCATCTCCAGCATCTTGTCGACGACGTCCTGAGGCGTACCCAGATACGGCGCCAGTTGCTCTGGCTTCTGCGCACTGCCGCGCGGTTGGGCGGCGCCGGCGTGGAGCACGAGCCCCGCGCACAACATCGCACAAACGACTCCCACGTGGTGCCGCACCTGATGCCGGAGGTCCATCTGCAGAGATTACCGCGTCCAGCGCGCGAACCGATCGAGCCTGAGCGTCGTGGTCGCGGTGCGGCCGCCCGCCGAGAGCTCGACCCGATACTCACCCGGCGCCGCCGGCCGCGGATTCGCCGCACCCACCGTCAGTAGATTCCACCTGACGACGTTGAGGCCGCGAACCGCCTGAACGTCGATCGTCTTCGCGACCGCACCAGCGGCTGTGCGAATCGTCAGCGTCGCGGGCCCGGCCGCATCAACCGCAAACGCGATCGTCGCCGAGCCGGGTGTGCCCGCCGGCTCCATCTCATCCGCAATGCGCACGACCGCCGGATGCGGCGTAAACACGCGCGGTCCACTCGCGGCGCCGGCCGCCGCAATCCACTGCTGAATCGGCCTGGCATCGAGCACAAACACGCCGCGGCCATGCGTGCCGATGACGATCTCATCGTCGCGCGGGTGAATGACCAGGTCGTGCACGGGCGTGGTCGGCAGCGTGGCCGAGAGCGACAGCCACGTCGCGCCGCGATCGATCGAGACGTACACGCCGGCGTCGGTGCCGACGTACAGCACGTCCGCATTGCGGGGATCCTCTCGAATCACGTTGATCGACTCGGCGGGCAGATTGCCGACAATCGACGTCCAGTGCGCGCCGAAATCGGTCGAGCGGTAGAGATACGCGCGGGTGTCGTCTTCGCGGAAGCCGGTGAATGCGACGTACGCGGTGCCGACAGCGTGTTGCGATGCGATGACGCGACTCACCCACTTCTTCGGCAGACCGGCGTCAATCGCCGTCCAGTGCACGCCCTCGTCGCGAGTGACATGCACGCGCCCGCCTTCCGTGCCGATGTAGAGGAGGCCGCGGTCCTTCGGCGATTCCGACATCATCGTGATCGTGCCGTAGGGCACGGTCGCGCGATCGCCGCCCGCCGGATCCGACACATCCGGACTCACCGGCGACCACGCCACGCCGCGGTTGGTGCTCTTCACGAGCCGGTTCGTGCCCGCGTAGATCGTGGCCGGATCGAACGCCGAAATCGCAAGCGGCATGTACCAGCCGATGCGCCACGGCGCCTCGCCGCGCGGTGCCCGGGGCGCGATGCGCTGCGAGGACGGACTGCCGGTCTGAATCGACGGCCCCTGGGTGTCCATCCGCCTGAGCTCGCCGTTTTGATGTTCGTAGTACACGTATCGGGGATCGGCCGGGTCCGGCAACGTCACGAAGGAGTCGCCGCCGGT
>CAYHEX010000078.1:0-14196 GCA_964355365.1 uncultured Solibacteraceae bacterium | reverse complement strand
CGAGCGACAGGTTGAACTGGTCCTGCCACCGGAACTCGAACCGCGCCTTCGACAGGGCGTTGTCCCAGACTTGCGCGTGGGGATGGCCCTTCGCGATGTCCGCCGCGTGGGCCGCGATCTTGTAGGCGATCACGCCGGCCTTGACGTCGTCGCGATTGGGCAGGCCGAGGTGTTCCTTCGGCGTCACGTAGCAGAGCATCGCCGTGCCGTACCAGCCGATCATCGCCGCGCCGATCGCGGAGGTGATGTGGTCGTAGCCCGGCGCGATGTCGGTGGTCAGCGGACCGAGCGTGTAGAACGGCGCCTCACCGCACCAGTCGAGCTGCTTCTCCATGTTCTCGCGGATGAGGTGCATCGGCACATGGCCGGGGCCCTCGTTCATGACCTGCACGTCGTATTCCCAGGCGATCTTGTTCAGCTCGCCCTGGACCTTCAGCTCGCCGAACTGCGCTTCGTCGTTGGCATCGGCAATCGATCCCGGACGCAGGCCGTCGCCGAGCGAGAACGAGACGTCGTACGCCTGCATGATTTCGCAAATTTCGCGAAAGTGCGTGTAGAGGAAGTTCTCCTTGTGATGCGCGAGGCACCACTTCGCGAGAATCGATCCGCCGCGCGATACGATGCCCGTCAGGCGGCGCGCCGTCAGGGGCACAAACCGCAGCAGCACACCGGCGTGCACGGTGAAGTAATCGACGCCCTGCTCGGCCTGTTCGATCAACGTGTCGCGGTACAGCTCCCACGTCAGGTCCTCGGGCCGGCCGCCGACTTTCTCGAGCGCCTGGTAGATCGGCACAGTGCCGATCGGCACGGCGGAGTTTCGAAGAATCCACTCGCGGGTTTCGTGGATGTTCTTGCCCGTGGACAGATCCATCACGGTGTCCGCGCCCCACAAGGTGGACCAACGCAGCTTGTCCACTTCCTCGGTGATCGATGAGCCGATCGCCGAGTTCCCGATGTTCGCGTTGATCTTCACCAGGAAGTTGCGGCCGATGATCATCGGTTCCACTTCCGTGTGGTTGATATTCGCCGGAATGATGGCGCGGCCGCGCGCCACTTCGTCCCGGACAAACTCCACCGGCAGACCCTCGCGGATCGCGATGAACTCCATTTCCGGCGTGACCGTCCCCTGGCGCGCGTAGAACAGCTGGGTGGGCCGGCTGCCCGGCTTGGCGCGGAGCGATGCGCGGCCCCCGGTCCGAGGCTGTTCAACGACGTCGCCGCGCGACAGGATCCAGTCGCGCCGCAGTTCCGGCAGACCGACATGCACGTCATAGCCCAGCGGTCCGCTCGCGTCGTACACCCTCAGCGATTCGCCGTTGGTCAGCGAGATCTCGCGCATCGGCACGCGGACGCCGGCGCCGCCCTCGACATAGACCTTCTGCGAACGGGGATGCGACTGTGCGAAGTCGGCTTCGGTCAGAGGCTCATAGGCCTTCGGCGTGGACATGGGGCTTATTCTCGCATCCTTCTATGTAACCCGAGGGGGATTCAGCTAGTCTAAGCGACCGTGATCCGTCATTGGAGCCTCTCTGCCCTGCTGTTCTCCGTGTGCCTGTCGGTCGTTGCCTGCGGCGGCGGAGGCGGCAGCGCGCCGACCAGTCCGACCACGACAACAACGACCACCACCACACCCACACCTACACCCACGACGCCGACTCCGGTGACGCCGGCGGTGTCGTGGACCAGCGAGGGCGTGCGCCTGACCGCGGCGCAGGCGGGCCAGACCTCGACGCAGGTCCTGGCCGACGCCACGGTGATCCGTTTGACGGATGGCCGCTGGCGGATGTATGTGTACGGCAACACCGCCTACAAGAGCGCCATTTCTTCCGATGGCCTGTCGTTCACCATGGAGTCCGGCTTCCGCATGCGCGAAGGCGCCGGACAGTCGCGCGCCTGGCGCCTTGACGACGGCCGGATCCGCCTTTTCTTCAGCTCCAACGGTATCGGCAGCGCCATCAGCACCGATGACGGCGCCACGTTCACTGAGGAGTCCGGCACGCGTCTGTCGTCGGGCGCGGCCGGCATGTCTCAATTGACCGGCCCCGGCATCGTGAAGATGCGCAGCGGCATCTACCGCATGTATTTCAGCGACTTGCCGATCCCGGGCGAGGGCGTCAGGCCGCACCTGATCAAGAGCGCGACGTCCACCGACCTGCTCACCTGGACCATGGACAGCGGGGTGCGGGTCGGCACGGGCGCCACCGTCACCGGCAACGCCGAACACCCCTGCGCCATCGTCAACAGCGACGGCAGCGTCACGATGTTCTACTTCCGCAACACGGATTTCACCTTGTATCAGTCGACCGCCACGGACGGTCTGACGTTCAGCACCGAGCAGTCGACAGGGCTGGGCCTGAACGACCCGGACATCGTGTCGCTGCCGGACGGGACGGTGCGTCTGTACGGCGGCGGCATCGACTCCGCCGGCGGGTTCATCTCGAGCGCAAAGCGCGCCACCGCGAATGTGTTCGGCGCCGTCTTCGGGGCGTTTGCGGCTCCGCCGTTCGAGGGTCCTACGCGATTTTTCGGAGGACCAGGCACTTCAGGTACGACGTCTCCGGCACTCCGACCAGCACGGGATGGTCGCGCGACTGCAGGCGGCGCTCCACGAGTGCAATAGTGGCTCGCGCGTCGCTGGCTGCCGCGGCGATGATGTCGAAGAACAGGTCGTCATCCACGTTGTACGAGCAACTGCACGTGATGAGGTGGCCGCCGGGATTCAGCAGCTTGAAGGCGCGCAGATTGATCTCTTTGTAGCCGGCCACCGCGCCGGGAATCGAGGACTTGCTCTTCGCAAAGGCCGGCGGGTCGAGCACGATCGTGTCGAAGTGCTCGCCCGACACTTCGAACTCGCGCAGTTCGTCAAACACGTTCGCCACGCGCGCTTCCACGTTGGTGATGCCGTTGCTGACGCAGTTGGCCTGGACGGCGGCGATCGCGGCCTCCGAGCCATCGAGCGCGACGACTTGCGTGCACTTCGGGGCCATTTGCAGGGCAAAGCCGCCGTGATAGGTGAACGCGTCGAGCGCACGGCCGGTGGCGTAACGCGCGGCGGCCTCGTGATTCTCTCGCTGGTCGAGGAAGAGGCCCGTCTTCTGGCCCTTCCGCACGTCCACGTCGTAGTGAATCGCGCCCTCGCGCACTCGCACGGTCTCGGGCACTTCGCCGTAGAGCACGTCGATGCGTTCCTCAAGGCCCTCGAGCCGGCGCACCTTCGGATCGTTGCGCGCGAGGATCCCGCGCGGCATCAGCATGTTGACCAGATCCTGCGCGATCTGGTCGCGGCGTCGGTCCATGCCCTGACACAGCGTCTGCATGACGAGCACGTCGTCGTAACGATCAACGATCAGCGCGGGCAACCGATCGGCCTCCCCGTGCACGAGGCGGCAGGCGGTGCCGTCGAGGCCGAGCGAATCCCGATAGGCGATCGCCGTAATCAGCCGGTCGCGCCAGATGGTGGCGTCGTTGACGTTCCCGTCCATCGACACGAAGCGCAGCGCGATCTGCGATTCGCTGCTCCAGAGCGCCCAGCCCAGCGGTCGGCCGCGCTCGCTCTTGACGAGCACCAGATCCCCCGGCTCCGCTTTCGCGCGTGCAATGTCGGAGCGATAGATCCAGGGATGTCCAAGGCGGAGGCGTTCGGTGCCACGAGGCGAAAGAACGGCAGAGGCAGTCAGGTTGGGTGCGGGCACTTTGATATTATGTGCTCATGCGCATCGCGATCGGCGCCGATCACGCGGGCGTGGCCCTCAAAGACCAACTGAAGCAGTGGCTCATCGAGCGTGGCGATACGGTCGACGATGTCGGCACGTACACCACAGACTCGGTGGATTACCCCGACTACGCGGCGAAGGTGGGACATGCCGTGGCGGACGGCCGGGCGGAGCGCGGCGTGCTCGTGTGCGGCTCCGGCATCGGCATGGCCATGGCGGCCAATAAGGTGGCCGGCATCCGGGCCGCCGCGGTCGTGGATGAAGCGTCAGCGCGGCTCAGCCGCGAGCACAACGACGCGAATGTGCTTACACTCGGCGCCCGGCTGACCGCCGTGGACGAAGCTCGTGAGTTGCTCCGCATCTTCCTGGTCACCGAGTACCAGGGTGGACGCCATCAACAGCGCATCGACAAGATCAGCGCACTGGACAGCCAATCGTGAGTCACATGAAGCACCTCGCCCAGACCGACCCCGACATCTTCGCCGCCATCAATCACGAACAGCATCGTCAGGACGAAGGCCTCGAACTGATCGCCTCGGAGAATTTCGTCAGCCTCGCCGTGCTTGAAGCCATGGGCTCGGTGATGACGAACAAATACGCGGAAGGCTATCCGGGCAAGCGCTACTACGGCGGCTGTGAATTCGTCGACGTCGCCGAGACGCTGGCGATCGATCGCGCGAAGCAGTTGTTCGGCGCGGACCATGCGAACGTGCAGCCGCACTCCGGCGCGCAGGCCAACATGACCGTCTATCTGGCGATGCTCAAGCCGGGCGACACCATCCTCGGCATGAACCTCGCGCATGGCGGCCACCTCACGCACGGCCACCCGCTGAATTTCTCGGGCAAGTACTTCACGATCGTCCCGTACGGTGTCCGTAAGGATGACGAGCGGATCGACTACGACGAGATCGACGCGCAAGCGCGCGCGACCAAGCCGAAGCTCATCGTCGTGGGCGCCAGCGCGTACCCGCGCATCATCGATTTCGCGCGCATCCGCGCCGTGGCCAATGAAGTGGGCGCGCTGATGATGACCGACATGGCGCACATTGCAGGTCTGGTGGCTGCGGGTGTGCATCCCAGCCCCATCCCCCACTCGGACTTCGTCACGACGACCACACACAAGACGTTGCGCGGACCGCGCGGCGGCATGATCCTGTGCAAAGCGCAGTTCGCGAAGGACATCGACCGCGCGCTCTTCCCCGGCGTGCAGGGTGGCCCCCTGATGCACACGATCGCGGCCAAGGCAGTGTGCTTCAAGGAAGCGCTGCAGCCGGACTTCAAGACGTATCAGCAGCAGGTCGTGGCTAACGCCGCGCGGCTGGCCGATCAGCTCCATGCCGCAGGCTTCCGCATCGTCAGCGGCGGCACCGACAACCACCTCGCGCTCGTCGATACGTTCTGCAAGGGCATCACCGGCAAGGCGGCGGAAGCCGCGCTCGGCGCGGCGGGGATTACGGTCAACAAGAACACCATCCCATTCGACCAGAACCCGCCCATGACGGCGAGCGGCATCCGGATCGGCACGCCGGCGATGACCACGCGCGGCATGGGCCTGGCCGAGATGGACCTGATCGCACACTACATCGCGCGCGTGCTCGCCGCACCCGATGACCAGGCCGTGGCCGATGGCGTCCGCATCGACGTGCAGGCGCTCTGTCGGGAGTTTCCGCTGTATCCCACGCTGGGCCGGTAGGTCTTCTGGCGGCATCCCTCGTCGATCGCGTCGCGGAGGTCTTCGCTGACGCCGGACCTCTGGCCAACGCGGTTGACGGCTTCGAGGTTCGGCTGGGCCAGCGACAGATGGCGTCGGCCGTGGCCCGCACGTTCGAGCACGGCGGCACGCTGATCGCCGAAGCTGGCACCGGCACGGGCAAGACCCTTGCCTATCTCGTGCCCGCGGTGCTGGCCGGCCGACGGGTGTTGATCTCCACTGGGACGCGCACGCTGCAGGATCAGATCTTCTACAAAGACCTGCCGGCCCTCTCGCGGGCGATGGACCGTGAGATCCGCGCGGCCTACATGAAGGGTCGCACCAACTACCTCTGCCTGCACCGATTCGATCGCCTCACAGAAGCCGAGGCCGCCCTGCCGGATGAGGAGCGCCGCTGGCTGCACATGATTGCGGAATGGGCCGGCGAGACGAATACCGGAGACCGCGCCGAGATTGAGGATCTGCCCGACGACTTCACGCTGTGGAGCGACATGACCGCCAGCGGCGAGCAGTGTCTGGGACGCGAGTGCCCACGCTACACCGAGTGTTTCGTCACGCGGATGCGTGAGCGCGCGGCGGAGTCCGACGTGGTGATCGTGAATCACCATTTGCTCTGCGCAGACGCGGCGGTGCGCCATGGCGCATTCGGCGAGGTCATTCCCGAGTGCGACTTGCTCGTCGTCGATGAAGCGCATCAACTCGAGGACGTCGTCACGCACTACTTCGGCGTGGCACTGACGGCACACCGTCTCGAGGAATTGGATCGCGATGCCGGCCTCGCACTCGCGTCGCTGCCTCCGGGCGAGGGGTTGTTTGCCGCGCAGTCGCGCCTCGCGATCGACAACGTGATGCACGCGGCGCGCCGGTTGTTTGACGGGGCACGGCTGCTCATGCGGGAGCGCAGCGAGAGCGGCGACCGGATGACGCTGACGCCGGCGCTGGCCGAACGGCTGCTGGAGCCCGGTCTCGCGTTCCAGTCGGCGGCCGAAACGGCCGAGACGCTGCTGCGCGATCGCGAAGAACTGCCGGAGGATCTCGCCGCCATCGCGGCCCGATTGTCGTCGGCGCGCGCGGACATCTCGGTGCTGCTGGGCGCCGAAGACTCGCGGTTCGTGCACTACATCGAGTCGCGCGGGCGTAGCGTCTCGCTGCGCGCGGCGCCGATCGATGTGGCGGATCTGGTGCGCGACACGGTGATCGGCGACCGCAGCGCGACGGTCCTCACTTCGGCAACGCTGACGGTGGAGGGCTCCTTCGATTACATGCTGGGGCGGCTGGGATCGATCGGCGCAGAGTCGCTCCGGCTGGCGTCCGAGTTCGACTTCACCACGCAAGCCATGTTGTTTCTGCCCGCGGACATGCCGGATCCGCGATCGCCGGAGTTCAACCGCGCGGCGGCCTGGCAGGTCAGCGAGATTCTCGATCGTACGCAGGGACGCGCCTTCGTCCTGTTCACCTCCTACGCCGCCATGCGGGACGTGCACGCGGTGGTCTCCGCGCGCTGCTCCTGGCCGATCCTCATGCAGGGCACGGCACCCCGCACGGCCTTACTGCGGGATTTCCGCGCCACGCCGAATGCCGTGCTGTTCGCCACCGCCAGCTTCTGGCAGGGCGTGGACGTTGCGGGCGACACGCTGAGCTGCGTGATCATCGATCGGCTGCCGTTCGCCTCGCCGGGCGACCCGCTCGTGAAGGCGCGGATCGATGCGATCGATCAGCGAGGCGGCAATGCCTTCTCCGAGTATCAGATTCCCGTCGCCACGCTGACGCTGCTGCAGGGCCTCGGGAGACTGATCCGCACGCGCAGCGATCGCGGGGTACTGGCGATCCTCGACCCGCGCCTGACCCGTATGGGATACGGGCGCCGATTCCTGAAGTCGCTCCCGCCGGCGCCGATCAGCACCGACCTCAACGCGATCAGCCGCTTCCTCGCATAGCTGCCGGATTTCCGCAACCACGCCGCATCCCCCACTCCCCCATTCACCCATTCCCGCATTCCCCCACTCACTTAATGGGTGAATGGGGGTGTAAACTCAGACAGTTATCGAGGAGGGTCCGTATGGTTCGCGCTTCAATATTTGTCCGGTTGTCGATTCTCGCACTCGTAGTCGTGATGTTCGGTTACCTCGCAACGCCAGCGTCCGCACAGCTCACCGCTGTCATGCGCGGCAAAGTCGTGGACCCGCAGGGTCAGCCGGCGGTCGGCGCTGAGGTCAAGGGCGAGTTCCTCGGGGACGTCAACCGCGAGTGGACGGTCAAGACCGACAAGAAGGGCGAGTTCCTCCGCGCCGGGCTCGCGCCCGGTCCGTGGAAACTGACGGCCACGATGGACAAGCTCGTCGGCGTCAACCCGCGCGTTCAGCTGTCGCTGGATGGCGCCACGGTCACGATCACGCTCGGTGACGCGAAGAAGGCCGCGGCCGCCGGCATGAGCAAGGAAGAGATCGAAGCCGCCAACAAGAAGCAGGCCGCGATGGAAGCCGATTTCAACGCGGCGAAGCTGGCATTCGACACCGGCGACTTCGATGCCGCGATTGCCAGCTTGCAGAAAGTCATCGTCAGCCTGCCGACATGCGCCGCCTGTTACCTGAGTCTCGGCGACGCCTACATCAAGAAGAACGACGCGGCGGGCGCCGAAGCGGCCTACCTGAAATCGATCGAGCTCGATCCGGCCAAGCCGGGTCCGTACGGCGCGCTGGCCACGATCTACAACGGCCAGAAGAAGTTCGAGGAGGCCGGCAAGATGAGCGCGAAGGCCAACGAACTGAGCGACGCATCCGGCGGGGGTGGGAACGCCCAGTCGGTGTACAATCAGGGCGTCATCCTCTGGAATCAGAGCAAGGCCGTCGAAGCCGAGGCGCAGTTCCTGAAGGCGACGACGCTGGATCCGAAGATGGCGGACGCGTTCTACTGGCTCGGGATGTGCCGCGTGAATCAGGGCAAGCTGCCTGACGCCAAGGCCCCGTTCCAGGAGTACATGAAGCTCTCCCCGACCGGGTCGTTCGCCGATCAGGTCAAGGCAATGCTCGACGTGATCAAGTAGCCGGGGACCGTCGGTCCACCGTTCGACACGTGATTGTTTCAAGTCTCACCGAGGTGCGCCGCCGGATCGATACGGCGGCGCATCACGCCCACCGCGCTCCCGGCGAGATCCGTCTCATCGCCGTTTCCAAGACCTTTCCCGTTGAGGATGTTCTCGCCGCTGCCGCCGCGGGCCAACGCGACTTCGGGGAGAACCGTGTCCAGGAAGGCCTCGCGAAAATCGAGGCCGTCGGCCCGGTCGGTTCGATCGAATGGCATCTCGTCGGGCACCTCCAGTCCAACAAAGCCAGGAAAGCCGCTGCGTCATTCGCGTGGATCCACTCAATTGACAGCGTGGACCTGCTGCGCAGGATCGACGACGCCGCAACGGAAGTGGGCACACGGCCACGGGTGCTGATTCAAGTGGATCTGGCGCACGAAGACACCAAGTCTGGAGCAGATGCGACCGACGTCCCGGCCATCGCGCAGGCGGCGCTCGCGAGCACGTCCGTGCAACTCCGCGGCCTGATGATTGTGCCGCCGATCGCCGCCGACCCCGAGGACGCGCGGCCCTGGTTCCGTCGTCTTCGCGAACTGCGCGATCAGCTGGTCGCGAGCGGCATTCCGCCCGCAGCCATGGAAGAGCTTTCGATGGGCATGAGTCACGACTTCGAAGTGGCCATCGGCGAGGGCGCGACGATGGTGCGCGTCGGCTCAGCGATCTTCGGCGGTCGCGACTACTCCGCCCAGACATGAGCACGCTGCCGGCGATCCACGCCCGCGGCACCGCGGTCAGGCTGGACGTGCGCGTGACTCCCCGCGCGTCAAAGAGCGCCGTTGACGGCGTGCGCGACGGGCGCCTCGTCGTGAAGGTCACGGCGCCGCCGGTTGACGCCGCGGCGAATGACGCCGTCGTGGCGCTGCTGGCCGATGTGCTCCACGTACCGAAGCGGACGATCTCGATCGTGCTTGGCGCGACCGGCCGGAACAAGACGATCGAGGTGTCCGGCGTCGCCGTTGAAGCGATTCGGGCCCGGCTCTCCGATATACTCCCCTGACTCTACGCATGAACCCTGCCGCCCTGCTCTTCGAACATCTCGATCAGCTCTACACCGTTGCGGGGCCGAGCCCGCGCGCCGGACATCGCCAGAGTGACATCATGCCGATCGCCGGCGGCGCGGTTGCGTGCGATGCCCACGGCCGTGTGCTGGCGGCCGGCACCACTGCCGACGTCCGCGATGCCGTGGTGGTCGACGCACACACGCGCGTGGTGTACGGGCACGGCTACTCTCTCGTGCCGGGTTTCGTGGATCCTCACACGCACGTGGTGTTTGCGGGCGACCGACGCGACGAACTGCGCCGGCGGTTGGCCGGCGCCACCTATGCGGAGATTGCCGCAAAGGGCGGCGGCATCGTGTCCACGGTGGCGGCCACGCGCGCGGCGTCTGAAGATGACCTGCGGCGGCAGTCGGCCGTCCGGCTGGCGGAGATGCTGGCCGCGGGCACGACCACCTGCGAAGCGAAGAGCGGCTACGGACTCGACGCGGCGACCGAGATGCGGATGCTGCGCGTGATCCGCGGGCTCAACGGCGCGCAGCCGATCGAATTGGTCGCCACCTTCATGGGCGCACACGAAGTGCCCGTGGAATACCGCGGCCGCCAACAGGACTACGTCCGGCTGGTGATCGACGAGATGCTGCCGCAAGCGGCGTCGCTGGCGGAGTGGTGCGACGTCTTCTGTGAAACCGGCGTCTTCACACCGGAGGAGTCTCGGGCAATTCTCGAGGCGGGGGCCCGCCTCGGCCTGAAGCCGCGCATCCACGCCGACGAGCTCGGCGCGAGCGGCGGTTCGACAATAGCGGCCGCTGTCTGTGCGCGCTCAGCGGATCATCTGGTGCACGTGCCTGCGGAAGGGATCACGGCAATGGCGGCGGCCGGCGTCATTGCGACGCTGCTGCCGTGTGCCGCGTTCTACCTGAAACTTGGGCGGTTCGCACCGGCGCGCGACTTGATCTCTGCCGGTGTGCCTGTGGCGCTCGCAACGGATATCAACCCCGGCGGCGGGTTCTCGCCGTCGATGCCATTCGTCATGGCACTCGCCTGTTTCGGCATGGGCCTGACCTTCGAAGAAGCGCTGGTCGGCGCCACCATCAACGCTGCGGCCTCCCTCGACCGGCAGGATCGCATCGGCAGCCTCGAGCCAGGCAAGCAATTCGACGCGGTGCTCGTGAATGGGCCCGCCATCAATCTGCTGCGCATCGGCGCGCCGGCGATCACCGCCGTATTCAAACGCGGCGCGCTCGTCAGCGGCCGATGGGGAGACGAATTCCATGGCACTCATTGATCGCACCGTCACCGGTCTGCTCGACGCCTTTGCGGCTGCGGACCCGACGCCGGGAGGTGGCTCGGCCTCGGCACTCGCCGGCGCCGTGGCCGCATCGCTGCTCTCGATGGTGGCGAGCATGCCGAAATCGAAATCCAACGCCGTGGCTGAGCGCGAGGCCCTCGACGAGGCGAACACGGAGATCCTCCAGTTCCGCGAGACCCTGACGGCGCTCGTCGATCGCGATGCCGACGCGTATGACCTCGTGGTCGCCGCGTTCCGCAAGCCGAAAGGCTCCGACGAAGACAAGGCCGCTCGCAAAGCGGCGATTCAAGACGCGACTCGCGTCGCCACGGAGATCCCGCTCGAAACGATGCGCGCGTGTGCGGCGTTGATCCGGCTGCAGGCGGTCGTGGCCGCTCACGGCAACACGAATGCCGCCAGCGACGTGCACGTGGCCGGCCTGCTGGCCCGCGCCGCGCTGCAGGGCGCGCGGTCCAATGTGGACATCAATTTGGGTGGGATCAGCGACCCCGCGGTGGCGGCGTCGCTCAAAGCGCAGGCGGACGATTACGAGCAAGTGGCAAGTGGCAAGTAGCAAGTGGCAAGTGGCAAGTGGCAGGGCAACTTGTAACTTGCCACTTGTAACTTGCCACTTGTTCCTTGCCACTTGCTACCGCACTACCTTCCCCAACCGCTCCCAGCGGGTGCCGCTGACGAAATTGCTCTGTTCGTCGACTGAGAAATACAAAAACTCCGCGTTGCCTTTGACGTAGCTCTTCGGCAGGAAGCCCCAGTAGCGGCTGTCCTCAGAATTGTCGCGGTTGTCGCCCATCATGAAGAACTGATCGGCCGGCACGTTCACCGGGCCGTACTCCTCCCGGACATCGTCGACATGGGCCGATGGATCCGATGACAGCGGGTCGACGAAATGCGCGTACGGCTCCTCGATCGGCTGGCCGTTGACGTACACCTTCTTCCGGCGCAGTTCGATGCGATCGCCCGGCAGTCCAATCACGCGCTTGACGAAGTCGCGCTCCGGGTCTTTCGGGAACTTGAAGACGACCACGTCGCCGCGTTTGATCGGCGCGAACCGCATCTTGTTGACGATCAGATGATCGCCGATGAGCAGGTTCGGCTCCATCGAGCCGGTCGGGATCTTGAACGCCTGAAACACCCATGTGCGCACGAACAGCGCCAGGATGACCGCCACCACAAGCGATTCGAAGTACTCGCGTGCGACCGACTTCTTCATTCGTTGTCCGCCGTTCCGATCTTGAGCACGGCCAGGAAGGCCTCCTGCGGAATCTCCACGCGGCCGACGCGCTTCATGCGCTTCTTGCCTTCCTTCTGCTTGTCGAGGAGCTTGCGCTTACGGGAGATGTCGCCGCCGTAGCACTTCGCGATCACGTTCTTGCGCAGCGCGCTCACCGTCTCGCGCGCGATGATCTTGGCGCCGATCGCCGCCTGAATGGCAACTTCGAACATCTGCCGGGGAATCAGCTCGCGCATCTTCGACGCCAGTGCCCGGCCGCGCGGATAGGAGTTGGTCTCGTGCACGATCATCGATAACGCGTCAACCGGTTCGCCGTTCACAAGGATGTCGAGCTTCACCAGGGGCGATTCCCAGTAGCCAGTGACGTGATAGTCGAGCGAGGCGTACCCGCGCGAAATCGTCTTCAGCCGATCATAGAAGTCGAGCACGACTTCGTTGAACGGCAGCTCGTAGCTGATCAGCACGCGATCGCTCGACAGATACTCGAGGTTCTTCTGAATGCCGCGCTTTTCCTGACAGAGTTCGAGGATGCCACCCACGTGGGCCTGCGGCGTGAGAATCGTGGCCGTGATCACCGGCTCTTCGATCGTGTCAATGCGCGTGAGTTCCGGCAGCTTGGACGGGCTGTCGATCTCCGTGGTGATCCCGTCGGTCGTCGTCACGCGATACAACACGCCCGGAGCCGTCGTGATGAGGTCCTGATCGAATTCGCGCTCGAGGCGCTCCTGCACGATCTCCATGTGCAGCAGGCCGAGGAATCCGCAACGGAATCCAAATCCGAGCGCCGCGGACGTCTCGGGCTCGAAGAAGAATGAGGCGTCGTTGAGGCGCAGCTTCTCGAGCGCTTCGCGCAGTTCGGAGTATTTCGAACCTTCCACGGGGTACAACCCCGCAAACACCATCGGCTTCATTTCCTTGAAACCCGGAAACGGCGTGGTCGTCGGCTTGAGCTGATCGGTGATCGTGTCGCCGATCTTCGCGTCGGCCACCGTCTTGATGTTGCAGATGATGAACCCGGCCTCGCCGACGCCGAGCGACTCGACCGGTGTGGCTTTCGGCGAGAACACGCCCATCTGTTCGACTTCGTAGTCCTGGCCGAGCGCCATGAGGCGGATCTTCTGATGCAGCTTCATCTCGCCGTCGATCACGCGCGTGAGGATGATGACGCCGCGATACGGGTCGTACCAGGAGTCGAAGATCAAGGCCTTGAGCGGCGCGGCCGGATCGCCTTCGGGCGGCGGCAGCCGATGCACGATCGCTTCGAGGATTTCGTGCACGCCGATGCCGGTCTTGCCGCTGGCGAGAATCGCCTTCGACGCGTCGAGGCCGATGATGTCCTGAATCTGCCGGCGCGCTTCTTCCGGCTCGGCGCCCGGCAGATCGATCTTGTTGATCACCGGGATGATCTCGAGGCTGTTCTCCACCGCGAGGTAGGCATTGGCGAGCGTCTGCGCTTCCACGCCCTGCGACGCATCGACCAGGAGGAGCGCGCCTTCACACGCGGCCAGCGACCGCGTCACTTCGTACGCGAAGTCCACGTGACCCGGCGTGTCGATCAGATTCAGGATGTAGCTCTGTCCGTCGTCGGCCTTATAGGTCAGGCGCACGGCGTGGGCTTTGATCGTGATACCGCGCTCGCGTTCGAGGTCCATGCTGTCAAGGACCTGCGCCTCCATCTCGCGCGCCTGCAGCGCGCCCGTCTCTTCGAGAAAGCGGTCGGCGAGGGTGGATTTGCCGTGGTCGATATGGGCAATCACGGAGAAGTTGCGAATGAAGCGTTGATCCATGCGGGCGGTTCGGCCTGTCTTGCGCTGACTAACGCTGATCCAGCGAGAGGAACTGTTGCGGGTACGACGGCCCGATGTAGTCGGTGCGCGGACGGATCAAGCGGTTGTTCTTGTACTGCTCGAGCACGTGCGCAGTCCAGCCGGAAATGCGGCTGACGGCGAAGATGGGCGTGTAGAGATCAATCGCGATCCCAAGTGAATAGAACATCGACGCCGAGTAGAAGTCGACGTTCGCGTAGAGATTCTTCTCGGCGAGGATCAGCTGCTCGATGCGCTCCGACATCGCGAACCACTGCGGCTCCCGGCCCTATTGCCGAGCGCCATGGACATTCGGCGCAAGGGCGTAGCGCGCCGGGCCTCCGAGG
>CAYHEX010000077.1:0-14279 GCA_964355365.1 uncultured Solibacteraceae bacterium | reverse complement strand
GCCCGTGTTCTCGCTGACGAAAGTGCCGCGTGCCGCGGTGGACGAACTGACGCGCACAGCAACAGACCCGCAGCTGCGTGGCGTGCGTCACGTGCAACTGCTCGCGCCGTCGCAGAGCGGCGGCTGGACCGCGTGCCTGGATGCCGTCCGCGTACTCCGGGACTCGGGTTTCGTCACCGTGCGCGCGGACGGGCCCCTGCCGCGTGATCTCCGCCAGCGTCTGTGCCATCGCCATCTGGTCGTGCTCGTGCCTACCGCGGCCGAACGTTCGGCCGGGGCCGCATGGGCGGCGCGTTTGGCGGAGACCAGTGATCGCGGCCATCTGCTGATCGAGCGCCTGATGTCGCCCGCGGAGGTGAGCACCACCGCCAGCGTCGTGAGTCTGCAGCCCTGCGAGCACGACGCACTGATCGCCGCCTACGTGCCTGGCGCGGCTGCGCTCGATCGGTCGATGGTCGAAGCGGCCGCGGAATCCAGTGGCGGATGGCCGGGGCGCTTCGCGCTGGAGCTGGCTCGGCGACACGGCACGCGGGAACCCGCGCCGATCCTACGTGAGCGGGCAACGTCCGTGTGCCTCGCGACCAAGGCTGGCACGTGGCCATTCTCGGTGTCACTCGCGTCAGGAGCGCCGGCCGCATCACCGAGCACTCGTCTGATGTCGCGCGCCGAGCGATGTCATCGCCACGGCCGCGCCGAGGCGGGTGATCGCTGGTTTGCCGCCGGTCTTGAGGCCAGTCGGCGGCGCGGTGATGCACACGAGGTGGTCCGCCAGTTGGAGGCCTGGGTGCCGCGACTGCTCACTGCCGGGCGCTGGCCTCGCGCGGTATCAGTCACCTCACGGGCGTTGGGCGATGCCGTGGATCCTGCTGTGCGCGCGTCCATGGCGCGTCTCGCCGGCGCCGCGCATCTGGAGGCGGGGCAATTGTCGCGCGCCGGAGCCTGCGTTGAAACAGCCGTTGCGATCGAACAGCTCACCTGCGGCGGCGCCATGGACGATACCGTCGCGCTCCGAGCCGCCGTTCGCATGTGGCAGGGCCGGTGTCGCGAAGGCCGCGCTGAGATCGAGGCGCTCCCCGCCGACCGGCTGCGCGCCCCACGGATCGCCAAGTGGCGCGAGCTACTGGCGTGGGCGGAGAACGACGAGCGGCGCCAGCGCTGGATGCCGACCGTCGACCCCGAGGAGGCGAACGAGCCCTGGACCCGCGCGGTCCAGCTGTTCCGTCTGGCGGCATCCGGAAGCGAGCCACAGATGGCCATCGCGTTGACGGCGGTGTCGGCCAGTCGAGATCCGTGGTTGCGGGTCATCGCGGCGCAGGCGTGTCTCGATGTGGGCGATGACGCGGGGGCTGTTCGCGAGATCGCGCGCTGTCGGCTGCGGCCGATGCGCGCGCGCGGACTGGTTGACGTCGTGGCGGCGTCGATCCGGCGCGGACTATCCCGCGCGGGGGATGAGGAGCTGCGGTGGCTTGAGGTCGTGACGTCGCGAGAGCGGCTGCGCGGCCTCGTTCGGTGGGGGCAGGGGAGGTCCAGCATGCAGATGTTGCACGACGTGTCGCAGTTGCTCGAAATTGTTCAGTCCAGCGAGGATGAAGCCACCGGCTTGCGTCAAGTGTGCGAGTGGGTGCGGGTCTCGGCCGGCGCCAGTGCGTGCGCGATTGTGTCGGCGCCGACTGGCGATGTCGTCGCCGGTGAAGCGCTCAGCGCCCTCGGCGTTGACCGCGCGCAGTTGCTGACCTGGCTCGATCATCCGGTGCCTGCCGTGGTCGAGGGGCGCGCCGAGGCGCACGCGCGCGCACCGGTCCGTTACGGTGGCTGCGTTGTCGGACTGGTGCTGGGCACGGCACCGCCGGCGCGCGCGCGGGCGCTGTTCGACGCGGTGCAGGCGGCCGCGGTGGTGAGCGGGGCGATGCTGCGCGCGCGGCTCGACGCGCTGGCGCATGCCGTGCGCGCCGACACGGTGGCACGTGACATCCTCGGGAGCAGCCCCGCCATCGTCGCCGTGCGCGCGCTGGTCGGACGAGCGGCCGCCGCACCGTTCCCCGTCATCATCGAGGGCGAGAGTGGCACCGGGAAGGAACTGGTGGCCCGGGCCCTGCATCGCCTCGGACCGCGTCGCGATCGTCCCTTCGCGGCCTTGAACTGCGCGGCCCTGACGGATGAACTGGTTGAAGCGGAGTTGTTCGGCCACGCGCGCGGCGCGTTCACGCACGCCGTCAACGCGCGCGCCGGTTTGTTCGAAGAGGCGCATCAGGGCACGCTGTTTCTCGACGAGGTCGGAGAGCTGTCTCCCCGCGCGCAAGCGAAACTGCTGCGCGTGCTGCAGGAAGGCGAGATCCGTCGCGTTGGCGAGAACGACTCGCGTCCCGTGGATGTCCGCGTGCTCGCGGCTACCAACCGTCCCCTGGCGGCGCTGGCGGCGGCCGGAGCGTTTCGCGAAGACCTGATGTTCCGGTTGTCCGTCGTGCGCATCCAGGTCCCCCCGCTGCGTGAGCGCGTCAGCGACGTGCCGCCGCTGGCGCTGTCCTTCTGGCGGCAGGCCGCCCGCCGTGTCGGCACCCGCGCGGTGCTCGGGCCGGACGCGATCGCGCTGCTGTCGCAGATGTCGTGGCCGGGTAACGTGCGCGAGTTGCAGAACGCGTTGGCGGCCATCGCGGTGGCCGCGCCGGCCACGGGACGTGTCGGCGCGCGGCTGGTGCGGCAGGCCGTGCACCAGATGAACGGCGGCGCGGCCGTCGCGGAGGCCGAGATCATGCCCTTGGACGCCGCGCGCAAGGACATGGAACGCCGGCTGGTCGCGGCCGCGCTGGCCCGACACACCGGCAGTCGCCTGGCCGCGGCGCACGCGCTCGGCCTGTCGCGACAGGGGCTGAGCAAAGCGATACGCCGGCTGGGTCTGGTCGAAGCCGGAGTTGCGTGACGAGGCCGATGCAGCACATCATCCCGCGTGCTCGGATTCCTGCTGCGACGCCTGTTGATGACGATTCCCGTCATCCTCGGCGTGGCCACACTGGTGTTTTCGCTCATTCATCTCGTGCCGGGCGATCCGGCGCAGTCGATGCTCGGCGAATCGGCCGCGCCGGCCGACGTCAACGAATTGCGCGCGCGGCTCGGGCTTGACCGGCCGGTCGTCACGCAATACGTGGAGTACCTCACGCGCGCGGTGCGCGGCGATCTGGGCACGTCGTTCCGGTACGGCACGCCGGTCACCAGGGAGATCGGCGCGCGCCTCCGTCGCACGGCGCAACTGGCGTTCGCCGCCATGGCGGTGGCGATCCTGATTGCCGTGCCGCTCGGCACAATTGCCGCGGTGTTTCGCGGGCGCGCCATCGATCAAGCCGCGATGACGTTGTCGCTCGTGGGCGTCTCGCTGCCGAACTTCTGGCTCGGTCCGTTGCTCGCCATGGTGTTTGCGGTCGGACTCGGTTGGCTCCCGGTCTCGGGCGCAGGCTCGCTCGCGCACCTGGTGTTGCCCGCCGTCACCCTTGGCGCGGCGCTGGCCGCGGTGCTGGCGCGTCTCACACGGACGAGCGTGATCGAGGAACTGCAGGAGCTGTACGTCGTGGCCGCCCGCGCTCGCGGTCTGTCGTGGCTGCGCACCGTCGTCCGTCACGCGCTCCGAAACAGCCTGGTTCCCGTCGTCACGGTGATCGGCCTGCAGTTTGGCGCGGTGCTGACCGGAACGATCATCACCGAGACGATCTTCGCGTGGCCTGGACTCGGACGCCTGCTGATTCAGGCCATCGGCTTTCGCGACTATCCGCTCGTGCAGGGCTGCATCCTGTTCATCGCGGTGACCTACGTCGGCATGAACCTGCTGGTGGATCTGGCGTACGGCTGGCTCGATCCCAGGATCCGCGTGCAATGACGTTCAAGATCGGGGTGGTCTTCGTGTTGGGTGTGGTGGCGCTGGCCGTGCTCGGTCCGTGGCTCTCGCCGTACGATCCGGCCGTGCAGCTGCTGCCGCTGCGCTTGCAGGGGCCCACTTTCGCGCACCCGTTCGGGCTCGATGAACTGGGTCGCGACATCCTCGCGCGATTGATCGTCGGCGCCCGCATCTCGCTTCTGGTGGGCGTCGCGGTCGTGTCGGTGTCGGCAACGGCCGGCCTGATCATCGGATCGGTGGCCGGCTACGCCGGTGGCTGGATCGATGCGTTGGTCGGACGCGTGATGGATGTGCTGCTGGCTTTTCCCGGCATCCTGCTCTCGATCGCGCTCGTCGCGGTCCTCGGTCCCAGCCTCACCCACGTGGTCCTCGCTCTCGTCGTCGGCGGGTGGGTGGGCTACGCGCGCCTCGTGCGCGGACAGGCGCTGAAGATCCGCGAACTGGAATTCGTGCAGGCCGCACGCGCGCTCGGCGCGCCGTCCTGGCGTGTGCTGCGCGATCACGTGATTCCCGGCGTGCTGCCCGCGCTGATCGTGCAGGCCACGCTGGGCATGGCGGGGGCCATCATCGCCGAAGCGTCGCTGAGTTTTCTCGGCCTCGGCGTGCAGCCGCCGACGCCGAGTTGGGGGACGATGCTGGACGCCGGGCGGGGACACTTGCTGGACGCGCCGCATTTGACACTGGTGCCGGGGCTGGCGATTGCACTGCTGGTGCTGGGACTGAACTTCGTCGGCGACGGCTTGCGCGATCGCATGTCGCCGCGCGGCTGACGTCAGCGCATCACGCGCTTCAGGCGCAACAACTCGGCGTTCCTGGGTTCAAGGGCGAGCGCAGCGGTCAGGGTAGCGCGCGCGTTCTCGGTCTGCCCCTCGCGCCACATCGCGTCGGCCAATTGCCCGAGGGTGGCTGCGTCGCGCACTCCGCCATCGACGGCACGCTGAAGATACTGGCGCGCGGCCGGCGCGTCGCCGCTCTTGAGCGCCAGACCGCCGACGCGCCGAGCGCGCGCCGCGCGGACGGCCGGTTGGGCCGTGTCGCCTTCAAGCGCGTCAAGTTTGCTGAGCGCGTCGCGAGCGTCGATGAACTGATTCAGGCGCTCGCTGGCATCGGCGAGGTAGCTGAACGCCTCCACGGTCAGTGGTGAGGTGGCGACCGCCTCCTGCAGGATGCGGAGCGCCTCATTGTATTGACCCGACAAGTAGAGCGCCCGACCGAGGAGCGTAAGCCCCTCGCTGCGTCGCGCGGTGCCGCCGAGGGCCTTCTCGAGCGCTGCGAGCGCGAGGGAGAGGGTGCGGTGGTCGAGCGTGTGTTCGGCGCGCCCCAGGTAGACCCGGCCAAGGGCCAACTGCACCTGCGAGTCATTGGGATCCTGCGTCGCGGCATCGGTGAGCGAGGCAATCGCGCGGTCGAACTGGCCCTGGCGCGCCACGGCCAGGGCGACGGCAATGCTTCGCGGCGTCTGGGGATCGGTCGCGGCCAGCGCGCTGAGTTCGGCGAGTTCGTCGACCGGCCGCCCAGCGGCGCGATAGAGATCCGCCAGTTCCTCGTGTGCGGCCACTAGCGACGGCGTGACGCGGATCGCGCGTTGCAGCGCGGCGATCGCGTCCGGCACCGACTGTGTGTCCCGCAGGACCAAACCGAGGAGGTAGTGGGCTTCGCCGAAGTTGTCGTCGACGGCCACGGCCTGGCGCAACGGCGCGATGGCCGTCGACGGCGAGCCGGCGCGATAACGAGCGAGACCGAGCTTGTAGAGGCGCGTCGTGTCGCGCGGGTCGAGTGCGACGCACTTTTCGTAGGCCGCGGCGGCGCGGATATGTTCGCCTTGGCGCGAATAAAGGTCCCCGAGCAGTTCAATGGGCTGGGTCGATCGGGGCGCCAGGCGGGAGGCCTCCAGCCAGTCGCGGATCGCTTCGTCCTCGCGGTGCTGATCGCGGTAGGCTTGCCCGCGCCGGATGCGGGCCGCCACCGAGTCTGGCCGAATGGCGAGTGCGCCGCTGAAGGAATCACCCGCGGAGAACGCATTGCCCGCCGCCAGCGCCTGATCGCCGTCGGCCATCAACGCCCGGTAGTCGCGATCCTGATCCACGGCCTGAATCACGATCGTCAAGAGGGCCACGACCGTGGCGAGCAGTCCAAGAAGCGCGAGGAGGGAGGCGCGGGAGCGAATGGCCCATCTTATTACTCATGGGAACAGATTGCGGCCACCGGTGTCTGAATGAGGTATAGGCCAGGTGTTACCATGGACCACGACGCTGTGAAGCCACTGCGAGCCCTCACGTGGAACGACGCAACGACCAGTGACTGGGCGCTCGTCCAGTCTTGTGCCGCCGGAGACGAACAGGCCTGCACCCGCCTGGTGGCGGATCACCAGCGGATGGTCTATCAACTCGCGCTCCATCTGCTGGGCGAACCGCAGGAAGCGCTGGACCTGTCGCAGGAGGTCTTCCTCCGCGTCTTCCGCACCCTCTCCCAGTTTCGCGGACATTCCACACTCAAGACCTGGATCTATCGCATCGTGGTCAATCAGGCGTCCAACCGACAGCGGTGGTGGAGACGCCGGCACCGTAGCCAGCAGGTGCCGCTTGATGTGCATATCGAAGCCAACGGCGACCTGCCGGATACGCGTGGCACCCTGATGCCTGATCGGGCGTTGGGCCAGCAAGAGACGGCCGCGCTGGTGTGGCGCGCGCTGGACCGTCTCCCGTTCGATCAACGCGCGGTCATTGTGCTGCGTGAGATCGACGAAATGAGCTACGACGAGATTGCCGATTCGCTGGGCGTGGCCGTGGGCACCGTCAAGTCGCGGTTGGCGCGGGCGCGCGAGCAACTGCGCGCGGCGCTGCTCAGCGTGCGGGAAGCGGGGAGGGTGTCATGAGCCGGACGTTTGGTTCGTGCGCTGCGGTGCGAGGCTACTTGAACGCGTTTGCCGACGGAGAACTCCGCGGCGACGTATTGCGTGGTGTGTCGCACCATGTCGAGGCCTGCGAGGCCTGCTCCGAGGCTGTCGTCGGCATCGGTGAACTCGGGAATCTGCTTCGGCATGGGCTCTCGATGCCAACCGAGTCGCCTGATCTTGCAGGGTTGGCCGACGGTGTGGTCAGCCGGATTCGTGCGGAAGATCACGAATCCTGGCACGGCATCTTCGAGCGAGCCACGGACGATCTGCACTGGGTGGTGGTCGGCGTCGGATCCGTCGTGGCGGCCTTTATTTCGACGCTGGTCGTGTCGTTGGTCGTGCAGTCAAGCGTGGGACAGCGCGGTGATTCACTGGCGGCCTTGCTGAACACGCTGGCCACGTCGCCACGGGACATCAGCCGCGCCCAGATGACGACCGGTGACTTCGCCGCGCTCGGAGTGGACGACGTGCAGCTCGCCAGCCGCGCCGAGGTCAACGATCACCTGCGGAGTTGGCAATTGCTCAAGGATCTCGACGAGCCTGATGTCGAAATCCTCGTGGCTGAACTGCGGCGGGTGAAGTTCGAGCAGCAACACGATCGGCGGATGTCGAAGGGTGGCGGCCATCAGGTCGTGATCCTGTTCAGCACCACCGAAGTGCGCGGCAAGATCCTCTAGGTCACGATCACTTCACGGCCATCGTCGAGACGTTCTGCATCGCGTCGGCCGCGCGGATCATCACACGCGACGGATCGGTGCCTGCCGGCAGCGTGAGTTCGTAGCGCTCCTCACGCGAATCCGCCACGCCATCGGCCGGGCTCAGCTGAACAAACGCGCCACCACCAATCGAATACTCGACGCGGTCGATCGCGGTGTGCGCATCGCGGACCGTGAAGGCGACGCGCAGCGGCGTTGCGGCCGCCAGGGGAGCGATGATGATCACCGGCGCGGTGTTGTCGATCTCAAATGGCGCGCTCTCGCGCTCGCCCAGCAACGCACGGTCCGCGGTATTCGACGCCGCGTCGGAGACGGAGATCTTCACCGCGTAACGTCCGTCAGGCACGCTGGTCGTGTCCCACACAATCAGCGCGTCGAGCCAGCCGGCGCGCCATTCGTGCCACGTCGATTCGCCTTCGCGACGATACGACACGGTGTAGGTCAATCGGTCGCCATCGATGTCTTCGGCGCGCCACGAGAAGGTCTGCAGACCTTTTTGAAATAGACGACGCCCGAGCGCAGGCGCGGCCGGCAGCGCCTCGCCCTGCGCGACGCGCCGCTGCTGGGCGGAGGCGTCATCGAGTCCTGCCACCGCGCCGTCATCGGCAAACGGCTTCTGGAACACCGCACCTGCGGGATGCACGGTGATCGACGTCACAACCGGGCGCGCGTTGGCAGGGAGGTATCCGATGCTGACCGAGGTGAGCGCTGCCGGGGTCGATACTGGGCCCGGCGTGAAGACGGCCTTCCACTGCAAGTACCGGGCGGCGGGACTCTGGATCGCGGCCCCGCCGGCTGTGGCATATGGGCCTGACCAGTCGCTCCACGAATCGTCGGCGCGATCCGTGTTGCCGGTGCGGGTGTAGAGGGCGACCGGTCCGGAGGATTCCCATCGGATCGAACCCCACCGCGCGCTCGTCTTGGCATCGCGCACCGCGGACAGAAACACCCCGGGCGAGGCCAGAGCGGTCCCCATCATCTGCACGCGACCGGGGTTGCTCGTGGCGAGCAGCACGCGCTCGCCGGAGCGCACCATCCGCGTCACTTGCTTCGCGTCGACGCCGTTCATGAGAACGTCGGTGCCGTTGGACCGGATGCTGAAGATGTGTCCGTCCGGGCCCGTGGCGGCGAGTACCCCTCCGGCTTCGGCGGCCGCGAGGTCGTACACGATGTCGGTCGTCTCCCACAGGGCCTCGGGCAGCCCTGCTGGCGCGATTCTGAAAATGACGGACTTGCGCGTCGCTGTGGTTGCGGGTGCCGGCGTTGACGCGGCGGCCGACGCGCCCAGGCTGGCCGACGCATTGGTGCCTTCAGCCGCGGGTCCGTCCGCCGCGAGCGCCGCTGCGAAAATGGTGCCGTCCGCCGCCACGCTGATCGCGCGGATCTCGGCCAGGCCGGAGTCGAACAGCGCGACGGGTCGGTCGCTGGTGGTCTCGAAGCGATACACGCGCCCGGGGCCTTCCGTACCGGCCAGCACGCGGCCGGTGGTGTCCATCGCCAACGAGACCACCTGCGCCGCTGACGGTTTGTAGACGGCCGTGTTGCTGCCGTCGGGATCGATTCGATAGATTACGGCCGGCGAGCCGGCGCCGACCCACACGCGACCCACGCGGTCCACGAGCAGGGCCCAGATGTACTTCTCAGCCGGATCGAAGAGCACTCTCGACGCGCCAGCCCCGTCGATGACGTAGACCTTGCCGTCGGGACCCGAGGCGGCGAATACGCGGCCGTCAGCCGCGACGGCCACGGCGTAGACGTTCGCCTCGTCTGTATCGAGAATCGTGGCGACCTGTCCGGCTCGGCTTCGCAAGACGCGTCCGTCGCCGCCGGTGCCGGCGACCCACGTGTCGCCCGAACCTGCGGCAAGAGACCACACCTGCGGTGAGGCGGCGTCATGCAGCAGATTGACGGCCGGGGCGGCAATCACGCGACCGATCTCATCGACCGACACGCCGACGGCCTGTCCCTTGAGAAACTCCGCCTGTGTGGCGGTCGTCCACGTCACCGCGCCGGCGGCGTGGAGCGCGACGGCTGCGCAGGTAGCGGTTACGCAGAACGCGGCAATGGCGGCGCGTGGCGATCGGGAGTGTGCGGTCATGGGTATCGTCAGCGTCCTATCGAATCTCGGGGCTCAGGGTCAGCGCGACCTCGCGCGACCCGTGAACGACTTTGGTGAGCCGGTCTTCCCACGCGCCGGTGATGGTGCGGGTGATCGATGACGGCGCGGCGGACTTGTCGGCGTCGAGCACGCTGCGGGTGGAACCGGGCAAACCCGGCTGCGCCCGACCGGCGATGACGATCCCGGGCGCGGCGGAAAGCAGGCGCACATACAGACGGTTGTTCCGGCGAATGCGGTTGAGGCCCGACACAAGATCGGCAATGGTCTTGGCGGCGTTCGGATCGAGTTCCTTGTCCTCGAGCGCGGCGAGCGTTGGCGCGTCGCTGACAAGCAACGTGACCGACGCTGGACCGGAGGCGGGCATCGTCACGGGAATCGAACGTGTCTCGGTCTGCCCGCGATAGTTCCGGAGGAGTACGTGGAGCGTATGTGTGCCGCCGTAGCGAGGGTGCGTGGTGTCGAGCCACGCACGCTCGATCGTGAGGCCGGCCTGTGCTTCGGACACGGTCAGCGTCAGGTCGAGCGCCTCGGGCAAGGCGGTGCCCAGGTCGTTCGTCATCATGGCGGAGAGCGGACCGAGCACCGTGTTGGCTACGCCGACGAGCGCCTGGTCGCCGGAGAACAGGTCGTCGATCGCGATGCGGCCGTCGGCGCCGAAGGACGCGCTGCCGCTGACGCCCACGGTCAACACGCCGGTCTGCCGCTGATAGGAGGTCAGCACGTTCAGGATCGAGACGTACGCGAACAGCGGCGTCATGGCGGGGTCGTGCGCGATGTGGAACGCGAACGTGCGCGGGGTCGCCGCGCCGTTGATCAGCTTCAGCGTCACGTCGAGTTCTTGCAGTGGGGCGCCGATGTTGCCGCCGATGGCCGTGGCGCGGTCCTGCGAGATGACGCCGATGGCCGGTCCGAGATCCGCGATCTTCATCGAGCTGGCCAGACTCGGCAGCACGGTGTAGACGCGCGCGCCGGTCATCGCCATCCGCGTCGGGCCGAGCCCGAGAAACGGATGCCCGAACGCGTACACGCGAGTGCCGTTGACGTAGGTCACCGTGCCGGTTGCGCCCATTTCAAAGTCGCCGCGCAACAGGCTCGCGCCCACCGGATCCCCAGGACGTAGCGTGATGGGGCGGTTCTGCATGGGGGCGGAACGGACGGCGGGTGCCGGCGCGCTCGCGGCGGCGCTGAACGCGCTGCCGAGCTCCGCGGCGATTCCGGCATCGAACCCGCGCAGCGAGAGGGCCAGTCCAATCGGCCGAAGCACGGCATGGCCCAGGCTTGCGTCCGCGAGAGCGGAGGCGGGGAGTGCGGACAGCGGTGCGGCGGCCCGATCCATCAACCGGCGTAACGCGGCGAAGACGTCGACGGCGGTGGCTGATGTGGGAAGCGCCAGATCGGCGGATGCCGATCGGGTTTGTGTTCCAGATCCGTCAACGTCCGACAGCATCTCGCCGATGGGGGTGATGCCGGCAATCGGTTCTTTCGGAAACTGGCCCAGCGCGTATGAGACGGCGCCCACCAGTTTGCCGTCGATGTAGACCGGACTGCCGCTCATGCCGGCAATCACGCCGGTGTTCGCGAGGCGCTCCCCGAGCAGTTTGGCGAGGATCAGTTGACGACCCGGCGCCACCACGTTGCTGAGCGTGGCGATGATCTGGACCTGGAAATCCTCGAGCGTGTCGCCCGCATACACGGTGCGCCCCGTGGCGATCATCCCGGGCTTCACGTCGGCCACTGCCATAAAGGTGGTGGGGGACGCGCGCTGCGGTGCTGCCAGCACCAGCGCACCCGTGAGGGCCACAATGATCGCGGCGAGAGCGCGCTGGGTTGGAGCTGTCACCCCGCGTTTATAGCACGACGCCCGCGGTCGACCCGATGGAGAGTGGATCGTGGTTGACGGGCGCTGTAACGCTTTGGTACCGTGTGCGAGTTCTCGTGATGAGCCTTGGTCGCTTTCTCCAGTCGGTGTCTGTCGCCCGCCCCGCGGCTGTGTGGTCGTATTGGTGGTGGCGTGTACCCGTGGCTGAAGAGGCCGGCGCTCGCTGATACAACGCAGACGAGACCGGAGAGTTTGATGAGCCTCTTCAGCGACAGCTGAAGGGGCTTTTTTTATTGCCAATCGGGAATCGGGGAATCGGGACCAGATGAAGATATGTGAAACCGTCATGACGTCCACGCTGGCGAGCCTTCGGGCGGCCCGCGATGCCGCCAGCGCGCCTGAGCGCGGAGGGCGCATCGGGTTGGTCGAACTGCGGTTGGATGGTCTGGCACCCGGCGAACTGGATGTGGCCGGCGCCTTGGCGGATCGTCAGTTGCCGGTGATCGTGACGTGCCGTCCCGCCTGGGAGGGTGGCGCGTTCAACGGGAGCGAGGCGGATCGACTCCGCATCCTCGCGGACGCGGCGCGCCTCGGCGCGGAGTTTGTCGACATCGAGATGGACGCGGAGGCGCGGACGCCCGGGGTGGTCGCCGCATTGGCTGCGGGGCATCGGGGCCAGACGCGTGTGGTCGTCTCGCATCATCGGTTCACGCCGGGTGTTCCGAAAGATCTGGCCGCGCGCGTCCGCGTGATGCGTGCCTGCGCCGAGGCCTTGGGCACCGGCAGCGTGACGAAGATCGCCATCACGGCCGAGCGTCCGCGCGATTGCGCGACGCTGCGCCGAGCGGTGTTCGGCGAAGCGATGCTGGCCGACACGATTGCGATCGCCATGGGGCCGGCCGGTCTGTTGTCGAGGATCCTGCCGGCGAAGTTCAGCACGGCGTGGACCTACGCCGGAGCCGCTGCGCCCGGACAGCTGTCGGTTGATGCGCTCTTGCACCGTTTTCGCGTGGCCGACACGTCGGCGTCGACGCGCGTCTTCGGCATCGGGGGAACGCCGCTGACTCATTCCGCATCGCCGGCGATGCACCGGGCCGCGTTCGCGGCGGCGGGAATCGACGCGATGTTCGTGCCGGTGGAAACGGGCGATGCCGCGGAGTTGCTGGAATTGGCTGACGCGCTCAACTTCGAAGGCCTCAGCGTCACCGCGCCCCTGAAGTCGCGTGTCTTTGGCCGGCCGCACGTGCACGTGGATGCGGCGTGCCGGGAGATCGGCGCCCTCAACACGCTGCGGCGGCGCGAGGGCGGCGGCTGGGATGGGCGCAATTTCGACGCGCCCGCGTTTCGCGCGCCGCTCGACGAGATGGCGATCGAGATCGGCGGTCATCGCGCCGTGGTGCTGGGCGCGGGCGGCGCGGCACGTGCGGCGGTGCGTGAACTGCGGCACATGGGGGGCGTCGTGGAGATCTCCGCGCGTAACGCCGACCAGGCGATCGCCCTGGCCTCCGAATTGGGAGCCGCGGTGACACCGTGGCCACCGTCGGGGCGCGCGAGGTTGGTGGTCAACGCGACGCCGGTCGGCACGCATCCGCATGTGGCGGACACGCCGATCGCTGCCGGGACACTCCGCGCCGATGTGGCCTACGACCTCGTCTATAACCCGGAAACGACGCAGTTTCTGGCCGATGCACGGGCAGCCGGCGCGCGACCGATCGGTGGAGTGGCAATGCTGGTGGCTCAGGCGAGTCGGCAGTTCGAATGGTGGACGGGCACGCGCGTCGAGCCCGGCGTGTTCATGCGCGCGGCGCAGGAGTTTATTCGATGAAGCAGACAACATTTGACGAGTTCGTGGAACTGGCGCGGCGCGGCACGTTCATTCCGGTCTGCCGCGAAATCATGGCGGACCTGCTCACGCCAGTGTCGGCATTTCTGAAGATCGCCGAGCACTCAGACTACGCCTTCCTGTTGGAGAGCGTGGAAGGTGGCGAACATGTGGGGCGCTACTCGTTTCTGGGCAAGGACCCGCTCCTGGTCGTGCGCGGGCGCGATGGCGTGACGAGCATCGAACAAGCGGGGAGCTGCACCGAGCGGCCCGAACCGTTCATCGATGTGGTCCGCAGCCTGATGGCCGAATTCCACGCACCGTTCGTGCCGGACCTGCCGCGTTTTACCGGCGGCGCCGTGGGCTATCTCGACTACGACACCGCGGAGTGGTTCGAGCCGGCGGTGAAGCTGCCGAAGCCGCCCACGGATCGCGACCAGGCCGGCTTTATGGTGTTCGACACCGTGCTCGCGTTCGACCACGTGAAGCACCGGATTCTGGCCATTGCGAACGCGCGCATCCGACCGGGCGAAGATCTCCGGTCGCTCTACGAGTTTGCCTCGGCGAAAATCGATTTCCTCGAACGGGAACTGGACCGCAACCTGTCGCGCTCCGAGAAGCGCGAGGCGCCTCCGCTCGACGTGGTGGCCAATCAGACGCAGGAGACCTACGAGGCGTCGGTGCGAAAGATCCAGGAAGAAATCGCCGCCGGCGAGATCTATCAGGCGGTCCTGTCGCAGCGATTCGACACGACGACCGTGGCCTCGCCGTTCGACGTGTACCGCGCGCTGAGGCACATCAATCCCTCGCCGTACATGTACTTCATCCGGATGGGACGTGAAGCGATCGTGGGCGCGTCGCCGGAAATGCTGGTGCGCGTGGAAGGCTCGCGGATCGAGACGCATCCGATCGCGGGCACCCGCCGCCGCGGCGCCAACCCCGAAGACGATCAGCGCCTCGCGGATGAGTTGCGCCGCAACGAGAAGGAACGCGCGGAGCACGTGATGCTCGTGGACCTGGGCCG
>CAYHEX010000076.1:0-14334 GCA_964355365.1 uncultured Solibacteraceae bacterium | reverse complement strand
AATCAACGAATTAACGAATTAACGAATTGGGTTCGTCGAACCGAGAACCCAACTCGTTAATTCGCTAATTCGCTAATTCGCTAATTTCTCCTCACGTATCGTTTCAGTGCCCTTGGCCCAACTTCGGCGCCGTAGATATTTCCCGCTGCATCCACCGCCACGCCTTCCGCTGCGCTGGTGCTTGGCGGGGCCGTGGCCGGGTCAGGAATGAAGTGCCGGATCGCGCCGTTCGCGCCGTCCTTGATGCTGCCGATGCGAATGCCGCGCGTCCAGTCTTTGCGTGCCGGCGCCACTGAGCCGGATTCCGAATCGGCGGCGTAGAGCATGTCGTCCTTGTCGATGAACAGCCCGCTGATGCGGCTGTACTGCTGCCAGCCGCTCTCGATGAGATTCAAATCCTGATCGAAGATCTGGATGCGGTTGTTGGAACGATCTGCGACAAAGAGGCGGCCCTTCGAATCGAACGCGAGCGCGTGCGGCTGGATGAACTCGCCGGGGCCTGATCCGCGCTGGCCGACCTGTTTGATGAACGCGCCCGTCTTGTCGAGCTTGACCACTCGAGCTGCCGCCGAGTCTGAATGACCTTCACATACAAAAATCTCGCCGCGGCTGTTGGTAATGACGTCGTTCGGCTGATAGAACGACGCGGGATCGACCGGCTGGCCCGGTTGATTGCCGCCGGCTTTGCCGAGCGTCATGAGCAGGGTGCCGTCGGCGCTGAACTTCAGGATCTGATGGCCGATGATCTTCGACGGTGGCGCCGGCAACGGATCGCTCGCGGCGGCACCGCGCGCGCGACGCGGCAGGTTGTCCTGACCATCAGTGACCCAGATGTTGCCGCCGGCGTCCACGTGGATGCCGTGCGGAAACACCATCGTCCCTGCGCCAAAGCTCTTGACGAGCGCCCCCGCGGCGTCGAACTTGAAGACGATGTCGAAGGGTGACGACTTGCCGGCGGCTTGATCCCAGCACGTGTTGGCGCCGCAGCGTTCGGCGACCCAGATGGACGTGCCGTCACGGTCGGTGTCCACCGCGCTCGTTGAGCCCCACGCGCGGCCGGCCGGCATCTTCGCCCAACCCTCGACCGTCGTGAACGGATTCGGCGCGCTGTTGGTGGGCGCGACCGTCGGCGTTGTGGATGTTGCGGGGGGCGCGGCCTGCTGCGCGCTCACGACCACAGAGAGAGCGGCCAGGATCAGAATCGAGAACGTCGGCTTCATGGGGATCCTCAGTCGTGAGTCGGTTGGTCAGTCGTTGTCACCGCCGGTGCGAGGCGGCGTCACTTCGTATTCCTCGGTCGGCATCTTGAACGCTTTCACGAGGGCGGGATCGCCCGCGTTGCCCAGCACGCGCATGGCGACGTATTCGCCGGCCACCGGGCCGAACTTGAATCCCTCCGCCTGGCCAACGCCGGCGATCCACGCGTTCTCGGTGCCGGGCAAGTGGTCGATGATGAAGTTGCTGTTCACGCTGCTCTCGTAGTGACACGCCCGCGTTTCGAGCAGCGGCATGTCCTTCAGCAGCGGGAAGCGCCGCTCGATGAACCGGCGCGTGCTGTCGAGGCGCGCCTGCGTCATCTGCCGCGAACTGAGATCCGGATCGCTGAGCGTGGGATCCGGCGGTGGCGCCGGCGCAGCCGGCGGGGCAGGCGCGGCCGGCGCGCTGCCGGGCGGCGGTGGCGGGGGAGCCGGCGGCGCGATGCCGCCGCGCACGCGGAAGCCGCGGCTATCCACCGGCAGCGCGGCCCAGCCCGTCACGCCGGGAAAGTTGTAACTCGGCATGTTGGGATACGTGAAGCGGCTGTCGCCGACCGGCGTGCCGAAGTAGCCGACGTAGCCGAGCGGCACGCGCATGCGGTTCGTCATCAGCTGCGGGAACAGCTTGCGCAGCCAGGCGCCGCAGCAGAACACGTACGCGTCTCCGCGCAACACCGAGCCGTCATCGAACACCACGCCGTCCATCTGGTTGTTCACGATGGGGCCGGGTTTGATGCGGCCGAGCCGGAATTGCACGCCGGCCTTCTCGGCAATCGCCATCACCGCGAGCGTTGAGGCTCTCGCGCGCGCCACGCCGGCGTCGGGTTCGTAGAGCGCGAACGTCGTGTCGTCGTTGTTCATCATCGGAAAGCGCTTGCGCACTTCGTCGCCGGTGAGCAGTTCGTGCTGCACGCCCAGCTTCGTCCAGATCTCGCGCGTGCGCGTGGTGAACGGCTCTTCGGCCGCGCGACAGATCACGTCGCCGGTGGTCATGAAGAAGCGCGTGCGGAACACCGGGCCCCACTCCGCGTCGAACTCCTTCCAGCGGCCGATGGCGCTCCGCGCCCACGACGTCCAATGCGCGCCGACGTCGCCGGCGCGATCGCCGTACGACGACCGGATGCCGCGCGTTTCGTCGGCGCTGGTCGCGCGCGAATTCGCCGGGCCGTATTGATCGACGACGGTGACTTTGACGCCGGCCTTGCGGAGGTGCCAGGCGGTCCACCCGCCCCAGGCACCCGCGCCGATCACGACGACGTGGGTGGGGCTGCCGGAGCGTTTACGGGGCTTGAGCACACCGGTGGCGGGCGTCAGCGGCGGCGTTTGCGCGAGCACCACCGTGGCGCCGGCGGCGGCCTTCAGAAACTCACGACGATCGGGAACAAACGGGTCTTTGGTATCGGACACGCCAGCGGCTCCAAGTCAGGTTGCGGTGCGGGTGTTATAGCATGGGCCGCTCATGTTTCTGGGTCGTATCTCACCCGTGTGTGTCGCTGGGGGCCTCGTGCTGCTCGTCCTCCTCGTCCTGCCCGTGGGAGCGGGCCGCGCCGTCTCCGCGTCTCAGCAGGCACCTTCGCCGTCCAGCCCCGTGACGTTCACCGAGG
This sequence comes from uncultured Solibacteraceae bacterium, assembly GCA_964355365.1. Lineage (GTDB taxonomy): Bacteria > Acidobacteriota > Vicinamibacteria > Vicinamibacterales > SCN-69-37 > SCUN01. The sequence continues at coordinate 11,474 of CAYHEX010000076.1, read as the reverse complement.
AACAAGCCGCGCGCGGCGAGCAGCTCTTCGTGCGGGTCTGCGTCGAGTGTCACGGCCGCAAGGAGATGACGAACGCGGACTTCCGCCTCAAGTGGAACGGCCGCTCGGCCTTTGATCTGTTCGACCGCATCCGCATCTCGATGCCCGAGAGCGACCCGGGCAGTCTGCCGCGCGGCCAGTACCTCGACGTCACCGCGTTTCTGGCGAAGCTCAACGGCCTTCCCGCCGGCAGCGTTGACCTGCCGGATGACGAGGCCGCTTTGCGAAAACAGCTCCTGACGCTGCCGCCGCTGACATCGCATGCCATACCCCGGACCTAAAGGTCCGGGGCTCCGTGTGTCCGATTCCGATACAATTGCTCTGTCTTGACTCCCTCTCCTATTCGTATTGGCGTCGTCGGGTGCGGTTACTGGGGACCGAACCATCTGCGTGTGTTTTCCCAACTGCGCGATTCGAAGCTCACGGCGTTCGCCGATCTGGACCCCAAGCGCCTCGCGGTGATCGCCGGCCAGTATCCCGACGCTCAAGGCTATTCAGATTTTCGTGAGCTTGTTGCCCGTCCGGACGTCGATGCCGTCGTCGTCTGTGTGCCGACGAAGAAGCACTTCGAGGTGGCGAAAGTCGCTTTGGCCGCCGGCAAGCACGTGCTGTGCGAGAAGCCGCTGACGGTGGATCCGGCCGAGGCCGCGGAGTTGAGCCGATTGGCGGCCGCCCACAACGTCATCCTGATGACCGGGCACGTGTTCCTGTTCAATCCGGGCATCCTGAAGCTGAAGGAACTGATCACCGCCGGCACGCCGGGTCGCCTGTATTACCTGCGCGCGCTGCGCACGAACCTGGGACCTGTGCGCCACGACGTGAACAGCGTTTACGATCTGGCGTCACATGACATCGCGATCTTCAACTTCCTGATGGACGCCGAGCCGGTCACGGCCTCGGCAGTCGGCGCCGCGTTCCTGCAGCCCGGCATCGAAGACCTTGCGTTCATCTCGCTGCGCTACCCGAACGACATCGTCGGCAACATTCAAGTCAGCTGGCTCGACCCGAAGAAGCTGCGCGAGATCGTGGTCGTCGGCGACAAGCAGATGGTGGTGTGGGACGAGCTCGCGCCGGCCGGCCCGATCTCGATCTACGACAAAGGCATCGTGAAAGAGCAGTACTACGACACGTTCGGGCAGTTCCAGTTGCTCGCGCGTGAAGGCGACATCACGATCCCGCGCGTGAAGCCGAGCGAGCCGTTGAAGGTGCAGAACCAGGCGTTCCTCGACTGCATCAAGGCGGGGACGATCCACTTCAGCGACGGCCCGTTCTCCGAAGGTGTGGTGCGCGTGCTGGACGCGATCGCGCGGTCGCTGGCCGCCGGCGGCGCGCCGATGGACGTGGCGCGTTGAGCGCGGCGCCGAAGCACTTTCAGCATCCCAGCGCGCTCGTTGAGTCGAAGCGCATCGGTGCCGGCACCCGCATCTGGGCGTTCGCGCACGTGATGCACGGCGCGGTGATCGGCAAAGACTGCAACGTGGGCGATCACGCGTTTCTCGAGGCCGGCGTGAAGATCGGCAACGGCGTGACGATCAAGAACGGCGTCATGGTCTGGGAGGGTGTGACCGTCGCCGACTTCGCGTTTCTCGGACCGAACTGCGTGTTCACGAACGACCTCCGCCCGCGCTCACCGCGATTCCCCGGCGGCAAGATCCGTTACCAGACGAAGGCGTGGGTGTCGAAGACGCGCGTCGGCAAGGGCGCGTCGATTGGCGCCAACGCCACGATCGTGTGCGGCGTGACGATTGGCGCCTTCGCGATGATCGGCGCCGGCGCGGTGGTGACCCACGACGTGCCTGCGCACACGCTGATGCTGGGTGTGCCGGCTCGCGCGGCCGGCTTTGTCTGTGAGTGCGGTGAAGCACTGGTCTTCACCCGCGGCAAGACGGCCTGCAACGTCTGCGGCACCCGATTCGTGGAGCGCCGGGGCCGCGTGAGTCGTCCACGCTGAGCATGACGGTCGAGGCCACACCCACACCGCTGCGCGTTCTGGCCTGTTCGATCGCCTTTAACGAGTCCGCCAAAATCGTTCGCGTCGTCGATCGCGTGAACCGCGCTGACGTGGACGAGTTCATGGTGTTTGACGATGGCTCAACGGATACGACGCCGCAGGATGTGCGCGATCGCGGATTCCGTGTGGTGAGCCACGAGACGCAACGCGGGGTCGGCGCCGCCATCCGCACGGTCATCCGGCTCGCGCAGAAAGAACACTTCGACGTCGTCGTCATCATGGCGGGGAACGACAAGGACCGGCCTCAGGAGATTCCAAAGCTGCTGGATCCGATTCGGCGCGGCGAGGCGGATTTTGTGCAGGGCTCGCGGTATCTGCCCGGCGGTGACTTCGGCAACATGCCGGTGTATCGGCGCCTCGCGACGCAGTTCGTGCACCCGTGGCTGTTCTCGCTCGTGACATTTCGTCGGATCACCGACAGCACGAACGGGTTTCGCGCCTTTCGCGTGTCGCTGTTCGACGACCCACGCATCAACATCGATCAGGACTGGCTCGTGAAGTACGAGCTCGAGCCGTACATGTTTTTCAAAGCCATCCGGCTCGGTTACAAGGTGCGCGAAGTGCCGGTGACAAAGATCTATCCCCCGCACGAGCAGGGATATACGAAAATGAAACCGATCACCGGCTGGTGGAGCATCCTCCGGCCCATCGTTCTCCTCGGCCTGCGACTGAAGACGTGAAATTAACGAATCAAGCGAGTTAACGAATTAACGCGAGCGGCCACGACATGTCCAACGCCAAGATCCCCTTCGTAGACCTTCAGACCCAATACCAGAGCCTCAAGCCGGAAATTGATGCGGCGATTGCGGCCGTTCTTACGCGTGGCGACTTCATTCTTGGCGGCGACGTCACGAGGTTCGAAGAGGAGTTCGCGGCGTTCTGCGGCGTGGCGCACTGCCTTGGCGTGGCGAACGGCACCGACGCGTTGAAGCTGGCGCTCGAGGCCTGCGGCATCGGGCCGGGCGATGAAGTGATCACGACGTCGCACACGTACATCGCGACGGCGTTGGCCATCAGCCAGTGCGGCGCGCGACCGGTGCTCGTGGATTGCGAGCCGGACTACATGCTGATCGACGTCTCGAAGATCGAGGCGGCCATCACGCCGAAGACGAAGGCGATCCTGCCGGTGCATCTCTACGGGCAGGCCGCGGACATGGACCCGATCATGGAGATCGCGAAGCGCCACAAGCTGGTTGTCGTCGAAGACGCCTGCCAGGCGCACGGCGCGACCTACAAGGGCAAGAAGTGCGGCTCGATCGGTGACATCGCCGCGTTCAGCTTCTACCCGGGCAAGAACCTCGGCGCCTACGGCGACGGCGGCGCGGTGACGACGAACAACGCGGAACTGGCGGACAAGATCAAGCTGTTGCGCAACTACGGTCAGCGTGTGAAGTACGAGCACCTCGTGAAGGGCGGCAACAGCCGGCTCGACACGGTGCAGGCGGCCGTGCTGCGCGTGAAGCTGCGCCACCTCGCAGACTGGAATCTGGCCCGCGCGAACGGCGCGGCGATGTACGGCAAGGCATTGGCAGGCACGAACCTGATTCTGCCGCGCGTGGCGCCGTGGGGCACGCACGTGTTCCATCTGTACGTGGTGCGCACGCAGGATCGCGCGGGCCTGATGACGGCGCTCGATGCCGCGAATTCACAGCACGGGATCCATTACCCGATTCCGATTCACCGCCAGGTGGCGATGGCCGACCTCGGTTACGGCGTCGGCAGCTTTCCGGTGGCCGAGACGCTCGCGCCGGAGATCCTCTCGCTGCCGATGTGCCCGGAACTCAGTCAGGCGCAGGTCGACCGCATCGCCGAAGCCTGTAAGGGCTTCTAGGGACGTGGGCGATCGAAGGGACCCTGGCGCCCTTTCAACGTGGACCCGACCAGGGTGAATGCGTCGAAGTACTTGTCGTAGAGCGACGTGGGCCCGTAGTACTGCAGCATGACGACGTTCTTCGGGTAGTCGACGATGGCGATGATCTCCTTGCAGGGGCCGGGCTGGCCGGTGATCTTGCAGGTGAACTCGGCGAGGAGACCGCGCAGCGCGAGACCTTCTTCGGTGGCGCGATTGGCGAGCTCGGTGATACGAGCATCCGGCTGTTGATTGAGCGCGTCGCGCATCTCGCTGGCGATGGCGTCAATGCCCGATGATTTATCGTAGAAGAACAGCCGCACACTCATCGCGTAGGCCTCCGTGCCTTTCGCGCCTTCGATGGTCACCACGCCTTTCTCTTCTCTCGATGTCCAGCCGGCGGGCATCTGGCCCGCGTAGGGCGCAATCTGCACACTGAAAGTACCGGTCGTCTTCGCGGGGGCGGGCGTGGGCGGTGGCGTGGTTCTCGGCGGCGCCGGGGCCGGCGCAGCCGGCGGTGTTGGGGCTGGCGGCGGCACGGGCGCGGTGCGATTGAGCCCATATGTCAGGCTGTTGCCGGCGATCTCGTACGCGTAGGAGAAGTCCGCCCACGCCGCTTTCGGCGCGACGTATTTCACGAACACGAAGTAGTCGGGGAATTCGACGAGCCCGGTGAGCCGCTGGCACACCGTCTCGATTCGCGCCGACGTGGTGCACGTGTAGGTGGTCTGCAGCATCAGCATCGGGCGGCCGTCGTTCGTGCGGCCGCCGTCGGTGCCGGCCACGGCGCCGCCCGGGTACTTCAGGACCGCGGCCTGCTCGAGCGCCAGGATGTCCTGAATGGTCTTGCCGGGATACGCCGCCTTCGCCATCACTTCGAAGTGGACGCCCGCCTCGTTCGACCCGGTGCCGGCCGGCCCGCGGAACACAAAGAACGTATTGCTGATCTTCGAGCCGGTCCAGCCCTCCGGCACTTCGCCGGAGAACGGCAGCGGATTGAGCGAAAACGCTGTTGTGCGCATCCGGCTGGTGTCCGCGCGCGGCGTGGTGGTGGACGACGGCATCGGCGAGGCTGCGGGCGTGGCCGATTTCAGCATGCCGGTCGCGTCGGGTGGAGGCGGCAGGGCGGCCAGGCGCTTCTTCATGCGATCGAACGCGGGCGAGTTCTTCTTTGTCGGCCGGTCGGGCAGGAGCGAGGCGTATTCCTTGACGGTGTTGATGCGGTCAATCGACGGTGGATGGGACCGCATCATCTGATCCCAGGTGTTGCGTGACGTCGGTGACATCTGCTCGAACTTCTGGAAGAGGTCGGCGATCGCGGCGGGATCGAAGCCGGAATCGAACGCGATGTGCACGGCCAGACGATCGGCCTGGGCCTCGTTGTCGCGGCTGAAGGATCGCGCGCTCACGCCGTTGCCGCTCTCCATCATCTTGCCGAGAAACTGCGAGAGCTTGCTGTTCGAGTTCTTGAGGTTGGCGATCTGCTGTTGATCCTGCACGCTCTTGGTGGCCGACTTGCCGATGTGATGCGCGACCGAGTGTCCGATCTCGTGCGCGAGCACACCCGCCAGCGCCGCTTCGGTGTCGGACGCATCAAGAATGCCGCGATACACGAAGATGAATCCGGGCGTCGTCGTGGCGTTGACCTGCGCCGTGTCGAGCACGAAGAGCTGGTAGTTGCTGGGGAACTGCTTGGCGTGATCGACGAGGTTCTGGCAGAGTTGCTCGACGTAGCTGAGGATCTCGGGGTCGGTGACGAGCGGCACACCGGACGCCGAGAGTGACTTCGCGTACTCGAGACCGAGCGCGAGTTCTTCCTGGGGTGTGGCGATGTTGGCCGCACCGCCGGCCGGGTTCTCCGTGATCTCGTAACGATCCGCGAACAGATCCTGAGCGCCCCGGAAGAGGCTGCGTGCCTCGGTCGCCTCGGTGGCCGGGAGCGGCATCGTGAGGTAGCGTTGCCAGAGCTTCGTGGCATCGCGGTAGTTCTGGATCTCTTCAGCGGACGCGATCAAGCCGACGAGCGCGCGCTTGTGCGTCGGATCCTTCTTGTAGAGATCCTGATAGCGCTTCTGCGACTCGTTGGCCTTGTGCAGCTTCAGATACGCGAACGCCGTGGCGAGGATGTACTCCGGGTCCTTGTCGTTCTTCTTCTCGGCCTCCCGGAAGGCCTGCTGCGCTTCCGTCCACGCGCCCTGTGTGGCGAATACGAGCCCCTTGCGATAGAACTCCGCGCCATCGAAGAGCTTCTGCTGGTTCTTGTCGTTGGCCACGGGCGCGGCGACGGTGGGGCCGGGTTGCGGGTTGAGAATGCGCGCAAAGAACGCTGCGCGGGCTTCCGGGGAGGCCGGCGCGGCGGACCTGGCCCCTTGCGCCGTGGGTGTTGCCGCCGCCGCCGCCGCCGCCGCGGGTGTCGCCGACGCTGTGACATCGAATCCGGCGAGCGCGTTGTCGAACGCCGGCTGCAGCCGCGTGAACGACGTCGCCGCACACCACGCGATGAGCGTGTAGTAGTCCTGACTTGTCTCACCGGCGTCACGCGGAATCACGATGACGCGGTACCGCGCCGACTCGTCCCGCAACTCCGCGAGCACCGCACGGCGTTTCAGGAATGTGCCGAAGCGCGAGCTGACGACCTCGGCGCCGCCGCTGGTCTTCATCTTCGTCACGACGCGCGCGAGCACGTCGCTCACCGGCGCGCGTGCGGGTTCGTGCTGCACCTGCACGGTGAGGTAGGCCTCCGTGCCGGCGACTGGCGCGATGCCGGCCGTCGCGCCCAGATCCTTGCGCTCGGTCCAGCCCGCGGGAATCGCCAGCACGAAGCCGTCATCGGCGCGGACGACGCGCTGCGACTGGGCGAACGTGTCTGAATGGGGCGCGAGAACGAACGTGAGCCACGCCGCGGCAACGGCGGCGAGCCTGATTGCAAAGGGACGGCGCATGAGGCGACTCCTTGTGTTCGGGTATTCAGGCGGGGGACTTGCCAGACTCGAAGACGAAACGCCAACCGGCAGCGGTCACCGCGCGCTCGAATGCCGCGCGCGCCGATCCGAGGTCCACTTTGCCGCCACCCGGTCCGCTGATCTTTACGGACTTGTTCACGGTGGTGCCCTTCTGGCTGGTGGTCTCAACGGTGATCGCCGGCGGCGGCACACCCCACGTCGACTCCGTGAGGATTTCGCGGAACGCGACGACCTGGGTGGCCTCATCGAGCGCGCACGATGCACGATAGCTGGCTTTGCGGCCGCCGAGGAACCACTTGCTGACGATGCCGTCCTGCGAGGCGCGGATGAGAGCGGGTGAGGGCACGTCGCAGGAGAGACCGGACGTGGAAGCGATTTCACGCAATTGCGAGGACAGCGCTGCGGCTGGGGTCATGGGCAGCCTCCACCGTTGATTGTAGGCCTGTTTGTTCAGTGTCGGTACAAACTACCTCGATCAGCGTAACGGTGTGGCACCCGACGGCAGCGCGTCGGCGAGCAGGCCGAGGCTCACGGCGTAGGCGTTGGCGCAGTTGTAGCCGAGCAGCGCGTCGTAGTTGTGGAACACGAGAAAGTGGCGTCGGTCGCCGCGCACGAGCGAAGCCGCCGGATCGCTCTTCGGCAGGCGCTTGCCTCCGGGAAGCGTCACGCCGAGCTTCGCCCAGGCGCTCACCGGCCGCGACTCGGTCATCTCGCGGATCGCCCTGCAGTTGCCGGTGCGCATCGGCACGGCGCCGGCAATACGCGCCCGCACCGCTTTCGTGAGTTGCACCTCGCGCCCCCAGCGGGCGCCTGCGACCCAGCCGAACTCCTTCAGGTAGTTTCCGATCGATCCAAATACATCCGGCAACGAGTTCCAGATGTCCGCGCGTCCGTCTCGGTCGAAGTCGACGGCGTACCGCTGGTAGCTCGAGGGCATGAACTGGGGCTGGCCCATCGCGCCGGCCCAGGACCCTTTGAGTTGCTCGACGGTGACGTGGCCCGCGTCCACAATCTGGAGCGCGCTGAACAACTCGTTGCGGAAGAGCGGCCGGCGCCCGTCGTAGGCCAGCGTCGCCAGGGCCGCGATCGTGGGGCGCACACCGGTGAAGGCGCCGAAGTTCGACTCCACGCCCCACACCGCCATCAGGATGTTCGACGGCACGCCGTAGGTGTCGGCCACCTGCTTGAGCACATCGGCGTGTTCCACGATCTTGGCGCGAGCCGTGGTCAGCACCTTCTTCGTCAGCCGTCGGGCGACGTAGGTGTCGAGCGTGATCACTTCTTCGGGCTGCGCGCGGTCGCGCTCGGTGACGACGGGAAGGGGTTCGACGGTGGTCAGGGCCGCATCGATCGTGGCCTGGCTGATGCCTCGGGCGGCGGCCTCCGTGCGGAGACCGGCGAGGAACTCGTCAAATGTTTGCGAAGACGCCTGCTGCTGCGCGGCCACCACCGGGGCCGCGCAGAGCAGGGCGCACAGGAGCACCCAACGTTTCGGAACAGTCACGTTGGGTCGATTCTATTCGTCTTCCTCTGGTTTCGCTTCACCGCGCTCGGCCTTCGAGGCGGCGATGATCTTGGCATGCAGGTGCGCCGGCACTTCGGCGTAGTGGTCGAACTCCATGTGGTAGGCACCGCGGCCGCCGGTCGATGACGTGAGCTGCTGTTCGTACGTCAGCATCTCGGCCATCGGCACTTCAGCCTTGATCACCGTGCTGGAGCCCTTGGCATCCATGCCGGAAATGCGGCCACGCCGGCCGTTGAGGTCGCCCATCAGGTCGCCGGCGAATTCCGACGGCGTGTAGACCTCCACCTTCATCACCGGCTCGAGTAGCGTCGGCTTTGCGCGCGTCATGGCATCACGGAACGCGAGGCGGCCGGCCATGCGGAACGACATCTCGTTCGAGTCGACGTCGTGGTACGAGCCGTCGAACACCGTCACGCGGAAGTCCATCATCGGGTAGCCGGCCAGGAACCCGCGCATGCGCGTGTCCTGAATGCCTTTCTCGATGGCGGGGATGAACCCCCGCGGGATCGATCCGCCGAAGGTGTCGTTCACGAACTCGAAGTCCGTACCGCGCGGTAGCGGCTCGACGCGGATCTTGCAGTCGCCGAACTGGCCGTGGCCGCCGGTCTGTTTCTTGTGCCGACCGTGCGCCTCGGTGGACGCCGTGATCGTCTCGCGATACGGAATGGTCGGCGGCTTCAGTCCGACGTCGACGCCGAACCGGCGCTTCAACTTCGCGACGGTGACTTCGATGTGCAGCTGGCCCTGGCCCGACAGCAACAGTTCGTGCGTCTGCGCATCGCGCGTCCACGCGATCGACGGATCCTCTTCGATCAGCCGGTGCATCGACTGGCCGAGCTTGTCTTCGTCGCCGCGTGTCTTCGGCACAAGCGCGTACGACAGCACGGGCTCGGGGAACGCGATCGGCGGCACGGTGAACGCCGCCTTCTTGTCGCCGAGGGTGTCGCCGGTATGGGTGTCCTTCAACTTGGCGACCGCGCCGAGGTCGCCCGCGTGCACTTCGGCGATGTCCGTCTGCGTCTTGCCTTCGAGCAGCAGCAGATGGCCCAGTCGTTCGTCCGCATCACGCGTGAGGTTCTTGGTCGTCGAGTCGCTCTTGAAGACACCCGCGATCACGCGAAACAGCGTAATGCGGCCGGCGAACGGATCGGCGATGGACTTCCACACCCACGCGATGGCCGGCGCCGTGTTGTCGGCCGCGAGCGTGGTCGGCTCGCCCTTCGGGTCGAGGCCCGGGAACGGGCGGTCGACGGGGGAGGGCAGGTAGTCGATGATCGCGTCGGCGAGGCACGTGGCGCCGATGTTGTGAAGCCCCGAGGTGCAGCAGACCGGGAAGATCTTCGCCGCGCGGATCGCGCGCGTGAGGCCGCCAACCAGTTCCTCTTGTGTGAGCGTGCCGTTGGCAAAGAAGTTCTCCATCAGCATCTCGTCCGCTTCCGCAACCGCTTCGAGCATCGTCTCGCGCGCGGCCGTGGCGCCCTCGGCCAGTTCGGCCGGGATGTCGCCCTCGGTGGTCTTGCCGCTGTCGTCAGGCGCGAACGTGTAGGCGCGCATGTTGATCAGGTCGATGACGCCCTTGAACTCCTTCTCTTCGCCGATGGGCAGATGAATCAGCACGCAGGTGCGGCCCAGGTGGTCGTGGATCGACTCAAGCGCGCGTGTGATGCTGGCGCGCTCGCGATCGAGCCGGTTGACGACCAGGAGGCGTGGCAGCGCGCCTTCGTCGGCCGCGGCCCAGACCTTCTCGGTCGACACCTGCACGCCGCTGACGGCGTCCACCACCACGACGGCGGCATCCGCCGCACGCAACGCGGCGCGCGCATCGCCGAGGAAGTTGCCCATGCCGGGCGTATCGATGAAGTTGATCTTGTGTTTGCGCCACTCGATGTGGGCCAGTGCAGCAGAGAGGGTGTGCTTGCGGTAGATCTCTTCGTCGTCGTAATCCGTGAGGGTGGTGCCGTCGTCAACCTTACCGAATCTGTTTTGTGCCCCGGCGTCGAATAACAGGGCGGAGACGAGCTGAGTCTTGCCGGATCCGGAATGCCCGACGACCGCGACATTCCGGAGGTTTGCAGCATCATAGACCTTCATATGAATACCCTCCTACTGGGAAGATCATACGCCTCTGATTATCGATAAATATGGAAATCGGAAAACGCCAATCGGAGATCGGCAAACGCCAATCGAGAATTTCAGATCGGGAATCGGGGAATCGCGAATCGGAGATCGCAAATCGAAAAACTGCCGAGAATCCGTCACAGTGCTCGGTCTTCGATCTTCGATCTTCGATTGGCGATTGGCGATTGGCGATCTTCGATTCCCGATTTCCCGATTCCCGATCTCAGATTGGCGATTAGCGATTCCGCAATTGATCGATGCGAAGCGCGACGGGGCGCTATTCGTACCGGAGCGCTTCGATGGGGTCGAGTCGTGAGGCGCGAATAGCCGGTACCATGCCGAAGAAGATGCCGACGCTCGCGGAGAAGCCGATGCCGATCGCGAAGGCCCACCAGGTTAGCGAGACCGGAAACCCCGTCAGCCAGTGAATGGTGTAGCCGATGGTCGCGCCGATCAGGATGCCGATCAGGCCGCCGAGCGATGTCAGGAACACCGCTTCAAACAGGAATTGCCACAGCACCTCCACGCGGCGCGCGCCGAGCGCCTTGCGGACGCCGATCTCGCGCGTGCGTTCGGTGACCGACATCGTCATGATGCTCATCACGCCGATGCCGCCGACCATCAGCGCGATCGACGACAGCACGACGAGCGCGAGAAATACGCCGGCGCTGATCTGATCCCAGATCTTGAGGACCGCGTCCGAGGTGATCATGTCGAAGTCGTTCGGTTCGTCGAGACGCAGCCCGTGACGGATGCGCATGACGTTCTCCACTTCCTTCATCGCCGTCGCGCGGTCCACGCCGTCGCGCGGCATGGCGCCGATCATGATCGGGCGGAACTCGCCGCGGCCGAAGTTGCCGGCGCGCAGGCCGAACTGCTTCTGGTACGACGTCTGCGGGATCACGATGAAGTCGTCCTGACCGCCGCCGAGACCCGGCGCAAGGCCGCCGGCGACGCCCTTGCGGTGGC
>CAYHEX010000075.1:9236-14470 GCA_964355365.1 uncultured Solibacteraceae bacterium | reverse complement strand
CGACCTGCGCCTGGACAGCGATCGTCGGTTGGCGTCGCGTGGACTGGCACTGATGCTCCTGCCCGCGTTGTGGTTCATCAGCACGGACTTCCAGTTGTACGGCCACGATGCGGCGCGGCTGCGCGAACGACTGCTACTCCGCGCCGTGTTGATTATTGTGCCCGCGCTGGGGTTTCTGATCGTGCGCGGCGTGCGGACACGTGCCGCCTATTCGCGCGCCGTGCTCTGGTCGGCGATTGCGATTGCGGCGGTAACGCTCGGCCTGAACGTGATTCGTCCGGCCGGTTCCGGGCTGCCGCTGCGCAGCCCGCTCCTGATCCTCTGCATCCTGTATTTCGCCATGCCGGATCGGCCGGCGCGACAGTTGGCGGCGCCACTCGGGCTCAGCGCAGGATTGATCGCGCTGCGGATGACGATGTTGACCGGCGGCGGCATCGACGTGGGCGGCGACGTGCTGACCATCGTCGCGCTCAACGCGCTGGGCATCCTCACGGTGTTTCGCCGCGTTCGGCTCGAGGCGGCCACATCCGATGTGGTCGGTGAGCTCAAGACCCTACGCGGCATCATCCCGATCTGTTCGCATTGCCGGAAGCTCCGCAGCGAAGTGGGCGACTGGCAACTGATCGAACGGTATTTTCAGGACCGGAGCGAGGCCCTGTTTTCCCACGGCATTTGTCCAGATTGTCTGAAGGAGCACTACCCAGATCCTGATCCGAGGTAAACCACGATGCGATTGTCACGACGTCTTGTCCTCTTCTGTTTGATCGCGGGGCTCGCCTCGCTCACGGTCCGTGCCCAGCAGCGCGAGGTCAACGGGCCGACCGATCCGCCGGGCACGTTCTCGATCATCGGCTTTGATCCCGAGACCGGAGAGATCGGTGCGGCGGTCCAGTCGCGCGTGTTCTCGGTCGGCAACGGCGTGCTCTGGGCCGAAGCCGGTGTCGGCGCGGTGGCCACGCAAGCGATCGTGAACGTGAACTATGGGCCGCGCGGCATGGCGCTGCTCAAGACCGGCATGGCGCCCAAGGACATCATCAAAGCGATCCTGGCGGGCGATCCGGACGAATCGCTCGGGCGCACGGCCTGGCCCAAGGCGGGGCGTCAGTTCGCGGTGATGAACGCGAAGGGCGAGTTTGCGGCACACACCGGGCCGGGCGCGACCAAGTGGGCCGGCGACAAGCAGGGCCGGCATTGCACGGCTCAGCGCAACATCCTGGCGGGCGAGGCCGTGGTGCAGGGGATGGTCGACGCGTTCGAGAAGAACGCGTTCGACGCAAACGGCAAGCCGAATCACATCTCGTTTCGACTGCAAGCGGCCCTGGAAGCCGGCGACGCGGCCGGCGGCGATACGCGCGGCAAACAGAGCGCAGCGATGATCGTGGTGAAGAAGGACGGCGGCGTGTGGCTCCACAACGACGTCGTCTTGCGACTGCAGGTGGACGACAATCCCGAGCCGATCAAAGAACTCGGACGGCTCGTTCTGCTCGCGGCGAGACAAAGACGGTAAGAGCAGGGCAGAGGGCAGAGGGCAAAGGGCAAAGGCGAGGGAAAAGGGCCAAGGTCACAGGAGGGGGATGGCCCAAGGTGCTCTTGCCCTTTTCCTTCCTGTTCCCTTTGCCCTAATGCCCTCGCCTCTGCCCTTTGCCCTCTGCCCTTTGCCCTGCTCTTCGCCCTCTCCACCAGACGCCGAGCACTTCGACAAACGACCACACGAAGTCCCACGGCCGGAGCTTTGAGCCCCGCACCTCGTGCCACGCCGGAAGCGCCAGCTCGTAGATGCGCTCGCGCCGCGGTGGACCGTCGTCGGCGATCGGCACTCGAAGGTAGCGATCGAGAATCTCGACGTCGAAGATCCAGCGGCTGCGGAAGGGCTCGGCAAAGATACTCAGCACGTCGGGGGTCGCGCGGAACAGCTTGGCGCCGCACTGCGTGTCGTACACCGGTAGGTCGAGCGCGAGCGACGCGGCCGTGGCAAAGACACGGCTGACGTAGTGGCGCGCGGCGCTGCGGCGGATATCGCGCCCCATCAGGTTCACGCGCGATCCGATCACGAGTTCCATCTCGGGGCGCCGGCGCGCCAGCGCGAGAAAGTCGTCGAGCGCCTCGAGTGGTGCGGACAGATCGGCGTCCCAGAAGCCGATGTAGTCGGGCCGCGACTCGGCGGCTTTCAATACGCCGACGCGAACAGCTTCGGCCTTGCCGACGTGGGCCGCGAGCCGCAACACGTGCACCCGATCGGGACACGCCGATGCGAGCTCGGACAGCACGGCCGGCGTCCCGTCGCGACTCCCGTCATCGACGAAGAGGAGCGTCAGCCACGGCCGCGATGACAGCGCCTCCAGAAACGCGCGCGGCGACAGACGTAACGCCTCGACGTAGCAGGGCACGACGAGCACCACGCGAAGCGCGGTCATCGGCGAGACTCCATGAATTGGTTCCACAGATTGCGTTCGACGTACAGCGTGAGCAACACGCCGGGCCGCAGGCCGTAGAACTCGGACACGTAGCCGTCGCCGACCGCAGTGTCGACGTCGGCGGCGTTCTCCGCTGATGCGAGGATCACGGGAACGCCGGTGAACGCGCCGGCGTCGGCGGCGCGGTTCCAGTAGCCGACGCGCGTGAGGTCGCGCGCGTACCACGGGAACGGCCACTGATCGTAGGGGCTGGCCACGACTTTCACCAGCATGCGGCTCCTGTCGGGATGCTGCGCGGCCAGGTCGTGCACACGCGCGGCGAGGCGCAGGTAGTCAGCGCTCGTGTGGGCGTAGGCGTACGGGTTGCGCGCATCGGCGGCGTACTGAACGCTCGCGCGGACGTTCTGCGCCCCGAGCTGCCACGCGGCAGCGACCAGCACGAGAGCGACCAGCACACGCGCCGCGCGCGGCCGCGCCCACTCGAACAACTGCTGCACACCGATGCCGGCCATCAGCACCAAGCCGGCGTAGAACGGCGCGACATTCCACGGTGTCTTGTACGGAACCGTAGAGAAGATCGCGCCGGCGCCGATCGCGTAGAGGCCGATGTACAACGGCCAGAACCGGCGGGCCGCGACGGCGTGAACGATTCCGACCGCAGCGAGGATGAGGACGAGAGCCTCGGTCCAGACAAGGCCGCCCGCGGCGGACCACGCCAGGGTCTGCAAATAGGTGAACCACGGCGCGACGTGCGGCCCTGGTTCGACGCCGCGCGAGAGGTAGATCGAGACGGCGCCGAGCGAATCGAACAGGCCGGCAGGGTTGGTGAAGAAGCCGGTGTAGAACACGAGGGCGACGAGGAGCGCGGCGGAGACCGCGGCAAGGAGGTGCTGCACGCGCGATTGCCATCCTGCGTTTGCGGGATGGCCGCTCCCGCCCCGGTCGTTCCGCGCGAGTCGCGACGCGATCGCGCAGGCGGCGACCACCGCCGGCAGCAGGATGAGCGACGTCTCCTTCGTGGCGTACGCGAGGCCCGCGAACACGCCCGCGCCGAGAGCCGACCCGAGGCGCGGGCGATCCCGATATCGGCCGACCGCGATCGCAAACGCGATCACGAAGAAGACGAGCAGCGTTTCCTGAATGTAGAAGCGGCTGTAGTACGTGAGCACGGGCGAGATGGCCGCGAGCGTCGCCGCGGCCGCCGCGGCCACTCGACCGACGCCGCGAGCCGAGGACGCGTCCGTCGGTCCCGCCAGCAGAAAGAACAACAGCAGCAGTCCGCCGCCGAAGACCGCCGGCACCATGCGCACCGTGCGCTCGTCGAGCGAGGCGAGCGTTCGCTGGCCCTGCAACCAGGCGAAGGGCAGCGTCAGGTAGTAGAGGGTCGGACCGTGGTGGTCTTGCCGGTCGTATCGGTACTCACCGGTCTCGAGCAGGATGCCGAACCGGACGGCCTGATTCGCTTCGTCGTGATGCATGGGCCGCGCGCGCAAATCTGCGAGCCGGAACACCAGGCCCAGCGCGAGTACGGCGGCGAGCACGAACCCGAACGCAATCCTGTTCATTTGATCGGCGTGCCGTAGACCTCCACCTCGACGTAGTGGTTCAGATCGTTAGAGGTGTTGCCGTTCGAGTAGAGGCGGACATACCGGCCTCTGGCCCCCTGCGGGTCAAAGAGTCGCCCTTCAGCCACCTCGATGTATTCCTTGTCCTTGCCCGCGCCGAGTTTCGATGAATTGTCGTGGTCGTTGTTGAAGACCGTCGCCACGCCCGTTCGAAACTCCTTGTCGTCGGACACGAGGACGATCACGTCGCGGTAGACGCGCGCCTGGCTGTGGTAGTGCCACGCAAGGATCGCGTGGAGCGAGTACGACGCGCCGAGATCGATGTCGACCCACTGTCGGCCCGGACCCAGCTCCACGAAGTAGCCATCGCCGCCCGATTTCTCGCCGTCGCTGACGAACTCCAATTCGCCGATGACCGGTTGCCTGTCGCTCGATCTGATCGGCTTCTTGAGCGAGAGAAGTTTCGTGCCGGCGGGTACGAGAAACGGTCCGCGCGATTTGCCGGTGACGGCCTCGAGGTTGGGACTTTTGAGGTTGGTCGGCGTGCCGATGAACATCGGCTTCGGCAACGTGAGCTTGAGTTCGACCTTGCCGGCCTGCTGACCGGCGACGCCGACACCGAGCGCCAGGCCGCCCACCAACGCGATTGCGATCACTCGTGCGTTCATCGTCCAAACCTCATTTGATGCCGAGCGACCAACCCGCCCGGTACTGGTGGTGCACCAGATCATTCGCGTTGTCGACGTTCGTGACCTTCATGCCGGGGCCGTCCCACAACAACCGCGCGCCGGGGAACTGGATGGCCACATTGCCGAGCAACACCGTTTCGCTGAACGGTCCGGCGTACTCGAAGTCGTCGACCGGCTTGATCTTCCCTTTGATGGCGTCGATCCACGCTTGCTCGTGCGTGCCCTGCACGCGGGGCAGCGTCTTCTTGGGCCGCGCGTAGTCCTGCATGCGCTCTTCCGGGAAGAGACGCGGACTCTCGGAGTACGTCTCGCACATCAGGTGTCCGGTCTCGCCGACGAAGATCGTGCCGCTCGACGGCAGCCGACGCTCTTCCTCGAGCTCAGCCGGCCGCTCGGGCAGCAATCCGCCGTCGTACCAGTGCAGCGTCACGGCCGGGAGCTTCTCGCTGCGTTGCGGAAACTCGTAGTGCACGATCGTGGACATCGGGAAGCTGTCCTTGTATTCCACGCGCTCCACGCGCGCCTGTCCGTCGGCGCCGGTGAGTTCCACGACCTGCTGCGCGACC
>CAYHEX010000075.1:0-9226 GCA_964355365.1 uncultured Solibacteraceae bacterium | reverse complement strand
GGCGCGACCGTCGCCTGCACGCTCGTGGGCGCCCCGAGTCGCAGCGCGGTGTTTGCGGCGTCCATCACGTGACACGCCATGTCGCCGAGCGCGCCGCAGCCGAAGTCCATCCAGGACCGCCAGCTGAAGGGATGGTAGGCCGTGTGGTACGGCCGCATCGGCGCGGGGCCGATCCAGAGATCCCAGTCGAGTCCGTCCGGCACGGCCGGCGTCCCCGTCGGGCGCGGCATGCCCTGCGGCCAGATCGGGCGGTTGGTCCAGCAATGCACCTCGCGCACCTTGCCGATCGCGCCGTCATCGATCCACTCCTGGATCAGGCGGACGCCCTCGCCCGAGTGCCCCTGATTGCCCATCTGCGTCACGACCTTGTACTGCCGCGCCGCCGCAGTCAACGCGCGCGTCTCGGAGATCGTGCGCGTCAACGGCTTCTGCACGTACACGTGCTTGCCCAACTGCATCGCCGCCATCGCAATGACCGCGTGCGTGTGGTCCGGCGTCGCGACGATGACCGCGTCGATGTCCTTCTGCTTCTCGAGCATCACGCGAAAGTCTTTGTAGTGCACCGCCTTGGGAAACAGATCCCAGATCGGCTCCGGCGCGCTCCGCATCTTCGCAATGGCCGCGCGGCTGTCGTCCACGTCGCACAGGGCGACGATGTTCTCGCCGCGGCACGCCCGCGTGTTACTCGAACCCATGCCGTGGAGGTAGCCGATCGTGGCGATGTTCACCGTGTCGCTCGGCGCCTGATAGCCCGGCCCGCCGAGCACGCGCCGCGGAACGATGAGCCAGCCTGTGGTCGCGGCGACGGTGCCGATGAAGCCCCGGCGCGAAACGCCGGTCGGTGCTGCGTTGGGATCAATCATGTCAGCGTCTCCTTCGGATGATGCGGTCGAGTCCGGCAAATCGGCCGCTGCCCGTGACGAGAATCACGACGAGCGCGGACAGTTCCACCAGGTTCTTGTTCACGATCAGGTAGCTGCCTTCGCTGGGGATCGAGTAGAAGTAGCCCACGAACGGCGGATTGCAGAGATAGAAGAGCAGGATGAACCCGATCGCCGCGAGGCTCGCGAGCCGCGTGAAGAGGCCCAACATCAGGAGCGCGCCGACCAGCGCGAGCCCCCACATCGTGATGAGGTCCGCATTGGCGAGGAGATTCGGCTGGCTGGCCAACGACTTGAACAGGCCGGCGAACGGGCCGCGCGCTTGCTTCAGATAACCGGCGGCTGACCATGCGGGCGACGTCAGTTTCGCGATGCCCTCATACAGAAAGTGCCACCCCACGAACACGCGCATCGTCGTAATCGCGATCATCGCCGAGCGGGAGAGCGTCTGGTTGTTCATCGTCACCCTCCTCTACACCGCGAAGTCCGCCGGCGTGAACGACAGCCGGGACTTCGCCTCAATGGCGTCGTTGACCTTCAGCACGGCCACGGCGCTTTCGTAGCCGATTTCGGCGGGGCAGTTGAGCTTCGCCGTGCCGCGCACGGCGTCGAAGAAATTCTGCAAGTGTGGCTGGTGGAACGGATCGCGCAGCACGATCGGCACCGTGTGCTGATCCGGCGACACCGACTCGCGCACGTCCGCCACCGCACCCTCGTCCTTCTCCTTGGCCTCCTGCAGTTTGGGCGCGCTCACGTAGCCCTTCTGGATCCACGGATCCCAGGCCGGCGCGTTCGGGTCGCGATAGAGCTTGCCGCCGTAGTTCACTTCCGACTCCGAGATGAGCAGCGTGCCCTGATCGCCCATGAAGTTCTCGAAGTAGCCCTGACTGCCGTTGGTCGTCTGCGTCTGGTAGTACGCCTTCACCGGACCCTGCGGCGTGTCGTAGTCGAAGACGGCCATCACCGTGTCGTACCACTCGTGCGTCTTCGGGTCGTGGTAGAGCAGCCCACCGCTCGCCATCACGTGTGAAGGATTGGCGCCGAGGAACCACGAGTAGATGTCGATTTGATGCGAGCCCAGATCCACGATCGGTCCGCCGCCGAGGCCCTTGAACCATCGCCAGTTGCGGAACTGGTGCATGTCCTTGAAGCCGTACTGCTTCAGCCGCGTCTCCGGAATCACGTAGCGATCGGGAGACCCGAGGTCCGCCGCCACCGCGCGATTCCATTGCCCGTTGACCGTCACGATGCGGCCGAGCAACTTCGCCTCACCCAGCAACTTGTCGTAGCAGTGGAGGTAACGCGGATTCGATCGGCGCTGGTGGCCGATCTGCAGGAGCTTGCCGGTCTCGCGCGCGGCGGCCACCATGGCGCGTGCGCCTGCGAGCGTGTTCGACATCTCCTTCTCGCAGTACACGTGCTTGCCGGCCTTCAGGCAGTCGACCGTGTGCTGCGAGTGCCAGAAGTCGGGCGTCGCGATCACGACCGCGTCGATCGACGTCTCTTTGTCGAGCATCTCGCGGTAGTCCTCGTACGCGTTGACCTCGTGCTTGTATTTTTTCAGGATGTTGACGACGCGCTTCTGGTTGTATTCGGTCCAGATGTCGCAGACCGCGCGGAAGCGCAGGCCGGGGATGCGGAGCATCGAGTCGGTCAGCACCTGACCTTCGGCACCGGCGCCGAGGAGCGCTACGTTGATTTCCTGAAGGTCGGTCGGAGCCGTTGGCGCAGCGGTGGCTTCCAGCCGCGCCTGCTGATATTGGTGCTGCTTGCGCCACGCGTAGCCAAACAGGCCCAGCGCGGGGACGGTTGACAGTCCCTTGAGCACGTCCCGTCGGTCGATCTTCTTCGGTCCTGCCTGCGACGCGCTTGCTGTTGCCTTGCCGTCCTCGTGCTTGCCAGCCACTGCACGTTCCTTGCTGTCCGCAACAAGGATTATGTTCTTGTTCGCGACTCTGCGGATCCGCCGAAATGAAGAATATCGGCGGACTCCGGCAGGATCCAGGCTTCGAGCGCCGGATTCCCGGCGCACAGCGCGGCGATCTCGTCCTCCGTCAGCAGCATGCACGCCGTCGCCAGGGCGTCGCTGACGGCCGCCGCTGCGACGCGATGCACTTGATCGGCCGACGTGTGCGGCGCAGCCAGATCCTGCCGGGGTACCGCCACCCACGCCGCGATCCGCCCGCTTGCCGGCTTGCCGGTCCGCGGATCCACGATGTGATCACCCTTCTGCACACCTGAGGCGCCGAGCGAGGTCTGGCGCACAGCGAGGCGCGCGAGCACGTTCGAGGGATGTTGCGGATCGCTCAGCGTCAGCGGCCAGCTCTCGTGGCCGGCCGGCGGGTCCAACGCGAGAATGGAACTGAAGCCACCGTGCACGAGCGAATGTCCGAGCCCCCACTCCTCGAGCAACTCGGCCATCAGGTCAACCGCGTAGCCCTTGCCGATGCCGCCAAGATCGATCTTCACGCCGCCCGACGTCGAGACGACCCGGAAGTCGTCGGCGTTCAACACGAGCGTCGGCAGGCCCGTCCCGATCGAGACATCGAACGCGCCGCCGGTGAGCGCGAACATGTGTCGCGCGATCACCAGACACTCCATCGTCGACGCGCTGACGCTCGTGCTCTCGCCGGCGTGCAGCTGGTTCACACGCGCGATGTCGCTGTTGGGGATGAAGCGGCTCAGTTCGCGTTCGAGGTGGTCCGTGAGATCGAACGCCGCCTGCGCCGCTTGCGCCGCGTACCGTTCGTCGGCGTGCATGGTGTGGATCTCGAACACGGTGGCCATCGCCTCGTGCGAGAAACGCCGGACGCCGTTAATCTCGAGCACCGCGCCCAGTGTAGTATCCTTCGCCCGGATTCACCGGCGTCCCTTTCTTCAGTGAGGAGACCTCTATGCGTCGTCACGTTCGCGGGTTGCGTCTGTGGGTTGGCATTGCCGTAGCCGTCGTCGTCCTGACGGCTCCGCGTCCGCTGGCGAAGGCCCAGGGTGCGCAGGACTCACCGGAAAAGGCCGCGCAGTTCGCTGCGGCGATGCAGGACGGCAACCAGGCGCTCACGCAGCGGAAGTTCATGGCCGCGCTCGACGCGTTCAAGAAGGCCAACGAGATCAAGGACAAGAAGTCGCCCGACGCGCTCTTCAATATGAGCCGCGCGTATTTCGCGATGGCTGCCTACAAGGATGCCGCCGACCGTTGCACTGAAGCACTCAAGTTCACCGGTGACGACAAGCGTCTGCAAGGGCAGATGCGCTACATGCACGGCCTGTCGTACGTGGCGCTCGCGTTGCAGAAGGACACGACCGGCGAGTTCAAAGAGGCCGAGGCCGACTTTCGTGCCACGCTCGAGCTGACCGACAGGATTCCCGCCGCGGGCTTCCAGTTGGGCTCGCTGTTGCTGCGCGAGAATCGCGACGCCGACGGCATCAAGGAACTCGAGGCGTTTGTCGCGCGCGGTGGCGCCGCGGCCGACGTCGAGGAAGCGCGCCGCATGATCGTCAACCCGCGCCGGGCTCGTGAGAGCTACGCGCCGGAGTTCTCGTTTACGTCGCTGCAGGGCGAGCTCGTGCAGTTGAAGGATCTGCAGGGCAAGGCCGTCCTGCTCGATTTCTGGGGTACCTGGTGTCCCCCGTGCCGCGCGTCCACGCCGTCGCTCGTCAAGTTCTACAAGAAACACGCGAACGAGCCGTTCGTGATGATCGGCGTGGCCGTTAATGACAAGGAAGACGCGTGGAAGGCCTACATCAAGGAGAACGCGATGGACTGGCCGCAGTATTTCGACAAAGGCCAGACGCTGGCGCGTGTATTCAAGGTCACGGCGTTTCCGACCTACATCGTGCTCGACGGCGACGGCGTGATCGTCGCGCGCGAACTCGGATGGGGTAACGGTGCCGAGGGGCTGATCGACGGCGCGATCAAGAAGGCGATCAAGAGCGCTCGGCACGAACCCGAGCCGTTCTTCGTACGGCCGGGGCGATAACGCGCCCGGCCGATTCCGAATCGGCTACTCTACCCGCGTGAAAACAACTGCCATCGTTTCTGCCCTGGTCGTGGTGTGTGCCGGCCTCGTTGCGGCTCAGCGCGGACAAGGCGCCGGTGGGCAGGCGCCGAATCCCAATCGCGCGTATCTCAAGGTGGACGGCGCCATGGTCGCCATCACGCACGTGCGCGTCATCGACGGCACCGGCGCGCCGGCGCGCGCGGATCAGACGCTGATCATTCGCGACGGCAACATCGCCGCGATGGGGCCGGCGGCGTCGACCGTCGTCCCCGACGGCGCAACGGTCGTCGATGGCACCGGCAAGAGCGTGATGCCCGGCCTCGTGATGTTGCACGAGCATCTCTACTACCCGACCGGCCCGGGCGTGTACGGCCAGCTCGGTGCGAGCTTCATTCGCCTGTATCTCGCGGGCGGTGTGACGACCATGCGCACGGCCGGAAACGAGAACGGCTTCATGGACATGGCGCTGTCGCGCGGCACCGAGAGCGGCGAGATCGTCGGCCCGACGATTGACGCCACGGCGCCGTATCTCAACGGTCCGCGTCCCGGCTCGCTGCAGATGACGGCGCTCAAGGGACCCGATGACGCGCGGCGGCATGTGGACTACTGGGCCGATCAGGGTGCGGCGTCGTTCAAGGCGTATATGCAGATCTCGCGCGCCGATCTGGCCGCGTCGATCGATCAGGCGCACAAGAGAGGCCTGAAGGTCACGGGCCATCTCTGCTCGGTGACGCTGGGCGAAGCGGCGGACCTCGGCATCGACAATCTTGAGCACGGCTTCGCGGCGGCGACGGATTTCTTCGCCAACAAACAGGCTGACGTGTGTCCGGGACAGACCCCGGGACAGCAGTCGGTCGTCGCGGCCGACATCAACGGCGACGCGGTGAAGGCGCTCATCAAGAAACTCGTCGACAAGAAGGTGGCGCTCACGTCGACCCTCACGGTGTTCGAGACCTTCACGCCCGGCCGTCCGATGCCGCCCGGCATCGACGTGTTGTTGCCGGACCTCAAGACGCAGTTCGAAGCCTCGTATCAGCGCACGGCGAACTCAACGACGTCGGTCTACAAGCAGCTCTTTCCGAAGATGATGGCGCTCGAACTCGCGTTCCACAAGGCCGGCGGCATGCTCGTGGCGGGCACCGATCCCACAGGATCCGGCGGCGTCATTCCCGGGTATTCAAATCAACGGCAGATCGAACTGCTGGTCGAGGCGGGACTGACACCGCTCGAAGCGATCAAAGTCTCGACCTGGAACGGCGCGAAGTATCTGGGCCGCGACGCGAGGATCGGTTCGATCGCCGTCGGCAAGCAAGCGGACCTGATGCTGGTTGTGGGCGACCCGTCGACGACCATCGCCGACGTGCGGAACGTGGATACCGTGTTCCGGAAGGGCATTGGCTTCGATCCCGTGAAGCTCATCGCGTCGGTGAAGGGGAAGGTCGGGCTCTGGTAGACAGCGGGTGCGGGCGGGTGCGAACAGGTGCGGGCAGGTGCGGGCAGGTGCGAACCGGTGCGAAGCCGCCCGAACTTCGTTCGAAGGCCCTCGAACCCCGCCCTTAGCCCCCCGAACCCCCAGTGATACAGTGGTTTCTTGGCTTTCACAGACTTCAAGCTCCATCCCTCCCTGCTCCTCGGTATCAAGGAACTCGGGTTCATTCGTCCTACACCTATTCAGACGGACTCCATTCCGCCTGGCGTCGAAGGGCGCGACCTGCTCGCCTGCGCCCAGACGGGCAGCGGCAAGACCGCGGCGTTTCTGCTGCCGATCCTCAACAAGCTGATTGAGAAGCCGCGCGGTACCACGCGGGCACTGATCCTGGCGCCGACGCGTGAATTGGCGCAGCAGATCCTCGACGACATGAAGGATCTGGCCGTGCACACCCCGGTGACGGGCGCCGCGATCTACGGCGGCGTCGGCATGGGCCCGCAGGAGCACGCGCTGCGTTCCGGCGTCGACGTCATCATCGCGTGCCCGGGCCGGCTGCTCGATCACCTGCGCAACAGCTACGCGAAGCTCGACAAGCTCGAGCACCTCGTGCTCGACGAAGCGGATCGCATGCTCGACATGGGCTTCCTGCCCGAGATCCGCAAGATCCTGCGGTTCGTGCCGGCGAAGCGCCAGACGCTGTTCTTCAGCGCCACGATGCCGCCGCCGATTCAGGCGCTCACGCGCGAGATGCTGCACAATCCGGTTTTCATTCAGAAAGAGCGGCAGGCCGCGCCGGCCTCGGGCATCACGCAGGCGGTGTACCCCGTGTCGCAGGACCTGAAATCGTCGCTGCTGCTCGCGCTCCTCACGCGCGGTGACATGAAGCAGGCGCTGGTCTTCACGCGGACGAAGCATCGCGCCAACCGGCTCGCGGACTTCCTGGTGCGCCACAAGATCAATGCTGAGCGTATTCACGGCAACCGCTCGCAGACGCAGCGGACCGCCGCGCTGGCGGGCTTCAAGACCGGTAAGTTCCCGGTGCTCGTCGCGACCGACATCGCCGCGCGCGGCATCGACGTTGATGCCCTCGGTCACGTCGTGAACTTCGACGTGCCGATGGTCCCTGAGGACTACATCCACCGCGTGGGCCGCACAGGCCGCGCGGAACAGACGGGCGAAGCGTTCACGTTCGTCAGCCGCGACGAGGAGAGCGATCTGCGCGCGATTGAGAAGGCGATCGGCAAGCCCTTGCAGCGCGTCACGGTGCCCGACTTCGACTACAACGCGAAACCCGAAGCCAAGCTCGAGATTCCGCTCGCGCAGCGCATCGCGGAAATCCGCGCGCGCAAATCGCAGGATCGCGCGCGCAGCGCCGCAAAGCGCGGCGGACACGGCAGCGCCCCGTCAACGCACGGTGGCGGTCGTCCCGGCGGCGGTCGTCCTGGCGGCGGCAGTGGCCGCGGCCCGGGTGGCGGTGGTCGTCCTGGTGGCGGCGGCGGTCATCGCGGCGGCGGCCACGGCCCCAGTGGCGGTGGCGGCGGCAGACCGCGGTAGTTTCTCAACGCGGCAGAAACAACAAACGGGGCGGTGCGCCTTCCAGCGCCCGCCCCGTTTGCCATTTCGATTCCCGTTCGATTCCCGATTCCCCGATCGATTCCCGATTTGCGATCGATTCCTGATTTGCGATTGCTCGAAGCCGATCGCAGATTGTCGATTATCGATTGGCGATGATCTACATCCCTCCGCGCCCTCCGCCCGGCAGCGCCGTTGCCGGCTTCTTCGGCAGTTTCTCGTCGCGGTTCGCCGCGAGGAATGCGAACGCCGCCGCGATCGTCGCATTGCGCCGCATGTCTTCGGGCTGGATGCGCTCGTAGCTGTCGAGGTTCGTGTGGTGCGTCATCGAGTTGTATTCCACTTCATCCTGGATGAACTGGAAGCCCGGCAGACCGATCGCGTCGAACGACTGATGGTCGGTGCCGCCCGTGTTGCCCGGATTGATGTGGGTCATGCCGATCGACTTGAACGGCTCCATCCACTCGCGGAAGATCGGCGCCACGGCCTGATTCTGCTGCAGGTAGATGCCGCGAATCGCGCCCGTGCCGTTGTCGATGTTGAAGTAGCCCGCGAACTTGTTCCAGTCGGGCAGCAGTGTCGGCCCGGTTGGTGCCGCCGGCGCCGCGCCTGGCGCGCCCGCTGCGCCGCGTCCGCCCGCTGCACCCGCGCCGCCGCCACGACCACCGGCCGTGCCGAAGTGCGCGCTCACGTAGTTGCGCGAGCCGAGCAGACCTTGTTCTTCACCCGTCCAGAGGCCGATGCGGACCGTGCGGCGCAGCTTCACGCCGCTCACCTTGAGAATGCGCATCGCTTCCATCATCGCCGCCGAGCCGGCCGCGTTGTCCGTGGCGCCCGTCGATGCGTGCCACGAGTCGAAGTGGCCGCCGAGAATCACGATCTCGTCCGCCTTGTCCGTGCCCTTGATCTCGCCGACGACGTTGAACATCGGGGGATTGGTCGTGTAGGTGTTCTTGATGTCGGCTTCGAGCGTCACCGGCACGTTCTTCGCGAGCATGCGCGCGATGCGGCCGTAGTGCTCGGCTGTGATCGCGACCGCCGGGAACACCGTGGCCGGATCGGCCGTGCGGTTGCCGCCGCCGATCGTGTAGATGCCATGACCGCGCGGCGCGGTCGACAGGAAGCCCACGACGCCTTCCGCGCGGAAGAACGCATCGCACGGATTCGGCGTGGCGCCGCCGCCGCCGCGACCCGCGTTGCACGGCGTCACGCCGGCCGCCGGTGCGACTGGCGCGCCGCCGATGCGTCCGGCTGCCGCGCCCGCGCCGCCCGCGCGCGCCACACCAAATTCGGTGCGTGCCGGGGATTCCATCGCGTCGAGTTCATCCTTCGTGTAGCGCTTGGCC
>CAYHEX010000074.1:0-14614 GCA_964355365.1 uncultured Solibacteraceae bacterium | reverse complement strand
CGACAGCGCGTTGGCGAGTGGGCCGCCGCGTTGGGCGAAGGTGGTACCGGTGGCGGCGACAACGAACACAACGATGCACGTGATGGTTCGGAACATGAGCAACTCCTCCGTCTTTGTCAGTGACTTAGCGATGTCTCAACGCAAACCCGACCGCGACCGCCGCGCTCCACTCGCCGCGCTTACTCGCGTCATCGAGGTAGTGCGCCACCAGGATGGTCGCGCGCGGCGCCCGCAGCCCGAAATGCCGACCGGTGGTCTGCTCCACCAGGACGGCGCCGACGCGCTGAATCTGGTTGAGGGTGTTGCCATGCACGCGGGTGAGACTGTGCATCGGCCCGACCGAAAGCGTTCCGCCGCCCTTCTGTCGATGCTCGTAGAGCACCACCGTCGACCACGTGGTCAGACGGTCGCCGCTGACTGCCATGAGAACGTCTCGGGTCGGCTCATAGAACAAAGGGCCGGCAACGCTGGAAGACCAATGTTCAATACCAAGGGTCGACTTGCCGGCCACGCGCCCGACCCGCATCTGCAGCGTAGGTTCGACATAGAACTTCGTGGCGCGTCCCGCCTTGGCGGTCGCCCGGGCTTTGCGGGCGTCCGAATCGAAGGCGTCGGTTCGACTCTCGAAGCTGGTCAACGCATCAAACGTTCCGAAATACTGCGACGGGTCCACCCCGGCGCGAACAACGAAGAAGGAGACTGGGGCGATTTCGACCCACGCGCCACCGCGCAACGCGGCCGGCGTCAGGGCGGCGGTTCCGCCGAGGGCGACGTGGGCATCGGACAGCAAGAGGCCCTTGGAGGCCGACAGCGGCCGCTGCCATGCCCAGTCGAAGGACTGCTGCAGTCCCGCGTTATTGATCGAAGCGCCGAGTTGGCCGCGCGTTTCTGTTGTCGCCGCAGGCCGCTGGGCGGTCTGGGCCTGCGCCGAACCCGCGAACAACGCCATCACACCGATTACCGCAATCACGATTCGAAGTCTCTGGCCCATGTGGAACTCCTTTGAGTGAGTCCACTGTGGCAGGACACCGGCGCGGGTCCCTGAACGAAGCCTGACGCTTAGGTGACGATTTGGTGGTACTCCTGCAGCGATTTCACGGTCAGTCCCTCGGTTCGCATCGCCGCAATCGCACTCACAGTGGCCGCGGCGCCCGTCAACGTCGTCACGGCGGGAACGCCGTTCAGCATCGCGACGCGACGCACGGTGCGATCATCGAAGAACGACTCGCGGCCGAGCGGGGTGTTGATCACCAGCGCCACCCGCTTGTTGAGAATCTCGTCGCCGATGTGGGGCCGCCCCTCGTTGATCTTGTAGACGATCTCGACGTCCAGGCCATGCGCGCGCAGATACGCCGCGGTCCCGCGCGTCGCGATCAACTTGAAACCAAGCGCTGCCAGATCTCGGGCGATCGGCACCACGTTGTTCTTGTCGTTGTTGTTCACGCTGATGAATGCCGTGCCCGACACGGGCAGCCGGTTGCCGGCGCCGAGTTGCGCCTTCGCAAAGGCCGCGCCGAACGATTCGGCCCCGCCCATCACTTCACCGGTCGACTTCATCTCCGGTCCGAGCAGCGTGTCGACGCCAGGAAAACGCACAAACGGAAACACCGGTGTCTTCACGAAATGCCCCGACACGGTCAAGTCTTCCGTGAGGCCAAGATCGGCCAACGTCCGCCCGACCATCACCTGAGCGGCGACTTTGGCGAGCGGCACACCGGTGGCTTTCGACAGATACGGCACCGTGCGCGATGCGCGCGGATTCACTTCGAGCACATAGACCACTTCGTCCTTCACGGCGAACTGCGTGTTCATCAATCCGATGACGTTGATCGCCCGGGCGATCCGCCGCGTGTAGTCGCGGATCGTCGCGACATGGCGCTCCGCCAGCTGAACCGGCGGAACGACGCACGAGCTGTCGCCAGAGTGGATGCCGGCCTGCTCGATGTGCTCCATGATGCCGCCGATCATCACCGCGCCCGTGCCATCAGCGACGCAGTCGACGTCGATCTCGAACGCGTCTTCGAGGAACTTGTCCACGAGGATCGGATGCTCCGGCGACGCGTTGACCGCGTGGCGCATGTAGCGCTCGAGCGTCCCCATGTCGTACACAATCGCCATGGCGCGACCGCCCAGCACATACGACGGCCGCACCACTACGGGGAACCCGATGGTCGTCGCGACCGCGCGCGCCTCCTCGGGCGAGTGCGCCATGCCACTGGCCGCCTGGGGAATCCCGAGTTGCCAGAGCAGCTTCGAGAACCGCTCGCGATCTTCTGCCAAATCGATCGAGTCCGGCGACGTGCCAATGATCTTCACGCCGGCCTCTTGCAGGCTGAGCGACAGCTTCAGCGGTGTCTGTCCGCCGTACTGCACGACACAGGACACCTCGGCACCGGCCGAACTCTCACGATCGATGATCGCGGTCACGTCTTCGAACGTCAGCGGCTCAAAGTACAGCCGATCCACCGTGTCGTAGTCGGTCGAAACGGTTTCCGGGTTGCAGTTCACCATGATCGTCTCGAACCCCTCGTCGCGCAGCGCGAACGCGGCATGACAGCAGCAGTAGTCGAATTCAATCCCCTGCCCGATCCGATTCGGACCGCTGCCAAGAATCACGACCTTCTTCTTGGCGCTGGGGTTCGACTCGCACTCCCGCTCGTACGTCCCGTACATGTACGGCGTGAACGACTCAAACTCTGCCGCGCACGTGTCAATGCGCTTGTAGGACGCCACCAGCCGCGACTCGGTCCGCTTGGCGCGAATCGCGTCTTCACTCACGCCGAGAATCACCGCCAGTTCGAGATCGCCAAATCCGGCGCGCTTCAGATCGCGCAGCAGATCCACGGACAGATCCCGAAGCCCGACGGCGGAGGCCGACCGCGCCATGTCCATCAGTTGCTGAAACTGCGTCAGGAACCACGGGTCGATTTTCGTCAGCCGGTGAATCTCATCCAGACTCCAGCCGCGTTCGAACGCGCGAAACACCGCGAACATCCGCCGATCGGTGGGCACGCTGAGCGCGCGCTGCAACGCCGAGTCATCTTCGTCGGCGAACGGTCCGCCCGGCATCGTCTGCCGAAATAGCCGACCGCTCGATCCCAATTCCAGCGACCGAAACGCCTTGAGGAACGACTCCTTGAAGGTCCGGCCAATCGCCATCGCTTCGCCGACCGACTTCATCTGCGTCGTCAGCGTGCGATCGGCCTGGGGGAACTTCTCGAAGGCCCATCGCGGCACTTTGGTCACGATGTAGTCGATGGTCGGCTCGAAGGAGGCCGGCGTCAGCCGGGTGATGTCATTGGGAATTTCATCGAGCGTGTAGCCCAACGCGAGTTTCGCCGCGATCTTGGCAATGGGAAACCCGGTCGCTTTCGACGCCAGGGCGGACGACCGCGAGACGCGCGGATTCATCTCGATGGCGATCATGGCCCCGTCGGCGGGATTGATGGCGAACTGGATATTGGAGCCGCCGGTTTCGACACCCACCCGGCGAATGATGCGCCGAGCGGCATCGCGCATCCGCTGGTACTCACGATCGGTCAGGGTCAACGCCGGCGCCACCGTGATCGAATCGCCCGTGTGCACGCCCATCGGATCGATGTTCTCGATCGAACAGATCACCACGAAGTTGTCCGCGCAGTCGCGCATCACCTCGAGTTCGAATTCCTTCCAGCCGATCACGGACTGCTCGACGAGAATCTCGTGAACGGGACTCATGCTCAGGCCGCGGCCCGCGATCTCGCGGAACTCCTCGACGTTGTACGCGATGCCGCCGCCGACGCCGCCCATCGTGAAGGACGGGCGGATGATGATCGGAAAACCGATCTCGTCCGCCGCCGTCACCGCGTCGTCCATCGACCGCACCACGAAGCTCTTGGGCACGTCGACGCCGATGTCCTTCATGGCGTCCTTGAACTTCTGGCGATCTTCGGCCACCTGGATCGCCGTAATCGACGCGCCAATCAGTTCGACGCCGTACTTCGCCAGCACGCCCTTCTCGGCCAGCTCCACCGCCAGATTGAGCGCAGTCTGTCCACCGACGGTGGGCAGCACCGCGTCCGGACGCTCCTTGGCGATGATCTTCTCGACCACATCCACGGTCAGCGGCTCGACGTACGTCCGATCCGCAAATTCGGGGTCCGTCATGATCGACGCCGGATTGCTGTTGACGAGAATCACCTCGAGCCCTTCGTCCCGAAGGGCCTTGCACGCCTGCGTGCCGGAGTAGTCGAACTCACAGGCCTGCCCGATGACGATCGGTCCGGAGCCCAGCACGAGAATGCGTTTCAAATCGGTGCGCTTAGGCACGGTCTTCCATCTCCCCGAGAAACTGGCTGAACAGATAATCGGCGTCGTGCGGACCCGGCGCCGCCTCGGGGTGGTACTGCACGCAGAACACCGGCTGCGTCGCGTGGCGCACGCCTTCGATCGTGCCGTCGTACAAGTTCACGTGCGTCACGTGGATATGTGACGGCAACGACTCCGGATCCACCGCGAAACCATGGTTCTGCGAGGTGATCTCGATTTTTCCGGTCCGGAGTTCCTTCACCGGGTGATTCGCGCCGCGATGGCCGAACTTCAGTTTGAACGTGGTCGCCCCCATCGCGAGGCTGAGGATCTGGTGGCCGAGGCAGATCCCAAACACCGGAGTGCCGGAGGCCACCAGCACCTTCGCGTTGGCAATCGCGTAGTCGAGCACGGCAGGATCACCAGGACCGTTGCTCAGGAACACGCCGTCGGGCTTGGTCGCGAGCACCTCGCTGGCGGGCGTCGCAGCGGGAAAGACCCGCACGCGGCAGCCATGCGCCGTGAAACGGCGCAGAATATTCCACTTCATGCCGTAGTCGTACGCCGCAATCTGCAGCGGCCGCGCGGCGGTGCGGCCCGGCGCAACGACGTAGTCGGCATCTTCCGGCGGCGAGACCCAATCGAACGCCTTCGCACACGTGACGCCTTTGACCAGATCGCGGCCTTCCATCTGCGGCAGCGCGCGCGCCTTCGCGATCAAGGCATCGGGATCCGGCGAGCCGGTGGCGATCACGCCGCGCATCACCCCGCTCGATCGCAGCACCCGGGTGAGTTCGCGGGTGTCGATGTCGGAGATCGCGACGATCCGATTCGCCTTGAGGTAATCGCTCAGCGTCCCGTCGGCTCGCCAGTTGCTTGCCATCGGTGATTCATTGCGCACGATGAAGCCAGCCACATGCACGCCGCGCGACTCCTCGTCTTCACGCGCGACGCCGTAATTGCCGATCTCCACCGACGTCATGGTGACGATCTGTCCCGAGTAGGACGGGTCGGTCAACACTTCTTGATACCCCGTCATGCTGGTGTTGAACACCACCTCGCCACCGGTGTCACCCGCGGCGCCCACGGACTTGCCGCGGAACCACTGTCCGTTTTCCAACGCCAGAATCGCTTCTACCATCTAGGAAACCACGTCCATCATCGTTGTTCCAATGTCACGGCGATCTTCGCCGTCTCTCCAGCTTTCACCGTCACCGACGTCGTCACCGGGTTGTGGCCGGCCAGTTCCACGCGCACCGTATGCACACCGGGACTGAGTCCGGGCGCACTGAGCGGCGTCGCGCCAACGGCGCGACCGTCAATTGTGACCTGAGCGCCCCTCGGACGCGAGTCCACAGTTACCGAACCGGTCGCGGCCGGCTTCGCCGCCGCCCCGGAACGACCGGCACGATCCGTTGTCAACGTCACGGACACAGTCGATGACGGTGCCCGGCCGGTCAGCGTGATGCGACGGGTCTCGCTCGTAAACCCCGGTTTGGACACCACGACTGTATGCGACGAGAGCCCTATCTCCCGCAGGGTCAGCGGCGTCCGCCCGGACGCCTTGCCGTCGACGGTCACCAATGCGCCCGCGGGCGCGCTTCGGACGAGCAATCGCCCCGCCACAGCTCCGGGTCGTTTCGGTGGAACCACCGGCTTCGCCGCCGGCTCAGGTCGTTCGGCCGCCGAGGTCTCCACTACGGCCACTTCGGTGTCGGTCGGCACCTGCGTCACCGAAGCCGGCGACGCAGGCTGCGCCGCCTTGGGTGCCTCGACCAGCGCCGGCCCGCTCGCCGCCGGAGGGAGGGTTATGGCGCGGCGCTGCAAGGCCAACTGATACCCACCGGCTGCTCCCAGCACAAGGCACGCGACGCAACCGGCCACGAACGCCGCCCATGGAAACGGCGACGGCAGCGGCAGTGGCGGCAACGCCACGCGCGCCGACCCGTCGTCGCGCCGCAACAAGGGCGGATCGACCAGCGTGAGCACGGGGTCGATCATGGAAGGCGCGGTGTCGGTGGCGGTGAAGGACTCGCGTGCGACCACACGCACCGGCGGCCTCGGCGAAGGTGGAGGGACTCGCGGCCGTGGTCTGCGCGGCAGAAGCGGCGTGGGTGACACTTCTGTCGCCGCGGCCGCGTCCGTCATCGCCGGCAGTGTCGCCTGAATGACGACGGCAGCGGTCTCTGGGGCGGCCGCGATCCGCGGCGCGTCGGATTCAGTGACCGCTGCCGGATCGGTCAATGCGGCGAGGAACTCGCTCGCTGAGCCGAACCGCTGCGCCGGCACTTCCGCAAGCGCCCGCGCCAGCACACGTCTGATCTGCACGCGCAGTTCCGGAGCCATCGAGGCGGGCAGGGAGCCATCCTGCTCACCGGGGCCTGCCGGCCGTCGTCCGGTCAGCAATTCATGGGCGACGGCACCGAGCGAATAGACGTCCGCGCGCACATCCCACGCCCCGCCGGCGGCCCGTTCGGGCGCCGTGTACGGACGACGGACGGGCGGCCGCGCGCCGATGGCCTCGAGGGCGCGGGCCACGCCAAATCCGGTCACGCTCGACTCGCCGGTCCCCGGCGTCACAAACACATCGCGCGGGTGCAGGGCGCCGTGCCCGAACGCCGGCCCCGCCGACCACGCGCGATCAATGCACTCGCCAATGCCACGCAGGATCGGCAGCGCCGTCTCCAATGGCGCGGGCGCCAGATGCCGCAACGCCACGTCCAGCGTCTCCGCGGCGTAATAGTCCATGGCGAGGTAGGCCGTGGTGCCTTCGAGACCTGCGGCCACGTGGCCGGCGGTTCCGACAAGCCGGCGCAGCCCATCCGCGAGGCGCGCCACATCCTCCGGCAAGAGATCCAGGCGAAATGCCTTCACCGCGACCAGACGGTCTGATTGGGGATCGTAGGTCCGGAAAACGGGGCCGAGAACGCCGCTACCAATTTGATGGAGGACCCGATAGGGCCCGAATGCGGACGGCGGAGTGAAGGTGGAGGATTCGTCGAAGGGCAGCGAAGACACTCCTTGGCGATCCAAAGAATAGTAACACGCCGACGACTGTAGTAGATTCGCTGGATGCATCCCGCTGCCGCTTCCACGGCGTCCGGCGTCATCCGGCAGTCGATCGACGTCCGTCGCTTTGCGTGGATCCGTCCGCTCGTCAGCGCGTACTCGTCGGATTTTGCGAGCGTCGCGTCACTGTTCGCGGGCAATCCCGCCGATCCTGCCGCGTGGAAAGAGACGATCGCGCGCGTGCAGAAAAGTCCGCGTGACCGGGCCGCGATGGCGAAGGTCGTGTCCGCTCAACTCGAACGTCGCGGGGCGCACGCCCATGCGCGTTCGGTTGCCGGTCGGCTCGCTGATGCCTCGACCGTGGCGGTCGTCACGGGCCAGCAGGCCGGGTTGTTCGGCGGCGCACTCTACACGTTGCTCAAGGCCATTACCGCGATTCAGCTCGCGAGAAAGGTCTCCGCCAAACACGGTGTGGCGGCTGTGCCGGTGTTCTGGGTCGAGTCCGAAGACCACGACTGGGATGAAGTCCGAACCGCGCACGTGCTCGACGCCGACCTCCATTTGCGCAAAGTCACGCTGGGGCATCTGGACGGCGCCGGCGAGAAGCCGGTCTCGGCCCTGACGCTCGACGAGGGAATCAACGACACACTCGCTGAGCTCGAGGCCAATCTGGCCAGGACGGAGTTCACCGACGAACTGATGTCGCGGCTGCGACAGCACTACCGGCCCGGCCAGCGTATGGGAAACGCCTTTGCGGCCTGGATCGATGATCTGCTGGGTCGGCACGGCCTCGTGGTCTTCGAGGCCTCGGATCCCGCCGCCAAACCGCTGGTCGCCGAGCTCTTCCGGCGCGAACTCGAGGTGCCCTGTCAGACGGCGCATCTCGCCAAAGAGACCGGCGAGGCCATGCGCCAGTTGGGTCACACCCCACAAGTGGAACCCTCGGAGGACAGCGTGGCGCTGTTCTATCTGGGCGATGGTCCCCGGCAATCCATCAAGCGCCGCGCCGGCGGCGGCTACACCATTGGCGACGCCGCCCACGACGCCGACGCGTTGCGCGCTGAGGCGCTGGCGCATCCGGAACGGTTCAGCCCCAACGTGCTGCTCCGACCGGTCGTGCAGGACCGCCTCTTCCCCACCATTTGTTATGTCGCCGGACCGAGCGAACTGGCCTACCAGGCCCAGCTCGGCGCGATTTACGGCGCGTTCGGCGTGGAAGTCCCGCTGCTCTACCCGCGTGCGAACGCCACGCTGCTCGACTCGGCTGCGCTGCGGTTTCTGGATCGATCGCAACTGCCGCTCGAGTCGCTGCATACACAAGGCGAAACGGCGCTGAACAAGCTATTGGAAAGCCAGCTGCCCCCAACGCTGGAGCCGGGGCTCGAAGACCTGGTGCGTGAGATGTCCGCGCGCATCGAGTCGCTCAAGTCCGTGGTCGCCATGGTGGACCCGACGCTGACCGGCGCCGCCGACACCACGCGCGAGCGGATGCAGGAGACGGTGAAGACCCTGCACAACAAGATCATCCACGCGAGCAAGAAGAAGGATGAGACCTTGCGGCGGCAGTTCACGAAGACCCAGGCTCTGGCGTTTCCGTCGGGTGAACCGCAGGAGCGCATTGTGGATCTGCCCTTCTTCCTGAACCGTTACGGTCAGGCGGTCGTGGACCGACTGCTGGAGGCCCTGCCGCTCGACATGGCCTTGCACTACGTGGTGACGCTCTAGCCACAGCGCGCGCGTGAAAAACGGCGGCCGACCGGATCACATCCCCGATCGACCGCCGCCTTCTGGCTTTGTCTAAAAGACGAACTTAATCCCCACCTGCATGATGCGCTGGTCGTACGCGCTCGTGCCGGCAAAGCCGACCGCGGGCGTCGGCACGGCCGTCGCGGGCACACCGAGCGCGTCGGTGGTGACCACACGGTTGACGCCGGCGATGTTCTGCTTGTTGCCGAGGTTCTTCGCCTCGAAGAACAGCTCGAACTTCCGTCCCGCGTTGAGCGGGATGAAGCGCGAGTAGCGCAGGTCGAGGTTCAGCACGCTGCCCAACCGGCCGGTATTGCGGTCGACATTGAGCGGACGGTCATTCGTGACGCCGTCCCTGTTCAAGTCCGCGTTCGACCGGACGTTGAACGGCAGGCCGCTGTTCACCTGCAGGATGATCCCGAGCTGGTTGTGATTGAGCAGCACGGCGCCGATCCCGTTGCCGGTCACCGACGGCGACAACACCGTGGAGACGGCGAGCGTGTGGGTCTGGTTGAACGGTACCAACCCCTTGTCGCGCGACAGATTCGACGGGTCCGAGAGACGATCATCGCCGCTGCCCACCACGTACGTGCCGGTCAGGGGCGACGTGTCCGTGCCGCGCGCCAGCGTGTAGGTGGCCTGCCCCTGCCAGCCATGCGACATGCGCTTGGTCAGCGTGAAGGTCGCGGCGTTGTACAACGACTCACCGATCGACTGGAACACGTTGACGTGGTCGAAGGTCGGATCGACGCGCGTGGCCGCACTGACGGTCGTCGAATAGATCGGGCGGCCGTCACCGAGCACGGCGCCGGTCGGGATCAGATTCACGTCCATGAGCACGGGCAGGTTGCGGCCGATCGAATTGACGTAGCCCACGGCCACCGCCACGTCGCTGGTCAGCGCGCGCTCGATCTGCACGTTGGTCAGCCACGCCTGCTGCGTCTTGAAGTTTGTGGCCACCGCCGTGATGCTCTGGCGCGGCAGCACGAAGCCGGCGGGCGGCGCGGCCAGACTGGTCGCATACGCCGGCGCGCCGGCGGCCGACCCGGCGACGGACACCGTGTAGCTGGCCGGGTCGCCGTTGTTCAGGATGGCGCCGTCGTAGAAGTCGAGCAGCGGCGGCTCGAACATCAGACCCGTCGAGGCCCGCAGCACCGTCTTCGCGTTCTGATCGAGGGCCCAGGACAACCCCACGCGCGGCGCGATGTTGTTCTTGTCGATCGTAAACGTCTGCGAGTATTTATTGGCCGCAAACGCCCGAGGCGCCGGCACGTCGAACAGGTCGTAGCGCACGCCGTACAGGACCTTCAGCTGCGGCGACACCTGCCAGTCGTCCTGCACGAACACCCCGTAGAATCCCGACGTGTAGCTCGCAGACACGTTGCCGAACTGCTGCTGCAACGACGTGTAACCGAACTTGTTCGTGCCGTTCTTCGCCGCCAGGTACGCGTCGATCGTCGGGAACGTGTACTGAAAGAGGTCGCCCCGGACGCGGTCGTCAGCAATCACCTGCGCATCGATGCCGACCTTGAACGCGTGACGTCCACGCAGCACCGAAAAGTTGTCGATCACCTGCCAGATGCCTTGATTGAAATCGAAGCCGGTCGAGTTGCCGTCACCCGACTGCGGTCCGCCGAAGTTCGCCTTGCCCGACACGACAATGGCCGGGCCGGTCGCTGCTGAGGCACTCGCGGTCCGGAACTGGTGACGCCGCGCGTACTGCACGCGGAGTTCGTTCAGCGCGCTTCCGCCCACCGTCGTCGTCATCTGCGCGGATGCCGAGTCCATGCGATCGGTAAAATCCGTCGCGCGATCGAGCGTGCTGAGCCCGCCACCGATGTTCGACGTCGAGAAGTTCTTGAACAGGAAGTAGCGTACGGCGAGATGCGAGTTCTTGCTCAACTCGTGATCGACCTTCCCGAAAGCGAAGTTCACCTTCTGGTGCTGGGGCATGACGCCGCTCGAAGGCAGCGTGATGCCGAGCGCCGCCGCATCAGTCGCGGTCACCGTGATCACGGACCCGCCGGTGATCAGGCTCCGGTTCACGAACTCATAGGCCGAGTAGAAGTGCGTTTTGTCCTTGGCGATCGGACCGCCAAAGCTCAGCGTCACGTCGTCGGCCACCGTGTCGGGCTTGCGCACGCCGGCCGCCAGGAAGAACGGCGCCGCCGACATGCTGTTGCGCTTGAACCGGTAGCTGCCGGAGCCGGCGAACTTGTTGGTGCCCGACGGCGTGATGGCGTTGTAGACCATGCCGGTGGTCTGGCCGAACTCTGGGGCAAAGCCGTTGGTGACGACTTTGACCTCGCGCACGAGCACTTCCGACACCGGCAGGAGACGCAGACCGGCACGATCCTTCTCGGTATTGGTGTTCCCGTCGAGCTGGTAGTTCGTGTGCATCTGCGAGCCGTTGGCGTTGATGCGCGGCACGCCGAATTCGTTGTTCTCGTAGCCGGTCACGTTCGCCTGCAGGAACGCGAAGTTGTACGGGTTGCGCGACGGCAGCGGAAGGTTATGGATTTCTTCAGCGCTGATCGTCCGGCCCAGGTCGATCTTCCCGGGTTGCGCCACCGGCACTTCGCTCGTGACCGTCACGGTCTCCGACATATTGCCGACGGCCAGTGTCACGTTGATGACGGCCGTCTGGCCGGCCGACAGCGCCAGGCCCTGCTGTTCGAATTTCTTAAAGCCCTGCAATTCCGCGCGCACGGCATAGCCGCCCAGCGGCAGCAGCGGCGCGCGAAACGCGCCGGCTTCGTTGCTGATCACCACCCGCTCCAGCCCGGTGTCGACGTTCTTGACGGTCACCGTCACGCCTGGCAGGACGCCACCGGACGCATCGCGGACGATGCCCTCGATCGTGGCGTTGGTTGCCTGCGACTGCGCCGCTGCGGGAATCGCCCCAGCCAGCAGCACGACCGCCATTACCCCTATCACTCGACGAAACATGTAACGCTCCTCACTCTTCCCCAAGGAAACGACGGGTCATCCATCGTCCAATCCCCAGTATGCAACACCGCTCCAGCCCCGGATGCCTGTGGCTGAAACCGAGACGGGAATTACCGCTTGACAACCTCACGGATCGTCTCCATGCTTCGGCAAAACCTTTTCTACTAACAAGGTTAACTAAGTCAGCTGCACAAGGTCTTCCGTAGGAGGAGGTCCGAATGAGATTCATGCGTGTGCTTTCGTTACTCGTCGCACTCTTGGCCATCACTGTGGTGCCGGCGGCTGCTCAGTCGCAGGCCATCAACGGCTCCATTGAAGGCACCATTAAGGACGCTCAGGGCGGCGTGCTGCCGGGCGTCACCGTTACGATCACCAACCTCGACACCGGCACGCAGCGGGTGATCATCAGCAGCGAGCAGGGCGTGTTTCGTGCGCCGCTGCTGCAGTTGGGCCGGCACAAGGTTTCGGCCGAGCTTTCCGGCTTCGGCAAATACGAACAGACCGGCATCCAGTTGGCGGCCGGCCAGACCGTGGTGCTGAACGTGACGCTCCGCGTCGGCGGTGTCACGGCGTTGGTCGAAGTGACGGCAGACGCCCCCGTGGTGGATCTGGGCAAGACCAGCACCGGGCGCAACATCTCGCCCGAAGAGATCAAGAACCTCCCGCTCGTGTCGCGCAACCCGTACAACTTCGCGCTGATGCAGCCGGGCGTGACCGGCTCGGAGAACAACGAATACGGCGTCCCGCGCTTCGGCGTGAACGGCCAGCCGCTCCGCGTGAACTATCAGGTGGACGGCAACACGAACACGCAGAAGGACCGCGCCGGCCTGCGCATGATGCCGATGTCGGAAGTCATGATCAGCCAGGTGCAGGTCGTCACCTCGGGCTTCGCGCCGGAGTTCGGCCAGACGACCGGTCTCGTCTACAACGCCGTCACCCCGTCGGGCACGAACAAACTGCGTGGCGATATCGGCTACCGATTCCGTCTGAAGAATTTTTCGGCGTTCCCGTTCTTCTTCACGCAGGCCAAGACCGACGCCAACAAACCGGACAACTCGGTGCGGATCGCCACGTTCACGCTGGGCGGTCCGGTGATCAAGAACAAGCTCCACTACTACGTGGGGACCGAGTGGACCTACCGCGACATCACGCGTGTCATCACCATTGATCCGACGATCGCCACGCTGGTCGGCGTGACGCCACAGCCGGCGACCGTGCCGCAATATCAGGATGTGCGCTTTCTGATCGCCAAACTCGACAACCAGTTGACGCCTTCGCAGCGGCTGACCTACCGGATGAACCTGTTCGCCAACAACAACCCGTACAACGCGGGCGGCGGCGGCAACACGGCGCTCGAGCGGTCGGTAGACTTCAAGGATCGCATGTACTCGCACGCGGTGCAGTTGGTGAGCACGGTCGGCAAGACCAGCCTCAACGAGCTCCGTCTGCAGGTCGCGCGCCGCCATCAGGTCCGCACGGCGCATCCGGGCACACCGACCGGCATCGCCATCACGATCAACGGCGGCACCGTCAACGGCGTCAACAACAACATCGGCTTCGGTGCGCCCACGGGTGACGGCGAGGACTTCTATCAGCGCGTCAGCCAGATTCTGGACAACTTCACGTATCTGAGAGGCAGCCACAGCTTCAAGGCCGGCTTCGACTTCCAGTACATCCAGGATCATCGCGCCGTGCCGCTCCCGGCCACATACACGTTCCCGACCGTCGCGTCCTACCTGGCCGCCAAGGCGGGCACGAGCACGAAGGGCTACACCCAGTTCACGCAGACCGTGGCCATCCTGCCGACGTTTGAGATGAAGAACGCCACCGCGAGCTTCTTCGTGCAGGACGACTGGAAGGTCACGTCGAACTTCAAGCTGCTCTACGGCGCCCGCTGGGACTACAACCTCTACGACAAGGGCATCGCCGGCTCGCCGTACTCGACGACATTCCATCGTGACGGCAACAACATTGCGCCGCGCATCGGCTTCGCCTGGACGGTGGACGACTCGGCCCGCAGCGTCGTCCGCGCCAGCGTGAGCTCGATGTTCGACCAGCCCCTCCTCGCCATCATCGAGCAGTCGTACGAGAACTCGGGTGATCCGCGCCGCGTCGCGGTCACGCTGGCGCCGACCGCGGCCAACGCGCCGAGTTTCCCGGCGATGCTGACGACGGCCAGCGGCACGCAGAGCACGATCTTCAGCATGGATCCGAGCTTCGTCAGCGGTCGCACGCTCCAGGGCAATCTGGCCTACGAACGCGCGCTCGGACAGAACTACTCGTGGTCGGTGGCGGGCATGTATGCCCGCGGCTACAACATGCCCGTGATCAGCGACGTGAACTTCCAGAATCCGACGTCCACGCTGGCCGACGGCCGGCCGGTGTACAGCACGACGGTCAATGCCACGACGCGCGTGGACCCGCGCTACAACCGCGTGCGGCTCGTGCAATCGATCGGCGAGTCGTGGTACAAGGCGATGACGCTGCAGTTCGGCAAGCGCATGTCGCACGGCGTGCAGTACGACTTCAACTACACGCTGGCGAAAGGCGTGGACACCGCGCCGCTCGGCGGCGGCACGCTCTCGGTGCAGGGTGACGCCGCCCGGTCCGATCCATCGGATCT
>CAYHEX010000073.1:0-14632 GCA_964355365.1 uncultured Solibacteraceae bacterium | reverse complement strand
AGCAATGAGCCTGTCGACGCGCTTCATCTGGCGTCGAGCCTGCCGTTCCTCAAGAACGCCGAGCTGATTCAAGCCGCACCGTCGACCGCGACCTTTCTGGTGGACCGCGGAGGGCGCGTCAAGGTGTCGTTCTTCGGCGACCTGATTCTGGGGCGAGTCGGAGTCCCGGACCGTTGCGAGAATCACGGCCTTGCCGTGGCCTCGCTGCTCGATCTCGCGGCCCAGAAAGTGCGCGTCGTGCAGGTGCGAGCCGAGCGCAAGGACTACCTCGATGTGGCCACCCTGATCGCACACGGCGTGCCGCTCGCCCGCGCGCTGGGCGCCGCCCGGGCCCTCTGGGCAGACTTCGCGCCGCTCGTGACGCTCAAAGCCCTCTCGTATTTCGAAGACGGCGATCTGGACATGCTGCCGGAGCAGGTGAAGCGCGCGCTCATGGACGCAGCCGGGAACGTGCGCGCCATTGACGCGGTGCCGCGACTCGCGGATGGGCTGACGTAGCGGGACGCCGGTAACCGGCCGCGCTCACGCAGAGCGGTAAGATGCGAGCGTGAGATTTCCTCTATTGGCCAGCGTGTGCGTGTGGGCCATCGTCGGCAGTGCCCCATCTGTTGCGATGCCCGGCTCGGCTGCCGCTGAGCTGTTCGTCGCGCCTTCTGGCGCGGATGCAAACGACGGCACGACGCCGGCCGTCGCCGTGCGGTCGCTGCAACGCGCGCTCGACCTCGCCCTGCCGGGCGTGGTCATTCATCTGGCGCCGGGCGTCTATGACGCTGCCGAGACACGGCGCCCCGGAACGGCTCAGGCGCCCATCACCATTGCCGGCACCGAAACCGGCACGAATCCCGCCGGGCGCTTCACGACGATCATCCGGGGCGGGAAGATCGTGCTGCAGATCAACCACAGCTACTACCACCTCAACGGCGTGACCGTGGATGGCCAGCCGGCAGTCGATCGCCGCCGCTTTCCCTCAGCCCTCGACGCGGCGCGGCCCTTCAAGACCTCCATCGCGGCCGAGGTCGCCAACAGCAAGCTCATCTACATCGGCTATGCCCCGAGCTCGCGCAACATCACCGGGGTGGTGCTCGACAACGTCTTTCTGCACGGCGCCGGCGGCGAATGCGTACGCCTGCGCAACAACGCCTTCGGCAACATCGTGCAACACACCGTGATCGAGTGGTGCGGGCTCGCGCCCAGCGGCGACGATGAGAGCCGCGACCGGTTTCACAACGGCGAAGGCGTGTACATCGGCACCAGTCCGAAGTCCACGACCCAGCCGATGTTCGCCCACGACACGAGCCACGACAACATCGTCCGCGACAGCCTGATCTCGACCTTCGGTTCAGAGTGTTTTCAAACGAAGGAGAACGCCCACCACAACGTGATGCAGCGCGTGACGTGTCGCAACAACGACGAGCCGCTGCGCTTTAGCGGGAGCAACGTCGAGCTGCGGGGCGACCACAACGTGGTGGAAGACTCGTCGTTGTCGGGCAGCCGCGGCGTGAACCTGAAGATCGCGACCGATGGGCCGGAGTTCGATCGCGGCGGCAACTCGATTGTGCGCACGACGTTCAGCGAAGCGGCCGGGGCCCACCTGTCGATCAAGACCAGGCTGCCCCTGGGACTCGTGTGCGGCAACACGTTCTCGACGTCGCGCATCGTGGACGGCTCGACGAGCCTCGCGGACGCGGCGAAGCCGTGTCCATCAAAGTAAGCGGCGTCCGGGCTGAGCGACGCGGCCACACGGAGGGCGGCGACGCTGCGATAGCATTCGCCCATGGCCGCTGACACCGCCGCACGCGTTCGCTACGTCCTGAGCTGGCTCGAGCGCCGCGCCAGCGCGAAGAACGTCGCGGGCATGGCGCGCTACGGGATTGTCTCGCCGAAGGTGTTTGGTATCTCGGTCGCGGTGCTCCGCGCGTATGCGAAGCGACTCGGTCGCGATCATGCCCTCGCGCTCTCGCTGTGGAAGACCGGCTCGCACGAAGCGCGCCTGCTGGCGGCGTTGATTGAGGACCCGGCACGCGTCACGGCCGTGCAGATGGACCGCTGGGCCGCCGACTTCGACAACTGGGCCCTCTGCGACACCGTCTGCTTTCATCTGTTCGATAAGACCGCACATCGCTGGGACCGCATCGCCGCCTGGCAGCGGCGCCCAGAAGAGTTCGTGCGCCGCGCCGGCTTCGCGCTAATGGCGAGCGTCGGCGTGCACGACAAGACCGCGACCGACGCGCACCTGCGAAAGTGCTTCCCGATGATCCGCCGCGCGGCCACCGACGACCGCAACTACGTCAGGAAAAGCGTGAGCTGGGCGTTGCGCACAATCGGTAAACGCAATGTCGCGCTGCATGAAGAAGCGAAGGCGCTCGCGACGGCGCTCAAGAACTCCACATCGCGGTCCGCGCGATGGATCGGATCCGACACACTCCGCGATCTGTCGAGCGCCGCCACAAAGAAGCGGTTCGCGCGACAACGGCAGCGCGCGGAGTCTCGCCTTAGCCGATGACGACCGCCTGCGAGGCGGCGTCGTGCTGAATCATCACCACCAGATACCAGCCGAAGGCAAGGAGCCAGGGCAGCTCCTGCAGTGCGGCGCCGGCGGGGAGCAACTCGAGCGTCGCACCCAGCCGCATGAAGCCCTCGGTCTCGTAACGGAAGAGCGCGCGGCCGTCCTCCCACTGGAACTCGATCCGCGACTGCCAGAAGTTCGTCGTGATCTGAATCTTCCGCCCGTCGGCCAGCGTGAGCGTGCCGCCGCCGCTCCACGTGTTGTGCTCGAAGACCGCGAGCTCCGTGTCCGCGCCTTCCTTCCGGACCGTCGCCCGCGTGTGCCAGAAGCCGACACGCTTGAACGTCCAGGTGCCGCCGGCCGCCTCCGCGATCGCAAAGCTCCCGAACACCTTCGGGAACGACAACCGCGCAAACACCTCGTCATTCTCAACGAGCTGGTAGGTGGAATCGAAGAGCTTGAGCTGCTTCCAGTGCAGGGAGCGGGTGGCGGCGTCTGTCAGGTGTCTCATCAGGTCTCCTTGCCATGCAGATACGGAGCCCCGGCGACGACGGATGAGCCCAAACCGGGGCCGCGAGAGAGTTTACGTGGCTGAAACAGCGACCCTTGAGCGTTATAACACTTGTAGCTACACTAGGCACATGGTTCTCGAACTCAAGCTGCGCAAGGTGGGTAATTCCGTCGGACTGGTCCTGCCCAAGGAAGCGCTGGCCTATCTCAAGGTCGAAGCAGGCGACACGATCTGCGTTACGGAGGCCGCGGATGGCAGCCTGCGCATGAGCCCAACGTCCGCGGAGGCGACGCGACAGCTCGACGTGGCGCAGGGCATCATCC
This sequence comes from uncultured Solibacteraceae bacterium, assembly GCA_964355365.1. Lineage (GTDB taxonomy): Bacteria > Acidobacteriota > Vicinamibacteria > Vicinamibacterales > SCN-69-37 > SCUN01. Next base: position 11,292 of record CAYHEX010000073.1, on the reverse strand, counting down.
GCCGCTACCGCAACACACTGCGGGAACTCGCAAAATGAAGCGGCCCGTTTGGGTGCTGCCCGAAACGGTGGTGGCGCTACACGAGCAACTGTTGTCCACCTTCGGCGGCGCCTCCGGCGTCCGCGACGCCGGTCTGCTCGCTTCGGCACTGGCGCGACCAGAGAATCTCTTTGCATACGGCAAGCCCACGACGTTCGAGCTCGCGGCCAGCTACGCCTTTGGTCTCGTGAAGAACCACCCGTTCGTCGATGGCAACAAACGCTCCGGGTTCGCCGTTGCCGTCCTGTTTCTCGAACTGAACGGCTATCGCTTCGAAGCCACCGAAGCGGACGCCACTGTGCAGACGCTCGCCCTCGCAGCCAGCGAACTCAAGGAACAGGCGTTCGCCGAGTGGCTCGAGGCCAACTCGCAGCTGCACAAACCAACGCCTCGACGAAAGTCCACTACCCGCCGCTAATGTAGCCCTGCCGGGCCTTCACGGTCGTGCCGCCACGGCGGACCTTCACGTCCAGACGATGGAATCCGCCGGCGGCGACACCGGCCGGGGTGAAGGAGAGCACGTAGCGGCTGCGGAACTCCGTGAGAATCCGTCGCAGCTGCGGCTGGTGAAGATCGCCGCCATCGACGCCTGCGTGCCGAGCTTGGTGACGATGTCGCGCGCGAGCGCCTTGGCTTTGTCCGTGCGGCCCTTCCAGATGTGGAGGTCGTCGACGAAGACCATGACCAGGCGGTCGCCTGATGGTTTGAGGCTTCTTGCGATCCGTCAGCGCGAAGTCTGACGCCTTGAGGCCGCGCACCGCATTGCCGTCCTTGTCGACGACAACGACGTCAATGTTGACGAGCTCGATCTTCGTCCGAAACGTCGCCTGCTGGGCAGGCAGCCCGGCAGCGAAACAGAGCAGAACGAACGCGGCCGGGAGAGCGATCTGACGACGCATGGGAGGCCTCCGCGGACGCTGGCGGAAGGAGCGTAGCACAGGCTCTGAATGTGTTACCGTCCTCAAACTCCTCCGATTTCAAAGGGACTTCTTTTTCTATGCGTTCACCAGTTCAATCGCCACTGACGGCGATAGCCACCCTTGTTGGCGTGTTGGCACTCGCTGCGTGCCTCACTCCGAAGCCTGCCGAGCGAGGCCTCCTTCGCGCCGAGTCGCGCGGTCGATCGATGCCGGGCGGCGACGCGCCGGCCGCACAGAATCGCGCAGGCGTGTTCGATCCGCAGACCGATCCACGACGACCGAACACGGCACGACAGCCGCGTGAGGAGCGCATGCAGGGCGCCGGCACTTTCAACGGCGACGTGCGGAACATGCGCGCTGCGCGCCGGCGCCGTGTGCAGGAACGCGTCGAGCGTGAGGAACCCAACGCGCGGCCGGTGATCCTGCCCGGCACGTCCGCAACCACCGAGGATCCGCTCGCCAGCCTGCCGATTGTGGCGCTGAGCGCGCCCGCCCCAGCCACCACCGCCAGCTTCGAAGGGCTCGACTTCGCCAACTGGGGCGCCGGCCATCCGCCCGACACCAACGGCGATGTGGGTCCGGACCACTACGTGCAGGCCATCAACACCGCCGTCGGCATCTACCGCAAGACCGACGGCGTGCGGTTGGCCGCGTTCACCTTCGACACGCTGATGAGCCAGGGCAACTTCGGCAACCTGTGTGACACCGACAACTTCGGCGACCCGGTGGTGCTCTACGACACGTTCGAAGACCGCTGGATTCTCACGGACTTCGCGTTTCAGCTCGACGGTGCCAATAACGTCGTCAATCCGCCTGGGATGTTCCAGTGCTTTGCTGCCTCGAAAACGGGCGACCCGGTGTCGGGCGGCTGGAACTTCTACTCCATCAACACGGTCGGCGGTCTCGGCGACTACGGCAAGTTCGGCATCTGGCCCGACGGGCTGTACATGTCCGTCAACATGTTTGGCTACCCTGCGGGCGGCGGCTTTCAGAACGTCCGCGTCTACGCGCTGAACAAGGCGCAGATGTATGCGGGTGCGCCGTCGATCCAAGTCGCTTCGTTCGACGCGCCATCCGGCGAGTTCACGCTGCTGCCCGCCAATGCGCGTCTGCAGACCGGGACCCCACCAGCCGGCACGCCGAACTACTTCGTCTCCGTCTGGAACTACCTCAACGTGGTCGGCGTGTGGAAACTCCATGTGGACTGGAACAGCATCTCCACCTCAACGCTGACGGGTCCGTTCCACACGATCACACCAAGCAACTGGAGCCAGTTCACCGGCGCGAGCGGACGCGCACCGACACCGGCCAACGCGCTGGACACGCTGTACCCGCGCTTGATGGTGCAGAACCAGTACAGCAACATCAGCGGCGTCGAGTCGTTGTGGAACAGCCACACGGTCGGCGCGTCGGGCGCGACGTCGGCACAGGCGGCAGTGCGTTTCTATCAGGTGGGCGTGACCGGCGGCACCGTGGCCGCCGCATCAACACAGGCGTTCACGTACAGCCCTGATGCGACGCTGCATCGCTACATGCCGAGCAGCGCGGTGGACCGTCTCGGCGATCTAGCCATCGGATACACCGCATCGAACGCGACGACGCATCCGAGCATGCGCTATGCGGGGCGGCTTGCGACGGATCCCGTCAACACGATCACGTACACCGAGTCCACGCTGATTCAGGGCACGGGCTCGCAGAACGCGACGAATCGCTGGGGCGACTACAGCGCGATGACGCTCGATCCCAACGGCTGCACGTTCTGGTACACGAGCGAGTACTACACGGTGACGGGCGGGAATCACCAGACGCGCATTGCCTCGTTCGCGTTTCCAGAGTGCACCCCCGTCACCAACGGCACGCTCCAGGGCACGGTTCGGTCTGTGGTGGGCAACACACCGATCGCCGGCGCCACCGTGTCGCTCGGCAGCCGCACCACCGTGACCGACGTGGGCGGCGGGTACTCGTTCGCCAGCCTCCCTGCCGGCACGTATCCATCCCTGGCCGTCAGCTCGCCGGGCTTCGTGCCGCAATCGGTGGCCGGGATCGTGATCAATCAAGGCGTCACCACCACACAGGACTTCACGCTGGCGACCGCCACGTCGAGCGGATGTTTCACCGACACCACGCAGGCGGACTTCCAGACCGGCGTGCCCACCAACTGCGACCTGACCGGCAATCCCGGCAACGTCACGCTCGTCAGCACGGCGGCGATCAATCAGCAGAACCTCACTGTAACGAGCAACGGATTCGGCATGACGTCCACCAGCTGGGCGGGTCAGACATTCATTCCGACCGTGACCGGCCAGGTCACGCGCATCGACCTCAACCTCTTCTGCAGCGGCTGCACGGGGACGACGCCGAACCTCACCGTGTCACTGCGAGCCACGACCGGCGGGCTGCCCACCGGCGCGGATCTGGCGGTGGCCACGATTTCTGGTTTCTCCAGCGGCGCCGGCGGTTACTACTCCGCAACGTTCGCGAGTCCGACCACGCTCACGGCCGGGACCAAGTACGCCGTCATCATCCGCGCGGTGGCGAATCCGTCGGCCGGAATCTATGCGTACCTGTGCAGCTGCACCAGCCCGGACAGCAATCCCTACCTGAACGGTTCGAGGGTCTCGTCGTCCAACAGCGGTTCCAGTTGGTCGGCTGACGCGACCTCGGGTGGGCGCGATCTCGGGTTCAAGGTCTACATGGCCGCGGGCTTCGCCTCGCCCGGTACGTTTGTATCCTCGACGAAGGACGCGAACCCGGCGCCCGGCGCCGGCGTCACGTGGGGCTCGCTCAGTTGGACGGCGTCCACGCCGGCCAGCACCGCCGTGCAGTTTCAAGTGGCGGCGAGCAACAGCATCAACGGCCCATTCACGTTCGTCGGGCCGAACGGCACAGGCGCCACGTACTTCACCAACGGCGCATCGCTCGCGCAATTCAATGGCCTGCGTTACCTGAAGTACCAGGCGCTGCTCACGACCTCGAACAGCGGCGTATCGCCGACCCTCAACGACGTGGGCGTCTGCTTCACGGCCACCGGCGCGGCGCACGCGCCGTCGATCACCGGCGCAGCGACCAACGAAGATACGCAGACCACGTCGGGGCTCGTGATTTCGCGCAACGTGCTGGATGGCGCCGCGGTCACGCACTTCAAGATCTCCGCCATCAGCGGCGGCGCGGTGTTCAAGACCGACGGCGTGACGCCAATCGCGGACGGTCAGTTCATCACGTTTGCTGAAGGCAACGCGGGACTGAAGTTCACGCCGGCCGCAAATCTCTTCACACCCGCCACGGCGTTCACGTTCACCGTGCAGGCGGCGAATGACGCCGTGGGCACCGGGCTCAGCGCCGGCACCGCGGCGGTGATCAGCGTGGCTCCGGTCGCCGACACGCCGACCGTGACCAACGCGACGACGTGCCGTGGCACGCAGTCGTGCACGGGCCTCGTCATTTCACGCAACGCGGCGGATGGCGCTGAAGTCACGCACTTCAAGATCACCGGGATCATCGGCGGCACGGTGTTCAAGAACGACGGCGTAACGCTGGTGCCCAACGGCACGTTCCTGACGTACGCCGAAGGGCACGCCGGGTTGAAGTTCACGCTGCCTCCCGGCTCGACGACCCCGGGACATTTCACCGTGCAGGCATCAACCAGCGGCGCGGACATCGGCCTCGGCGGGGGCACAGCGACGGCAGACATCACCGTTGCGCCAGGCGCGGACTCGGCAACGATCAACGCGTCGCTTGCCAGCGTCGGCGCGCGCATTGCCGGCCTGCAGCACGCCGACGGCGGATGGTTCTTCGGCGTTGACGATGTGGACTGCGGCGCGGGCCCAGGCGTGTCGTGCGCGAACACGTTCGGCTACACGGCACTGGGGCTGCTGGCGTCGTACGAGCACACCGGCGTGCCCGCGCTGCTGACCGCCGCGCAGAATGCGGGGAACGCCCTCGTGGCCGAATATGCCGCGGAGAATCCCAAGCAGCGGCCGTTCACGTCGGACGTTGAGTTCCTCGTCGCGTTGGGGCAGGTCACGGGCAACGCGACCTACACCGCCACCGCGACCGCATGGTTCAACGAGATCCTGGCGTGGTCTCCCGATCCGAACGTGCGCGTCGACTACTTCCTATCGGCGAGAGAAGCGCAAGGGTTCCGCGCGTTGGCCGCGTGGGACGTCGCCGGCCTGATTCGCGCAGCGAAGGCTGTCGGCAACCTCACGTACGCCAACGGCGCCGCGGCCCGCATCTTCGCGCGCGAAGTCGACATCGTGGAGGGCGCCGTCACGCTGCCGGGATGGAAGGACACCAACCCGGCACACCGTTGGGATCTCTGCCCGACCTGCGGCACCAGTGGCAACGCGTACTCGTACGACTACACGCTGCTCGGCGAGGGCGCGCTGCTCTGGGCCGTGCACGACCTGTCGGCGTTCACGCTGAAGAGCGCGGAGTACACCGCGTTCCTGCTCGCGTCGCAGGATCCCGCGGGCAGCTGGGACCTGGGCGATGCGCAGATCACGAGCTACATCGTGATGGGTCTCGGATCGATCAGCGATCCGGCCGCGAACGCCGCGGTGGCCGGTGCCGCGTGTTTCCTGCTGGCCCATCAGCTCCCCTCGGGCGGGTTCGCCAGCTACGCCGTGGCGGGCTATCCCGACGGTCCGGAGAACGTCCAGGTGAACGCCGAAGTAATGCAGGCGCTGCATCTCTTCTTCAACACACCGGTCGCCTCTTTCGTGACTGTGCGTCCGTCGTTGCTGGCCAGCGCGAGCTTCTCGAACGTGACGAGCGCGGGCGCGACCACGGTGGTCGCGATCAGCCCCGCCGCGGCGGGATCAGTCCCCGCCGGATACACGCTCCTGCCGCTGGCGTATGACGTGACCACCACGGCGGTGGCGGCGCCGGCGACGACGGTGTGCTTCCGCGTGCCTCCGGGCATGACGCAGGCGGTGTTCGACACGGTTCGGATACTGCACAACGAGGGCGGCACGCTCGTCGATCGCACGATTCTGGCGCCGAGTGCGCCGGCACCCAACTTCGCCGCCGGTTCGATCTGCGCGAACGTCACGTCACTGAGCCCGCTCGCGCTGGCGACCTACGTGGCGCCGCCGCTCCTGCGGGGTCACATGGAGGGCGACGGCTATCTTGCGGGTCCGGTCGCCAGACGCGATCTCAGACAGCGCTTCACGTTCGATGTCCGGCGCGCTTCGGCCACGCAGTTCGGGGGACGACTCACGTTCTGGGTCGGCGATCGCGACGATCGGCCGCGGGGCAATCGCCTCCAGAGCACGACGATCACCTCGGTTGTCTTCTCCAACGATCCGGCCTTCGCACCGGGTCGGCGGGCAGACATCGACACGGTGGTGATTCGTGGCGCCGCCACATGGAATGGCGCCAGGGGATTCACGTTCGAGGCGACAGCCGCGGATCACGGTGAGCCGGGGCGGAACCGCGACACGTTCGCGATCACGGTGTTCAACGCCGCGGGCCAGGTCGTCTACAGCACGAATGGCGCACTCGCTGGCGGCAACGTGCAGTCGGACAGGACGACGGGCAGAATGCCAAATCGTGACGGAGCACGATAGCCAGCTAACCAGCTCAGAAATAACCAGCTGTCCTGTCTACTCCCCGTCGCCGCGCGTGACCTCAACGTAGCGAATGCCGTCGTCGTACCCAACGCGCACCTGCCAGGGCTGGCAGCACACTTCGCAGTCCTGGACCATCGTGCCCATCACGTCGAGCTCGATGTAGATCTCGCCGGGTTCGCCGCAGTAGGGGCAGGACACCTGAAAGGTGGTCTCAATCTCGTCGTCGTCACGCATGGGTCTCGACCACTGTATGCGAACCGGCGCGTCGGGCACGACCCCGTCGTATACTCGGCCGCATGAAGCGCATCCTTTTCGCCATTGTGGCCGCTGCCCTGCTGTGTGCGCCCGCGATCCGGGCCGACAAGAAGTTGTTTACCGACTCGATCACACCGACCGAGTTCTCGGCGCGGCGCGCCAAGGTGATGGCGGCGATCGGCGACGGCGTCGCCGTCATCAGCGGCGCCACCGAGACGTCGACGTACACCAAGTTCCGGCAGGGCGCGCAGTTCTTCTACCTCAGCGGCGTCGAAGTGCCGCGCGCGATCCTCGTCATCGACGGCCGCGCGAGGTCGTCCACGCTCTTCCTCCCGGCGCACGGGGCGCTCGAGAAGGGTGAGGGCCCGCTGCTGGGACCCGACGACGAAGCGAAGAGGCTGACGGGCGTGGAACAGGTCGCGGATCGGACGACGTTCGAAGCGGCCGTGAAGACGATGACGGGCCGCACGCTCTACATGCCGGCGCGCGGAGAATCGCTCGGCGCCGGCACCCCCGACCGCATCAGGTCGCACGAGACGGCGACCAAGGCCGACCCGTGGGATCAGCGACCGACGAAGGAGGCCGTCTTCCGAGACAAGGTGGCGGCCGCGGCCGGCGGCGCAGCCGTAAAGGATCTCGATCCGATCCTCGACACGATGCGCATGATCAAGAGCCCGGCCGAGATCGCGCTCCTTCGCGAAGGCACGCGCATTGCGGATCTCGGCATCGAGCGCGCGATGAAGGCCACGCGGCCCGGCATGCGCGAGTACGAACTCGAGGCCGAGGCCGACTACGTGTTCAAGAAGAACAACGCGCAGGGCATCGCCTACTTCGCGCTGGTCGCCACGGGCACCAACTCGTTCTGGTCGCACTACCACCAGGCGCAGGACACGCTGAAGGCCGGCGACCTCGTGCTGATGGACTACGCGCCCGACTACAAGTACTACAACACTGACGTGACGCGGACCTTCCCCGCCACCGGCGTCTTCACGCCGCGCCAGCGCGAGATGTACGGCATCTACCTCGAGCTCTACAAGGCGATCCTGACGTCGATTGGACCAGGGCCGGCGGCCGAGCGTCTGGCCGGCACGTACAAGAAGATGCAGGCGATCATGGCCTCGTTCACGTTCACAGACCCCGCGATCAAGGCCGCCGCTGAACGCTTCGTCGCCGGTTACGCCCGGCCGCGCAACTCCTTCGGCCACATGATCGGCATGGAGGTGCACGACGTGTCGCCGAACTTCGACGGCAACTACAAGCCCGGCATGGCGTTCACGATCGAGCCCGCGTTCACGATTCCCGACGAGCGCATCTACATCCGCCTTGAAGATCCCGTCGTGATCACCGCAAAGGGCTTCGAGCATCTGTCGAAGAGCCTGCCGATGGAGATCGCGGATATCGAGAAGCTGGTGAAGCGGTAGATCCCGTGTAGGGATTCACCATATCCCGTAACTGGGCCTCGCTTCTCGTCATGCCCGGGCGGATCCCGGCCTGACGCGCCAGGGTGATCGCGAGTTTCTCCACGTCGGTCATCTGCTCAGAGGCATTCACCGGGCTCATCATGAAGCGAAGTTCCTGCCGCCCCGCGATCGGGACCACGACATGCCCGATCCCGTACGCGTGCCCCATCTCGTGCGCGGTGGCTGACAGGTAGAGCCCGCTGCCCTGTTCCAGCGTGACGATGGACTTGTTGGGCCCGACCGGCGCCGGACCGGACCCGACGGGAACGCATCCCAGCGCGCCTCCGCAGAAACCGGGCTGCACGCGCACACCGATCGTGAATTCTGGGAACCCCCGGTAGTCTCGGTCGCGCATGGTGTCACTGGTCATCGACAACGACGCCGTCACTGCCCCGCCCATGAGAACAGCGTAGAGGTCTGTGAAGGTCTGCGCGTTGGCGAGCGCGGTGGTCCCTGCCTCGTTCGACACCAGCACATTGATGCGCGTGCCGTCCGCCCACACGCCCGCAACCGGGTTCGTCGTGGCATTCGACGGCGTGTCGGCCATCGGCCCGGAGCGGAAGTACAGGGCGTCGATCACATTGCGAATGTCGACGACGAACAGCGACAGCTCTGTGGAGAACGCGCTCGTGCTGTCGCCACGTTTAGCCACCAGCCGCGCGTAATACGCGCCGGCCTGGCGCGGCGACACCCACGTGTAGGTGGTGCCTGTGATCGGCGGAGTCGACAGGATGTTCGACGTGCCGGGTGACGACCCGATCACGAGCTGATAGCTCGGCTCGCCGGCGTCCCAGGAAAACTGCATTTCGTTGGTGGTGGCGTTGACCTTCTGGCTGGTCTGGCGGAAGTTGGAGGGCGCGAGCAACTGGGTCCCGCCGGACGTGGTTGGAGCGGTCGGAGTTGCGCTCGAGCCGCAGGCCGCGGCGAATACCACCAGGCACGCGGTGGCCAACCGCCACGTTATCGTCTTGATTCGGGTCACCCGGCCATTATCGGATGCGGCCGCGCATTCGTAAACAGGCGCCTAGTGCACCTGGCTATTGGACGGATGGGGTGGGTTATCGACAATCACGTCTTCGAGTTCGGTGTCCTGCCGAGCGAGCTGATCGGCCAGATCGCAGCCAAACCCAGGAGCGCACACCCGACCCTTCAGCCCGGGCACCGACACGAGTTCGTTGTCGGCGGCCCACTCGGCGCATAGCGCGCAGCGTTCGTGCGGATGATCGACCAAAGGATTCCCCAACAGTGAAAGCGACGCCTAAACCATGTGCCTATTACCATTGTGCTGCAAAAGCAGCAGCGCCTCTGTGCAGGCGGCTCGAGGCGTGAGCAGATCATCGCCACGCACAGAGGACACTGCTTCTGAATGTGCCGCACAACGGGCCGTCTCCCCAAAGACGTCGTCGTTGGCGTGCGACCGGCTCGACCCTACACCGACCCCCGCAGCCACTTTGACAGCACACCCATCCCCGCACCGCGCTCTACACACCGAGCGCTAGTGCTCCATCCCAGGCTCAGGAACAGACGGCGCCCGCCCCGAGCCCTCAGCCAGATCCCCCGGCCGCAATTCGTGCCACACCCACCCGCACGAGCGGCAGTGCCACCACTCGGTGCCGCGCGCTGCACCCAGCCATGCGGGCTCCGCGTGCGTCAGACCGCACACACCCGAGCCGTCCTGACGCACGGCCCCGAGTTTGTTTCCAACGTCCGAATCGCCCATGACTCACTCCGTGACGGCCATATCCCGAAAAAAACGTCCTCATATATAAAGAACGCACCAAAGTGCCAAATCGAACAGACTGGAATAAATAAATGTTCGCCTCGCACGAATCCCAGTCGTCCACACGAGCGCTCGTTGAGCGTGGTCGCGCCGGAGATCGCTCGGCGTGGGACCGGGTGTTTGGCCGCGCGATCCTGCGGCTGCGGGTCTGGGCGCATGGCCGGGTGCCGGTGTCGGCCCGCGGCGTGGCTGAAACCAATGATGTCGTCCAGGATGCCGCGCTGGGCGTGTGGAATCGGATCAATCAGCTCGATTTCGCCAAACGCGGCGATCTCGATGCCTACATCCGGCAGGCCGTCATCAACCGTCTCCGTGATCAGGTCCGACGCGGGGTCGCCCAGCCGCCAGGTCTGCCGCTCGATCCAGGCGTGATCGACGAGACGCCGTCGGCATTGGACCATGTGCTCGATGCTCAGGCGCAGGCGCGCTACGAACGAGCGTTCGCGGCGCTCGACGTCCGCGATCGTGAGGCCCTGATTGCGCGGGCCGAGATGGGCTACAGCTTTGAACAGGTCGCACAACTGACAGGCCACAAGACGGCCGCAGGGGCGCGCATGGCTGTGAACCGAGCCATTGAACGACTGCGCCGCGCCGTCGACGGGCAAGACGAGTAAAATCCCCGGCGGTGGCCTTCACCCAACCAGTTGCGCTCGACGTTCGGCCGCACGGCCCTGCTGTGAGCCCCCACGAACTGTCGTGGCCGACCAGGCTACTGGCGATCACGGCCGGCACGAAAGCCCTCGTGGCGATGCTGGCGGCCACGCCGCTCGCTCCCGCGATCGCTGACTCCAGTGGTCTCGCCACGCAGACCGTGTTGGCGAACCTGCCTTGGCTGGTGCCCGCCCTGGTCTTGCTGCTGGCGAACGGCCGCCAGTTCAGGACCGGCTCACTCGGCGTAGCGATGCTGCTCGTGGCCAGCGGCTCAACCGCCGCAGTGACTCAACTGATGGTCGGCGGCGCGCCCTTCGTGGAGCCCCTGCTCTACGTCGTTCCCTCGGTCTTCGCTCCATACTTCGTCGGCCGATTCCTCCTGGAGTTCCCGCAACCGCGGACGGGGCGCTCCGCCCGGTGGTTGGTGACCGCCACACGCGTCGCGGGGGGCATCGGCTGCGTCCGGTTCGCCGCGGCGCTGGCCTCGCCGTTGCTCGACGGCCTGCACCAGCCGTTTCTGTATCAACTTATCTCCGGCGGCGTTGATCCACGAGTGGGACCGTTCCTGAACTCCGCCCTGTTCTTGCTCGTGCTCGGATTCAGCTTCATCGGGT
>CAYHEX010000072.1:0-14672 GCA_964355365.1 uncultured Solibacteraceae bacterium | reverse complement strand
GGGATGCGCAGACCAATTCCCGGAACGGCTCGACCGATCTCGGGCTGACCGATCCGAATGCCCCGGACCCGTCGCTCCTGAGCAATCCGTTCGAGGATCAGAACAACGCGTTTCACCAGGCGGACCTGGTGCAGCAACTGGCGGAACTGACGCGCCAGGCCAAGCGGGCGAACGTGATCATGTACACGCTTGACCCTCGCGGGCTGACGGCCGGGCCGGACATGGACCAGCAGGACGTGCTGACGTCGGAGTATCAGGACTACGTGCGGTCGACCCAGGACACGCTGCGCGTGATCGCCGAGCAGACCGGCGGGTTCGCCGTCGTCGATCAGAATGACTTTGACAAGGCGCGCAAGCGGACCGATGCCGAGGCGAGCGACTACTACGTGCTGGGCTACTACTCGAACAACCCTGATCCGCTCCGGCGGAAGCGGGCCGTAGAAATCCGGGTCAATCGGCCGGGCGTCGAGTTGACCTACACCAAGGAATACACGCTCAAACCGCCGCCCAAAGTCATCAAGTAGGGCTCCCGGGCGTTACCCTTTCGTTGCATTGCGGTCACCCTCGTCGGCCGCCTCGTACTGCTATACTCCGGAGACTTGGTCGGCCGTTCAGGCGTTGTTTTGTGTTCGACCAACAACTAACTGGAGACGAAAGATAATGAAGCTTCTTGCAAAAGCCACGCTGTGTCTCAGCCTCACGCTGGGCGCCGCTGTGATCTCTGCGCGTCCTGCGGTCGCGCAGACCATCACGACCGGCACCATTTCAGGTTCGGTCGTTGATTCGCAGGGCGGTGTCATGCCCGGTGCGGCGGTTGTTGCGGTGCATACCCCAACAGGAACCGTTTACGAAGCTGTGACCCAGTCGACGGGCCGGTTCACGATGCTGAATGTGCGTGTCGGTGGTCCGTACACCGTGACCGTGAAGATGCAGGGCTTCAAGGATGAAGTCACGAAGGGCATCGACGTCGCGCTGGGCGGGGAACGCACCCTGACGATCAAGCTCAGCCTGGCGAGCATGTCCGAGACCGTGCAGGTCACGGCTGCGGCGCAGCAGATCGACACGACGAGCGCCGGCACGGGCGCGAACATCTCGAACGCGGTCAAGGAGATCATGCCGACGATCTCGCGCAGCATCTTCGACATCGCGCGCACCAACCCGCTGTTTAACTCGGTCGGCGGCGCGGGCGGCGACGGCGCGAGCGTGATCTCGGTGGCGGGCAGCAGCTACCGCACGAACAGCATCCAGATCGACGGCGCGCTGAACAACGACCTCTTCGGTCTGTCGGGCTCGGGCGGCGTGCCCGGCGGCGGCATGGAGACGCAGCCGATCGCGTTCGACGCGATTCAGGAAATTCAGCTGGTGGTCTCGCCGTACGACGTGCGTCAGGGCGGTTTCTCGGGCGGCGGCATCAACGCCATCACGAAGAGCGGCACGAACGCGTTCCACGGCACGGGCTTCTACTTTGGCCGCAACCAGAAGTGGGTTGGCAAGGGCACAACGAACACCGCCATTTCGAACTTCAAGGAAAAGCAGGGGGGCGGCAGCCTCGGCGGTCGTCTGATCGAGAACAAGGCGTTCTTCTTCGGGTCCGGCGAAATCTATCGTCGGTTGAAGCCGAGCGGTGTCTCGGTCGGCGCCACGGGCGTGCTGTTCTCGCCCAACAATGCCGCGCTGGTCGATCAGTATCTGGCGATCCTCCGGAACACGTATGGCTACGATCCGTCGCCCAATGCCAAGGACGAGTTTGGCAAGAAGACGGATAACAACAAGTACTTCGGCCGCATGGACTTCAACCTGGCTTCGGGGCATCAGCTGACGGTGCGTCACAACTACATCGACGCGCTGAGCGACATCGGCACGCCGTCGGCGACGTTCTTCAAGACGCCGGACAACTACTACCGCTTCGCCGACAAGACCAACTCGTCGGTCGCCCAGTTGAACTCGATGTTCGGCCGCGCGGTCAACGAACTGCGCGTGGCCTACACGACGGTGCGCGATCATCGCGAGCCGCAGCCGTTCGAGCAGAAGCCGTTCCCGCAGGTCAACGTGACGCTGGCGTCCGGTGTCAACATCCAGTCGGGCCGCGAGCAGTTCTCCGGCGCGAATCAGCTGGATCAGGACATCCTGGAGGTCACGGATTCGCTGACCTTGCTCAAGGGCAAGCACACATTCACCGTCGGATCGAGCAACCAGTTCTTCAAGTTCCGGAATCTGTTCATCCGCGATTTCTTCGGCACCTACAGCTTCTCGAGCCTCGCGAATTTCGCCGCGGGCAAGGCGCAGTCGTATGACCTGAGCTACCCGGCGGGCAGCGTGACGGAAGCGAAGTTCAGCGTCAGGCAGCTGGGCTTCTACCTGGGCGACCAGTGGCGCGTGCGGTCGAATGTGACCATGACGTACGGCCTGCGACTCGACCTCCCGCAGTACCCGGACACGCCGACGGCCAATCCCGTGGCGGTGACGAACTTCGGCTATCGCACGGACATCACGCCGAAGAGCACGTTGTTCTCGCCGCGCATCGGCTTCAACTACGATCTGCACGGCGATGGATCCGAGCAGGTGCGCGGTGGCGTCGGCATCTTCGCAGGACGTCCGCCGTATGTGTTCATCTCGAACGAATACGGCAACACGGGCGTCGACTTCACGCGCATGGGTGCGTCGTTCAACACGGCCAACCAGATCCCGTTTGTCACCGATCCGAACAACCAGGCGAAGGTCATCACCGGTGCATCGGCGGGTTCGTTCACGAACGAGATCGACCTCATCGACCCGAACTTCAAGTACCCCTCGGTGCTGCGCGGCAACTTCGGTTGGGACCGCAAACTGCCGTTCGGTCTGTATGGGTCGGGCGAGTTCGTGTGGTCGCTGATTCAGAATGACGTGCGGTACGAGAACCTGAACTACGTGCCGTCAGTGACGCTCACGGGCGTCGGCGGCCGGCCCTTCTTTATCAAGAAGGTCTCGACGCTGTCGGACGTGGTGCTGCTCACCAACACCGATCAGGGCGGCAACTGGACGGCGAGCTACGAAGTGCGTCGACCGTTCAAGGATGGCTGGTTCTTCTCGGGGGCCTACTCCTACAACGACTCGAAGAGCGTGCCGGACGTGACCTCTGACCAGGCGGCGTCGGCGTGGGGCAACACCTCAGTGCCCGGCGACCCGAACAATCAGCCGCTGACGCGTTCGAGCTTCGCGGTCGGTCACCGCATCAATGCATCGGCGTCGTACGAGATCAAACTGCCGAAGGGCGCGCGTGGCACGCTCAGCATGTTCTACGCGGGCACGTCGGGTCGTCCGTACACGATGGCGTTCAGCCGCGATGTGAACGGCGACGGGCGTGGCACGAACGATCTGCTCTACATTCCGGCGAGTGCCACCGAGGGTGGCTACACCTACACGGGCGGCTCGTACAACGACCTGCTGACCTTCGTGCAGGCTGATCCGTGCCTCAAGGATTTCGTCGGCAAGATCATTCCGCGTAACGCCTGCCGCTCGCCCTGGACCAATACGCTGGACGGCAAGTTCGCCGTGCAGTTGCCGTTCAAGAAGGTCCGCGCGGAAATCACGCTCGACGCACTGAACCTGATCAACCTGTTCGACAACAAGGGCGGTCTGTTCCAGTATTCGTCGTTCAATCAGCTGCAGGTCATCAGCAGCAACCCGACCTCAGTGACGGCCACAGCGCCGTTTGTCGGTTACAACCTCACGACGCTGACGGGCGCTTCGTTCACGAAATACTTCCGTGACGACCTTCGTTCGCGGTGGCAGCTCCAACTCGGCGGTCGCATCCGCTTCTAGTCCGAGTCAGTACAAGCGAAGGGCCGGGTTGCCATTTGGCACCCGGCCCTTTGTGTTTCAGCACGCTGATGGTTGTTCAGGGTCCCGCTGACTAGATCGACGCGCGGATCCGCTCGACGGCCTCTTTCAAGTAGTACTCATCCATCTCGATGCCGACGAAGTTGAGCCCCAGTTTGGCGGCGGCAAGACCAGTGTTGCCGAGCCCTAAAAATGGGTCCATGACCACGCCCGCCCGGTCGAGGCCGTGCAGCAGCAGGCACTGCTCGGGCACTTTCGGCGGGAACGAGGCCGGGTGCGGGCGATCGCGGTCACGGCTCTGAATTGTCTCGTAGGGAATGAACCAGGTATTGCCGCGGCAGCGCTTGTCCTGGCCCTCGCCCGACCCCGCCCATCGCTTGATGTTCGACTTGTCCTGGTAAGGCACGCCGACGGCCCGCCGGTCGAGCCGCGTACGGCCGCCCGGCGTGAAGTGGAAGATGAACTCGTGGCAGTCGTTCACGAACCGCTCGCTGTTGATCGGCTTGTAATGTCCCACGGCAAGATCCTTCTCGAGTCCTGTGGCTGCGCCGGCCGATTCGCGGTCGATCGCAATGGACTTGACCCAATGGATGGTGTTCTGCAGTTTGAAGTAGCGACGAGCGACCTGCGCGACCTCGAGGGGCACCCAGGGATCGGTGGGCTTCGCTCCAACGTTGAGAAAGACGGAGCCGGCCGGGTCCATGACCTTGCCGGCCGCCCGCATCCATCGGTCCGTCCAGTTCAGGTACTCGGTCCGAGGCATGTCATCTTCGTAGGATCGATACTGCACGCCGATGTTGTACGGCGGGGAGGTCACGATGACGCCAATGGATGCCGGGGCGAGTGAGGGCAACACGGAAAGGCAGTCGCCCAAATAGAAGCGCATCGTTGCCTTGCCAAGAGTCAGTTCCTGCCAGGGCCGTTCAGGCCGAGGTGCGAGCAGTGCTAAGGCCATACCTAAGAACTGTCGGCAGGAACGGGAAGGAAGTACAGAGGGCCGTACGGAAAATCGACGCTGGGGTGCCGGTCAGCCGACCGGAGAGGGGACTACGAGGCCCGAACGATCACGCCGCCGAGGCCGTGGGCCACGCGGTTTGGTGCGACGGGCTGGTTGCGCTGGTGACCGGAATGGCTGCAGGTTGAGCCCTTTTCCTCGATGTACGTAATCTCTCGAGCGGTCGCCATCTCATGGTAGCGGCCAGAGACGCATCCGCAGGTCAGGGTTGTGAATCCGAGTAGGCGAACCAGGCTCATAGCAGCACTCCTGCCTTTCTTGTATTGCAATCGGCATGCCCAGTGTCAGCTTGAGTCGCTCAGAGGGAGTTTGTTTCTCGTCAGGGCAAAGTGAGTCGAAATTACCTCCCTTGTTGAATCTTTGACACCAAAGAGTTGGATGAAATGACTTGGTGCAGGGCCGAGGCGTCGTGGCTTCGTTGTCGAGCGGCGAACCGCCGGGCCATCATGATTCGAACCGCGAAGGCGGCGTGGACGATGGCCGCACCGGACTGCTCGGCAGTGGAGCTCGACACCAGAGCAGGCAGAGCGTTGATCAGCGTCGCCAGCAAAAAGACACCGGAGAAGAGCGGATCCAACCCACCGGGTGAGAGCCAGATCCGGCTCATGCCCATCGCGACATGCTCCCAGGCGGGTGGGGTCGAATGACCTGACTCGAAGGTGATTTGCAGGTACCGGCCGACCCGTTCCACGCCAGTGTGGAGGCTGAGTACCAATTCGAAGCCGCCAACGAGCAGCAGCAACGGGATCATTCCCGCGATCGGGGATACGCCGCTGGTCCAGCCAAGCATCGCGAGTCCGGCCCATACCGACCAGGTGACGAGCGCCACAATCACCCGCAGCGTCCCTCGTTGCTGAATTGTGGCGCGGAGCGACCGATACTCCAAGTGTGCGAAGTGCGCAGCCTGGTCTGCTTGTGGAGCGTTCATGACGGCCTCGGGTCTTGAAGTCTGGAGTGACGGAATGACCGGTACCTATTGCAGCGATTGTACTTGTGATGGTACTATCGCCCGCGTTCGGCAAGCATGAGACTCCACACTTCTTTTCGCGGGTTGATCAGCGCGTTGTGCGCCGTCGGGCTGCTGTCTGTGTGCGCGACGGCCGATGCCCGCCCTGCCCCCAAGCGTCAGACGAAGGTGCCGGCCAAACCCCAGAGCGGGTCCACGGCGAAGCCGACGGTTGCCCCGAAGGCGGTGGCGCCGGCCAGGAGCCGAACGGCCGTGGCTCGTGCCCGATCAGCGGCTCGAGCCAAAGCCGCAGCTGCGCTCCGGCAGCAGCGTGAGGCATCGCTTCCCAAGTTCAAGCGAGACGCGCTGGGCAATCTGGTGCCTGACGTGCGTGCGGCCGCAGCGATTGTGTTCAACCCTTCGACCGGCCAGGTCCTCTGGGAAGAGAACTCTCACGAGACTCGCTCGATCGCGAGCCTGACCAAGGTCATGACCGCGGTGACCTTCGTGGCCGACGACCCGGATATGAACCAGCCGGTGCTGATTACCCGGGCAGACACGCTCCGTGCCTCGGTGACCCACCTTAAGACCGGCGATTTGGTGACATGGGGCGATCTGCTGCATCTCACGCTGATTGCCTCAGACAACGCGGCAGCGCGGGCGCTTGCGCGCACGGCCGAGGGCGGGACGTCGGCGTTTGTTGGGCGCATGAACGATATGGCCCATCAACTCGGGCTGACCAGCACGCACTACCTGGATCCCTCGGGTTTGATCGCCGACAACGTGTCGTCGGCGTATGACATGTCGCATCTGATCGCTTTTGCCGTCGGCGATCCGCGGCTGGGTTCCATCATGCGCACGGCCGAATACGTCATCAAGACGCCACGCCGTGTGATCCAGATCCACAGCACGAACAAGTTGCTCAGCACGGACATCGACGTTCTCGGCGGAAAGACCGGCTTCATCAGCAAGGCCGGCTACTGTCTGGCCACGCTGCTCCAGATTCCGCAGGGCAGTCAGGTGGCCGTCGTTGTGCTCGGCGCCGCCAACAGCGCCACCCGATTCTGGGAAGCGCGCCACCTGTTTAACTGGGTGGTGGGCAAGGCGCAGGGCATTATTGGGACTGACGATGCCCGGCCCGCAGCCTTCGCCTCTTCGATCCGCTAGCCCCTCCGTTCTTCCGACTCGCAAGTACGCAGGACGCACGCCGCGTCTGCATGTGCTGATGGTGTCTTCGGAAGTCGCGCCCTGGGCGAAGACCGGAGGGCTGGCCGACGTGTTGGCGGGGCTTCCTGCCGCGCTCACCCGACTCGGCCACCGCGTCACGGTGGTGCTGCCGAAGTATCGCGGCCTCGAGCCGGAGCCGGTCACGACTCGCAGCGGTGAGGTGGTCATCGGCACCGTGCGCTACGGGGTCGAATGGCACGTGCGTGACGCCGACGATGGCGTCCGCACCGTCTTCGTGGCGTGTCCCGCGCTGTTCGATCGTGCGGGGTTCTACGGCGTCGGCGGACAGGACTTCGCCGACAACGCTGATCGCTTTGCGGTGCTGGCCGCGGCCGCGCTGGATTTTGCGGAAGCGGATGGCCCGGCAGCGGCGACGGTCGTGCACGCGCACGACTGGCAGGCCGGGCTGGTGCCGGTGCTGCTGCGCACGCAGCGACGCCGCTGGCCTCGCCTGTCGCGTGCCGGTCTGGTTTTCACGATTCACAACCTGGCGTATCAGGGACGGTTTCCGAAAGAGATTGTTCCGCGATTCGGCTTGGACTGGAGCGTCTTCACGATGGAGGGCGCCGAGTTCTGGAACGAGTTCAGCTACCTGAAGGCAGGGCTGGCCTACAGCGACTACGTGACGACCGTCAGTCCGCGCTACGCGGTGGAGACGCTCACGCCCGAGTTCGGCTACGGATTCGAGGGCGCCTTGCAGAACATCGGTGAGCGTTATCTTGGCATTTTGAACGGCATTGATACGGGCGCCTGGAACCCGGAGACCGATCCGCTATTGCCGGCCCATTTCTCTTCGAGCGATCTGCAGGGCAAGCGCGAATGCAAACGCGCCCTCTTGAATCTGTTTCAGTTGCCGCAGGGCGACGATGCGTTGGCGAGACCCGTGATTGCGATGGTCTCTCGGCTGGTGGCGCAGAAGGGGCTCGACTGGATGCATCAGGTGAGCGACGAACTGATGGCTCTTGATGCGACGTGGGTGATCGTCGGGTCCGGCGAGAAGAAGTACGAGCAGATGTGGCAGACGTTGCGCGACCGGCATCCGTCGCGCGTCGGTGTGTTCTTCGGGTTCGACGAGGCGCGGACGCATCTGGCCGAAGCGGGCGCGGACCTCTTCCTGATGCCGTCCGTGTTTGAGCCATGCGGACTCAATCAGATGTATAGCCTGCGCTACGGGACGGTGCCGGTGGTGCATGCGGTCGGCGGATTGGACGACACGATTCGAACCTTCCGGCCCAATGCGCGCCATGCCAACGGGTTCAAGTTCAGCGGTGGATCGGCAGAGGCGCTGGTCGCGGCGCTGCGGCAGGCGCTGCGTCTGTACCACAGTCCGAATCAGTGGTCGCGACTCATGGCGGAAGGCATGGCCGACGACCATTCGTGGGACCAGGCTGCCGGGGAATATGTCAAAGTGTATAAGCGTGCACGGCGAGACGCGCGCGATCTGTGAACTCGGTGACACCGTCACCGGCAACTGGAAAAGGCGAGAGAGACGAGCATGGCAGCGAACAACGTAGCGACGTTTACAGACAGCAATTTCGATCAGGATGTATTGAAGGCGAGCACGCCCGTCCTTGTGGACTTCTGGGCGGAATGGTGCGGCCCGTGCCGCGCGCTCGGTCCGACGATCGACGCGCTGGCGACCGACTATGCCGGCAAGATCAAGGTCGGCAAGCTCAATGTCGATGAGAATCAGCAGATCACGGTCCAGTTTCAGGTGCGCGGGATTCCTGCGGTGATGCTGTTCAAGGGCGGCCAGATGGTCGATCAGGTGGTGGGCCTGGCCGACAAAGCGGCCTTCAAGCAGATGATCGACAAGCACCTTGCGTAACGTCGTCATCATCGGATCGGGCCCCGCGGGACTGACGGCGGCGTTGTATACCGCGCGCGCCAATCTGTCGCCGCTTGTGATCGAAGGACTCGATGCCGGCGGTCAGCTCATGATGACCACGGCGGTGGAGAACTTCCCCGGATTCCGCGACGGCATCATGGGGCCGGAGCTCATGGCCAACATGCGCGCCCAGGCGGAACGGTTTGGCGCCGAGATCATGCAGGGGCGCGTCAGCGCCGTGGCGATGTCCGGCGACACGATCACCGTCGCGACCGATCAGGGGCCGATCGAGACTCGCGCGCTGATCATCGCGACGGGCGCGTCCGCGAAGTTGCTGGGACTGCCGAACGAGCGCGCGCTCATGGGACATGGTGTCTCCACGTGCGCGACCTGTGACGGGTTCTTCTTCCGCGGTAAGCCGATCGCGGTTGTCGGTGGCGGGGATTCCGCGCTCGAAGAAGCGATCTTCCTCACGCGCTTTGCGTCGAAGGTGACGCTGATCCATCGGCGCGATGCGCTGCGTGGTTCGAAGATCATGCAGGACAAGGCCACGGCGAACGAGAAGATCGCGTTCGAATGGGACAGCGAGGTCGCGGATATCCTCGGCGCCGAGCAGGGAGCCGTCACCGCGGTGGTGACGCGCAATCTCAAGACGGGCGCCATGAAAGAGATTCCCGTGGATGGCGTCTTCGTGGCGATCGGTCATACGCCGAACACGTCGCTGTTTTCGGGGTGGCTGGAAACCGATGCGACCGGCTATCTCGTCACGAAAGACGGATCAAAGACGAGTGTGCCCGGCGTGTTTGCGTGCGGCGATGTCCAGGACCATGTCTATCGTCAGGCGATCACGGCGGCGGGTTCCGGCTGCATGGCTGCGCTCGACGCCGAACGGTATCTCGAAGCGTCCGGACACTAGTCGATCCAGCCGCCGCCGATGACGGCCTCGCCGTCGTAGAACACGACGGCCTGACCGGGCGTCACGGCGGTCTGCGGCTCATCAAACAGCATTCCGGCACGATCGGCACCGTGTGGCGTCAGCACTCCAGGCGCTTCCCGGTGCCGATGTCGTATCTGGGCGCAGGCGCGTACCGCACTGCTCGGCGGCGCCCCCGCGATCCAGTTGACGCCTGATGCCGTGAGTTCGGTGCGACCGAGTTCCTGCTTGCCGCCCACCATCACGCTGTTGTCGGCCGGATCGATCTTCACGACATAGAGCGGGATGCCCTTCGACAATCCCAGTCCCTTGCGCTGTCCGATCGTGAATTGATGGATGCCGCCATGCTGGCCGAGTGTCTTGCCCGCGGTGTCGGTGATGTTGCCCGACGGGATGTTGGCGAGTTGCCGGGCCACAAACCCCGCGGCGTCGCCGTCGGGCACGAAGCAGATTTCCTGACTGTCCGGCTTGGCCGCCACGGCGAGGCCGCGGCGTTCGGCAATCGCCCGGACTTCCGGCTTCGTCAACTCGCCAAGGGGGAACGACGCTTTCGCCAACTGGGCCTGCGTGAGCGAGAACAGGAAGTACGACTGATCCTTCTCGCGGTCGACGCCGCGGCGCAGTCGGTAGAGCCCCGTCGCGTCATCGCGATCAACGCGCGCATAGTGCCCTGTGGCGACGATGTCCGCATTGAGCGCGGCGGCGCGCTCCACGAGCGTGGCGAACTTCAATCCCGAGTTGCAGTGCACGCACGGGATGGGCGTACGGCCCGCCGCGTACTCAGACACGAAGTTGTCGATCACGGCCTTGCGAAACTGTTCTTCGAAATTAACGATGTAGTGCGGGAACCCGACGGCGTTGGCCACGCGCCTGGCGTCCTGCAGGTCGCCGAGACTGCAGCACGAACCCCAGGACTCCGGCGAGTCGCGCTGGTCGTACAGCTGCATCGAGAACCCGACGAGATCGTGCCCTTGCTCGGCCAACAGCACTGCGGCGACCGACGAATCCACTCCACCCGACATGGCGACGACAATGCGCATGGTTACCGCACCGCCGCAGCGGTGCGCGAGAGGCGCCGCAGTTTCTCGACCAGCCCGGGGATGACGCGGATCGCGGCCTCGATGTCTTCCATCGTGTTCGTGGGGCCGAGACTGAAACGGAGGGAGTTGCGCGTGCGGGCCTTTGGCACGCCCATCGCCTGGAGCACGTGCGACGGCTCCAGCGTGCCCGACGAGCACGCCGCGCCGGTCGAGACGGCGATGCCTTCCAGATCGAGTGCGATCAGGAGCGACTCGGCCTCCACGCCGTCGAAGCTGATGTTGGACGTATTGGGGATCCGCGCCAGCCTGTCGCCATTGACCACTGCGCCTTCGATCCTGGCCAGCAACGCCTGCTCGAGATGATCGCGCAACTGCGCCGTATGCACAGCGGTGGCGCCCAGAGACTCGCGCGCGGCGGTCGCCGCCGCGCCGAGGCCGACAATGCCCGTGACGTTCTCGGTGCCGGCGCGACGATTGCGCTCGTGGCGCCCGCCCGTGGTGGTGGGGGAGAGGCGAATGCCCCGGCGGACCCACAGCGCGCCGATCCCTGACGGGCCGTTGAACTTGTGCGCTGACAACGACAGCAGGTCGACGCCGACGTTCGCCCACTGCCGTAACGCAATCGGCAGTTTGCCCACGGACTGGACCGCGTCGGTATGAAACCAGGCGCCGGCGGCGCGGGCCAGGGCCGCAATCTCGGCGATCGGTTGCACCGTGCCGACCTCGTTGTTGGCGTGCATGATCGATACGAGCGCGGTGTCCGGCGTGAGCGCCTCGGCGACCGCGGCCGGGTCCAGGACGCCGCTCAGGCCCACCGGCACAATGGTGACGGGCCAGCCCTGTCGTTCGAGTGCGCGCGCGGTGGTCAGCACGGCCTCGTGCTCGATGGCCGACGTCACGAGCCTTCGGCGTCCTTGCGTGGCCCTGGACTCGAGTGCCCCCCGAACGGCCATGTTGTCGGCCTCGGTGCCGCCGCTGGTAAACACAATGTCACTGGCGTCGGCGTCAATCAGCCCCGCCAGCGCGGACCGTGCGTCGTCGATCACGGCCTTCGCTCGCTGGCCGAAGTAATGGACGCTCGACGGGTTGCCGACATCCTGGGTTAGCACGCGCAGCATGGCCTCGCGCACCAGCGGGTGCGTGGGCGTGGTGGCGTTGTGATCGAGGTAGATGCGCACAGTCGTGATCGGTTGAATCTCCAGTATACTGGCGCTTCGTCTGCCTCAACGGCCGTTGGAGATACACAAACATGTGGAAGCGCGATGAAGCGGTTAAGCCGGGTGTCCCAACGGACGGCCCCCGCGCAGAAACACCAGGTAACTCCGGGAGTGACATGGTGACTATCGGAACCATTGGAAAGAGCGTCGTCATCAAGGGCGAACTCAGCGCGAGCGAGGATCTGACGATCGAAGGTCAGGTCGAAGGCAAGATTGAGCTCAAGCAGAACATCCTGACGATCGGAGCCAACGGCAAGATCAAAGCCTCGGTGTTTGCCAAGGCGGTGATCGTGCAGGGCGAAGTGCACGGCAACATCACGGCCACCGAGAAGATCGACATCCGCGATGCCGGTTCGGTCGACGGTGATCTCGCGTCGCCGCGTGTCGCCATCGCCGATGGTGCGCACTTCCGCGGCAGCATCGACATGCAGCGCTCGGGTGCGGCCAAGCCGGGCGACGCAAAGCCTGGTGATGTCGCGAAGCCTGCCATTGATGCCGCCAAGCCCGCGACTCCCGCGCCCGTCTCCATACCGGGTGTGCCAGCCGCAGCGGCGGCGAGCAACGCTCCGCGTTAGACGTCGTGCTCAAGTGGGGTAGTCGCCACGCGGATCCACCGCAGGTGGCGCCACCGGCGCCGCCTGTTTCGGTAGACGCGACCGTCACAACGAAAGTGTTTCCGCGGTTCCTGGCGGCGATCGGGCATCAAGAGTCGCCCCGGCTGCTTGACCTGGGCCCTGTGGTGGGCTCCAACGTCACGTTTTTTGGCGAACGGCTGGCGTGCAAGCTGTACGTCGAAGATCTCTATTCAGACGTCGAAGCGCATGCCCGGCGCGGCGACCGCGCCGCACTGGCGACGTTCTTTGCCACGCGTCTGACACAGGCACCCGATTCGATCGACGGGATTCTATGTTGGGATTTGTTCGACTATCTCGATCGCCGCTCTGGCCTCGTGTTGGCTGCGCGCCTCGCCGGCATGCTGCGCAAGGGGGGGGCACTCTACGGCAGCTTCGGCACGACCGCGCTGGAATTGAAGCAGTACACGAAGACCGTCGTGCTGGCCGAAGGCTCGCTGAAGCACCGCGTGTCGCCGGCGACGCCGGTGGCCCGCACCGTGCTGTTGACTCGTGACATCATCAAAATGTTTGAGGGCCTGATCGTGGCCGAATCGGTGCTGCTCAAGAGCAGCACGCGCGAGACGCTGTTCCGGCGCCCGTAACGGTACGTCGAGGCTGCGGGAGCGGCCGACTGTGATGACCAAGCCGACCATTGCACTGCTCACTGACTTCGGAACGCGGGATCATTACGCGGGCGTGCTCAAGGGTGTGGTGCTGAGCATCTGTCCGGACGCGACGATCATCGACCTGTCGCACGATCTGCCGGCTCATGACATCCCATTCGCGGCGCTGGAACTGGCGGCCACCTACAAGTATTTTCCGGCCGGCACCATCTTTCTCGCGGTGGTGGACCCCGGTGTGGGCACGGCGCGGCGGGGGGTGGCCGCTGAGGCCGGCGACTGGAAGTTCGTTGCGCCTGACAACGGCGTGCTGACCGAGGTATTCCACGAGATTGCGCCGAAGAAGGTCGTGGAATTGACTGAGCGCAAGTACGCGCGTCCGACCGTCAGCCGCACCTTCGAGGGCCGCGACCGATTTGCGCCCGCCGCGGCTTGGCTGGCCAAGGGCATTCAGTTGCCGGCGCTGGGCCGGCCGGTGAGCGATTATCATGTGCTGGCACTGCCGCGGCCGGCGATCGTCGATGGCGCGTTGTGCGGCGCCGTGGTTCGCATCGATCGCTTCGGCAACGTGGTCACCAACCTCGACCGGAAGACATGCGAGAAGTTCGGACCGGCGCCGCTGCAGGTGACGGTATCGGGTCGAACGGTTGCGCGGATCGTGTCAACATACTCAGATATCGCGACCGGGGACGTGGGCGCGCTGTTTGGCAGTACGGATCATCTGGAATTCGCGGCACATGCCGCGAGCGCGGCAGAAGTCCTTGGCGTGCATGTGGGCGATGGAGTAGTGGTGAAACGTGGATAACAACGACCTTTCCCTCGATTTCCTCAAGGTGGTTGAACAGGCGGCCATTGCCTGCGCGCATACGATGGGCCAGGGCGATCGTCATGGATCGGACCGCGTCGCGGTCGAGGCGATGCGCCGCGTCATGGACGACCTGCCGATGGACGGCACGATTGTCATCGGCGAAGGCGAGCGTGATGAAGCGCCGATGCTCTACATCGGCGAGAAGGTCGGCGCAGCCACCAAGGGTGTGCAGGGCTTGCCCGAGGTCGACATCGCCGTGGATCCACTCGAAGGCACGAACCTGTGCGCCACCGGCGCCGCCAACGCGATCGCGGTACTTGCCGCGGCGTCGAAGGGCGGCCTGTTGCATGCGCCCGATCTCTACATGGAGAAACTGGTGGTGGGGCCCCGCGCGAAACACGCGGTGAGCCTGGACCGTCCTGTGAAGGACAATCTCCGCTCCATTGCGAAGGCACTCGAGCGTCGCGTGGAGGATCTGGTCATCATGGTCCTTGACCGGGATCGGCACGAGAAGCTGATCGCCGATATCCGCACGGCCGGCGCGCGCATCCGCCTGATCGGCGACGGTGATCTTTCAGCCGGCATCGCGGCCGCGGTGGATGGG
>CAYHEX010000071.1:0-14701 GCA_964355365.1 uncultured Solibacteraceae bacterium | reverse complement strand
GCTCCGCTCCTCAACGGATGCTTTAGCTTCTCTCCACTAAATCCTGGGAACTCCACCCCTATCAATAGCGCAGTGGCGCACGCCGTCGCCATAAGCACCGGCCAGCACGGGAAATGCCTATCAAAGACCAGCCAAGCGCCAAGACCAACGAACGGGATCGCCGACATCAACAAACCAGCTGCCACACCACCTCGGCGACGCTGATCCTTGCCTTCGGAGGCAATTAAGAGAATCGCCCCAAGGAACCAGACAGCCCCGAAGAACTCGACGGGCAGACCGCGCCATCTCAACAACGACGCTAGATTCGAGCTATAGCCGAACAAGAAAGCCGGCGTCGCGCCGACAGCGGCAAGGCTGGAAACAAGCGTTGCAACAGAGCACAGAAGACATCCCGTGATCGCCACAAACAGCAAACTTCTGCGCG
The DNA here is from genome assembly GCA_964355365.1 of uncultured Solibacteraceae bacterium. Taxonomy (GTDB): domain Bacteria; phylum Acidobacteriota; class Vicinamibacteria; order Vicinamibacterales; family SCN-69-37; genus SCUN01. The sequence goes on along the minus strand of CAYHEX010000071.1, from coordinate 14,277 downwards.
TCATAGAAACTCGTCTCAGGAATGGGGAGGAATCAGCCCCCGCCCGCCGCCGTCATCGCTTCGCGAACGACTGCGCCGTCATTGGCACATTAAATTGAACCGACTGGTACCACTCCTCTTGCCGCAGCTCGCCGGCGACAGTGGTTGTGATGTGGTCGGGAATACTCACGCCGCCGACATCGCGACGGCCCACGACCGTCTTGGCCAACTCACCAACAGCATCACCAGTGGGAAGACCGTCAGAATCGATCCTTCTGACTGTGAACCTCAGCCGGGTCGGTCTGTGCGTCGTCCCGTCCAGGTCAACGCGGTAGTGGGTTCCCTGTCCGTCGGCGAACTCCAGACTGTCTTGCGACGAGGCTCCCTGGATCGTCATGGGCACAGCCGTGTCGGTCTTCAGCAGCAGCAGCAGCAAGAGACGGGCGAACTCAGCTCGTTGAAACGTCGCGCTGCCCGCCGAACGGCCATCAACACTGGCTTTGCCGATGAAACCTTGCCGTTCGCTCGGGAACCTTCGACCTGAAGCCATGGTCGTTTCGGTGCGCACGTAGTGATCGGGCAACATGGCACGAATCTCCAGATCCCCAGACGTAAACTGCTCCCTGGCATCGGCTGCCTGGCCATAGAGTTCATTTCGGTCGCGCTGCCTGCCGCTGATCGCCAGTGTCTTAACGCCGGCCAAGGCGGCTTCGCCACCTAGTGACACGCGGGCGGCGCTCAAGAGGGCGGCCGCTGAAGCTGCGGCTGACTGCTCCGCGCCTTCCGGGGCCGATGCTGCACAGATGATTAGTCCCGATACGGCGACGAGCGTACGAGCCCTCCCCTGAATGCTCGTCCGTAGCCTTACGGTTCGCCTACACTCGCTAGCCATGATCAGAACCTCCTTCTTCCCAACGTAGGGTCACTCTGACATACACACCCAAGTCTTCGCCGACGCAAAACCGCGGCTGGGCTGGATTCCCGATCCAGATCGACCCGCAGTTCGGGCACTGAATGAAACGGCTCGCACTCTCGGCAGTGGCTCCGCGGCGATCGCCGCTTGTGTCAGTAACGTTAAGTGCGAGCCGGGGCCGATCAGTAGGAGTTGCAGCTCCAGCCGCTGCCGCTGTTGCATTTACAACCGATGTCGGAGCAGCCCGACCCGGTGACCCAGCATCCATCGCCACTGATGCCACTATCGCAACTCGTGCAGTTGAATGCCCACACGTGGCACTCACCGCCTGTCGGGCCACATTCCTCGAAACAGTCCACGAACCTGCCCTTGGCGTAAGCATTGGTACCGAGCGCAACCATCACGGCCAGGCCCAATCCCAAGAACCCGAGACGAAGCCCCCTCTTTCGCACACTTCCCATAGCGACCGCCTTGTGACCGTCTATTTGTTTGAGTTCCTTACTCTTGCTTCCCCACGTGCCCGCTCGCGATGGCCTCGCCAATCTCATCGAGACTGGCGACGCCAGAGAATCGTCTCGTCACATCTACCTGTCCGTCAGAACGCAGACGGCCCACCATTACGGTTGGCACGCTCTTCACGCCCAGTCGCCGCGCCAGACTGGCGTCGTCTTCGAGTTCGTTCCCGATGACGTCATCGGCGAGGCAGGCGTCAAACCTCTGCTGCGTGAGTCCAAAGCGCATAGCACGTTCGCGAAGAGCAGGCTCGGCAAGCTGGGCTTGGTTTTCAAATAGTGAGTTGTGCATGTCCCAAAATCGACCTTCCCGACCTACGCAGATCGCGGCTTGGGCCGCCGTCCTGGCAAATTGGTGGATGGTTGTCAGCGGCAGATTCCGAAAGGCCAACAGGACACGACCAGTCCGAACGTAGCGCTCCCGCAGACGTGGCATAGTCTGACGCGCGAACTTGCCGCAATACGGGCATTGGAAATCTGAAAACACCATGACCACATCGGTCGCTGTCGCAGATCCATCGATCTCTGCCCCCGCCAGTGTCACCGGTTCACTGGGAATAGCGCCCTCTTCTCGGGAGCCCCCGGCCGACGAGCGGTTTGCGCTCCAGAGAAACATGAGACCGATCGCCAGCAAAGCGACGAACGACACGGTATTGAGTAACCAACGCACTGCGATCCCTCCAGCCTGGACGAGTGCCGCCCACGCCAACACGCCAGCGGGTCCGACACACGTTACCCACGCGATTCGGTGGCGCCTCTGATGGCTCAGCGACAGTTGCCACCTCTTTGTAGAACGACGAACCCGTCAAATCCGAACATCGGCCACCGACCGCCGCCGCGCTCGACTCGCGCATGTTCGGTTTGGGGAGTCTTGTCGTTCTCTTTCACGAAGCCATCACCGGAACAATTCCGCTCCGGGGCGACGGTGACGAGGCCACGGCCGCACACGGCTCGTGAATTAGCAATCACGCAACGGGCGCTGGCCGGCTGACCGTCGCTCACTCTCGCCTGATGGCCGAGACCATCAGGAGAGAGACATGACCGCACAGACCGGCACAACAGCCACGATCAACCACACCTCGCAAGCCGCCGAGGAAATTCTCGGACAGTTCTACTTCGCCTTGGGACAGGGCGCGGGCGCCATGCGCATCCAGCGGAGCGCGATCACGGCGCTGCGGACGCGCTACGCCGAGCCCATTGCCCAGAATGTGAATCGATGGAAGTCCGGCGCACCAAATGTGCTGGCGTTCGTCACGCAGGTTGGCCGGCTGGCCGCGCAACTCGCCACGGGCGCCGGTCGCACGTTCATCGCGGAAGCGGACTTCACGCAGGCGCGGACCATTGTCGAAGCCGGCGTGCACTCGTCGGGCGATCGCGTTCACGGCATCTTCGCCGGACCATGGTGCCCCACCGGCGCAACGCCAGAGCCGATCTCCGAGCCCAACGCTGACCAGACTGGCGTCCCGGCGAACTCGGCGGCACCGCGATCGCCAATCGCCGGCGCTCCCAAGAGCGTCAATTAGAAAGGCCAGTGGCCGGCGGCGGCAGAAGCCGCCGCCGGCCACTCCGCAGAGAAGCTCAGGCCCTGTTCGCTTTTTCGCTCCGCGTCGTTCTTTATACCAGCGCCGTTTTCGGCGATTACGAGTGGAACGCCACAAGAGGAGGAGAGACATGAATCGACAGCTGGTTATGCGAAGTGCGCAGATGCTCCTGTTATCTGCACTTGTTTTGGTCGCGTCGAAGACAACCAAGGCGCGAGAGTGCCCGGAGTGTATCTGCGCGGTCTACTGCGTCGACGCGCTTGTTGCATGCAGCGCCCAGAACGGGACATTCCTGGGATGCGGCTGGACCGGCACCGACTGCCTGAATCAGGGATGTGAGATTCCGAAGTAACGAGCCAGCCACGGGTCGCGGCCGCAGCGCTGCGGCCCGTGACATCTCACCCAGAGGATCGGCAATGACCGACAAGAGTCGTAGAGTGATTGGGCGCGCGGCAGACGTGGTCTTCATCTGCGTCTGCCTGTTCCTGACTGGGATCGTTGTGAAGAACATCGTGTCGAGCGGCTCTTCCGCTGACGATCCGCTGGCTGTAGAGGGTTTCATTCCGCCAGGAGAGCCATCTCCCGTGATCCAGGCCGGCGACAATGTCACGCTCAACAAGCGAGCTGTGATCATCGTGATGAGCTCGACCTGCCACTGGTGCGGGCTACAACTGCCCTTCTATAAACAGATTGAGAGTCAGATCGAGGCATCCCGCTTCGAATTGCGTTACATTTCCGCTGAGGACGAACAGACCTTCGTCGCCTACCTCCGCAAAGGCGGGCTTCGGGCGACGTTGCGCACGGATGCCATGATGACGCCGCGAATCAAGGGAACGCCGACGCTCCTGGTTCTTGATCAGGACCAGAATGTCCTGCAGAGTTTTCAGGGGCCTCTCAGCGTGGCTCAGCAGAAGAAGTTGCTATCCTCCCTGCATTAGGACTGCCCATGGCCCGGAACGACCCAGCTTCGAGAAGTGAAATAGTGAAGTACCTGCCAATGCTGGTGGCGATCGCCGCCCTCTTCTTCGTCCAGTTCCCAGCGGAAACTCGGCAGATCTCGTCCGGCGACAGCTCAGCCGTGGCGAAGGCGCGCAATTGGATTGGCTCAGCGGACGCCCGCGCCGCCGTCAAGTCGATTGAGGTGGTCGGAGTTCAGACGCTCAGTTCGGGGCCGGTGTATCCGTATCACTTCAAGATGCTGTGGCCTGACAAACACCTCATGGAATATCCGGGCGGAATCACCCAGGTGGTCAATGGGCCTGACGCGTGGCAGATTCCGGCGCCGCTCATGCCTGGTCCGGCGGTGAGCAGCGAGCGTCGTCATTACGACCTCAACTTGCACGCCATCGAGTTCCTGTTAACGCCGCCTCCACAATCTCGCATTGCGATGACGGCCAGAGGCTTAGGCGCCGTCCAAGGGATCTCTGGGATGCTCGTTGACGTCGTCGGGCCCGAGCCCTTCGCGCTCACGCTCGTCGTTGACCCAAGCGACGGCCATCTGGTGGGATACACGAGAGCGATGCTGCGGGTGGGCGCAACGCAGGGACCGAGCGAGGACACGGAGGTCGTGCGGTTAGAGGACTATCGACTCGTCCGGGGCGTGAAGTTTCCGTTCAAGATCGTGCGGAGCGCCTACGGCATCTCCAATACCATGATTGTTGAGGCGCTGCGCGTCAACGAAGGCGTCTCGGCCGCTGACTTCTTCCGACGCTGACACATGAAAGGCGCCCTGCTGATCGCGCTCCGGCGCGCCCGCCGTCGCCCCGTCCTCCCAATGGCCGTGGTCATTTTGGCGGCGGTTGCCGTCTCGCTGAACGGAGCACTCTTCTCTGTAATCGACGCGGTGTATCTGCGCGCGTCGCCGTTCGAGTCTCCGGACGAGTTGTTCGTGGTCGGACCGCGCTCGACGCTGCGTGACTCCGCCACGCCCGATCCCGTCTCGCAGACCATGGCCGACGATATCGGGTCGCTTGCGGGCATCCGTCAGGTTGAAACTGCGGGGTCAGCCACACTTGACGCCAGCTCGGGCACGGAAGATACCGCGGGATTGCGTGGGGCCCGGGTCACACTGAACTTCTTTGACATGCTCGGCGTCGAGCCGGTGGCGGGTCGCCTTTTCGTGAGTGCGGATCTCGGAGAAACGGCGGCCCGACCGGTCCTGATCTCGCGAGGTTTGTGGAGGGACCGGTTCGGAGGCGTCCGAAGCGTGGTTGGCGACGTCACCAGAATCGGCGGCGTCAACTACCGAGTCGTTGGCGTGCTGCCCGACCGCGTCCGCATCCCCTTCGGTGCCAACATCTGGGTCCTTTCGGATGGGAAGCGGCTGACGTCCGACGCGTATTTCCGCTCGCTGGTCGCCGTGGTTCGCGGCGCGCCGTCGGCGTTACGGAACCTCGGCCCGACAGCGAGATATCAAGCCCAACCGATCACAGAGTATCTTGAGCCGCGAGGCGGTCTCGCGTTGACCCTGATCGCAGCCGTCGGACTCTTGGTACTGCTGGCCATGTGGTCGCAGCTCGCGAGCTTGCAGGCGACGAAGATCGTGGAACGAGAGAACGAGGTCCTGACGCGCCTCGCGCTCGGCGCCACGGCAGGGGCGATCCGGCTGCTGTTCCTGGTAGAGGCGCTGGTCCTGACCACCGCTACGTTGATCCTCGCGCTCTGGCTCGTCCCCAGTGCCCAACTCTTCCTGAAGAGCACGTTGCCTGCCAGTCTGGTCGATAGTCATGACCTGCCACTTGATGGAAGGGTATTTCTCGTGGTCGCGCTGCTCGCCGTCTCCAGCGTGATTGTGCAAGGCATCGCGCTGTTCCGCGTCGGCCGTCCCTCCACCGACGGTGTCCTCGCGCTTCGTCAGCATGGTGGCTCGTCGACCGCACGCATGAGCGGACTTCGGGGAGGACTTCTCGTGGTGCAGTTTGGCGCAGCCACCGGCCTGCTGTATTTGGCCGGGCTAGCCGCTCATAGTGGCGCCACTCTGCTTAAGGTTGACTCCGGGTTCGATACCGTTCGAGTGTTGGCCGTGCCAATCGCGTGGGATCGTGACCAGCAGGTCATGGCTGACCGTTACCTCCGTCTCGCAGACGCGGTGGCCGCTCTCAGCGGTGCAGCGTCGGTCGCTGGCGCGAGCACACGCCCCCTCGGCGGCGCGCGATTCACGGCGCCCATGTCCATGGGACAAACCCGCGATAGCGAGTTGGCCGAACTCACGGTCGTGACACCCGGGTACTTTGAGACGTTGGGCATTCGGCTGATCGCAGGCCGTGATTTCTCGCCCGACGACAAACGTGACCGCCCGCGGGTGGCGATCGTTAACCAACGTGCGGCCACGCTGCTCGGTGGTGTCAATCAGGTAATCGGGCGCACCTTGCCGATCTCCGGCGGCATGCCGAGACTCGTCGTCGGAGTCGTCGCCGATGCGCGGATGGCCGGCCCCGACCAACCGCCGTCGCTGCAACTCTACGAGCCCGCGACGCAGAGTCTGCAACCGGCATTCCTGTTCGCGAAGGCCCGGTCGCCAGAAGCTCTTCACCGATTGCAATTGGAGATCGGGGCCCTGATGCGCCGCCAGGAACCCGATCGGCCGGTCAGAACGGTAGTTTCTCTGGCGGCGCTGCAAGATCAGATGACTGCGCCTCAGCGCGGACGGCTTGCCTTACTCTTCGCGATCGCGAGCAGCGCAATTGCGGTGACATCGATTGGCCTGTTCGGCGCAGTCGAGGATCTGGTGAGTCGACAGCAGAGGATAATTGCGATTCGCCTAGTCCTTGGCGCCAGTCGACGCGACATTGTCTCCTCCGTTATTCGAAACGTCGCCGCTCTTTCACTGGGCGGTGGAGGAATCGGTCTCGCGGTTGGGGTCGCGGCCGGTCGTGCCGCTCAGTCGTTGCTGTTCGGGGTGTCACCCGCGGACGGCCTCGCGGCTGGGGTTTCAGTAGGCGTCCTCGTTTCTGTCATCGCTCTGGCAGTGGCACTTCCGCTGAGAAGAGCTCTCCGAGTGGAACCGGCCGCAGCGGCCCGCTACTGGTAAGTGTCGCGGCTCGAATTCTGCATCTCGGCGCACGGGCTGATCGGCTTCCGCACTTCCCCACGGCGACGCACGGCACCGGCATCATGAAACACATCTTCCATGACTGGGAGCCTTGGCATGCCCGATCGGATCGCGTCAGGACGGGCTGCTAGAGAGCCACGTCAACTTTCGCTTGAATCCAAGCCGCCACTTCGCCCTCCACCCAAGCGACGGCATTTGTTGAAATCGGACGGTGCTTGGGAAATTGGCCGCGGTGTTCGAGTCGCCAAATGGTGGAGCGAGATAGCCCGGTGCGTTCATGGACCGCTGAGAATCGAAGCAACTTCAGCGGCGGCATGACCGGCATTTCGTTCTGCGGCGTGGCGCCCTTTACCTGATCGAGATGGGCACCACGATCGATCGTGTGGTGAGCGACTGCCATTCGCATCGGTCTCATATGTAACCCCTTGGTCGACTGATCGGACGATGCCTGATCGGGCATGACCGTTGATGTCCACGCTACGCCGCAGCCGCCAACGAGATCTGTCGGTTTCTGACACTGTCGGGTGCCCGACACTTCGTGAGCGAACCGCGGCGGCAGCAGCCAAATCGCTGTCAATCGAGAATTCCGCTCAAATCGATGCAATCAGGAGAATGCAGGGCATGGCACGCCGTTGCAATTGGGCCACACGGGAACTGTCGGGCAAAATTGCGACCGTAGAATCGCATTGGCTTTCCGAGAATGCCATGCAGATGGATGACGGGCTCCGTGCACTCGAACCCCTTGGCCTCACACCGCGCCAGACGCGGTTCGTGATGACCGTGGCCTTGCACGGCGGCTACTGCCTGCGTCGTCACTACCTCCAGTTCGCTGGACTGCGCTATGGCAAGAACGTCCGCGACTTCCTCGACAAGCTGGTTGACCGGCGCCTGGCCGAGCGGTTCTGCTATCAGCCGAACCGCGGGTACGTGTATCACCTCCACGCGAAGTCGCTCTATCGACGGCTGAATCAGGAAGACAATCGCAACCGACGGCGTGTGAGCCCGCCGCTCATCGCGCGCAAGCTGATGTTGCTCGACTACGTGCTCAGCGTGCCATCCCATGATTGGTACGCGACCGAGGAGGACAAGGTCGCGTTCTTCACACGCGAACTGAATGTCCCGGTTTCCGACCTGCCGCAGCGCGCGTTCCGCGCCCGCGGATCTCAGGATGGAACGAACCGCTATTTCATCCACAAGCTGCCGATCTACGTAACGTCCGAGCCTCGCGTCGTCCAGTTTGTGTACCTGGCCACGGACACGACGGGCCGAGCCTTCGGGCAATTCCTCGAGGATCACGTGCGGCTGCTGGCGCACCTGCCGGCCTGGGCCGTGGCGGTGGGTAGCCATCGGCCTGCGCGCCTGCTGATGTGCCGCACGGTGTTTGACCGATTCATGGCCAAGGTGTCGCGACCCGTGTCGGGCCACGACGTGGCGGACCTGCAATGGTTCTTCGTCGCCAGCCAAAAGGTCGGCCGACGTGACATGCGCGATTTGCGCGTTGCGGATCTCGATCGGTTTCGCGATCTTCGTGAGCGGTTTGCGGGTGCGGAGTTCAAGGCGCTGTACTCCGCGTGGTGCAGCGCCGGCGACGCCGTATTCCAACGGCCGAATGTGTTCGCTCAGGTGACGCGCGGACACTTGATCACGCACCTCTTGCCGTCGTCGTACACCCAATTCGGTTTGCTGCCGGGAGTTGCGTGATGGGGCCAGCAACTCGGGGGGCTGCCAGCCCCGGCGTCGGCCCCGCTGTCGGCCCCTGCAGTGGCCCTTGTTGCGTCGAGAGTCGCAAGCAGGCGTCGATGGTCAACTGCATTGTCAACAGGGAGTTGCGAGGTTGCCGTTGCCGCAATTGGAAAAGGTGCGCCGGCGAATTCTGCCGGTGCGTGGGCCGCTCGCTGGGGCAAGGGCGAGGGGGGAGCGACCCCACCCCTTTCGGGCCGGCGCGACCCAGCGCGTGGCCGCGCTGGCTCCGCCTGTGGAGTCGCTCCCCCCTCGTCGTAGATCAGTTTCTGGTCGCGCGTCGGCGACGCCGCGCGCCCAAGCGCAGCACAACTCGCGTCGCGCCTCTCGTCGCGAACGCCGTCAACTGAAGGGTAGGCTTGTATGCCGCAACACGTCGATGTGAACGAACAGTGCCTGACCGTCGCCGAAGTCGGCGAGCGGCTTCATGTGAAGGACGACACCGTCCGCCGCCTCTTCATGAACGAGCCCGGCGTCATCGTGATCTGTTTCCCGCATAAAGGCCGGCGCTTGTATCGCACGCTGCGGATTCCCGTCAGCGTCTATGCCCGCGTTGTGACGCGGTTGACGCACGTCGCGTGACTTCAGAGTGGCCGCGCCGAGGCGACGATGGTGGCTCGCAGGCGGGAATTCAGTCCGGCCTCAGTAACGCGCGCCGGCCGAGCAGATCTTCGAGATCCTGGCCGAACCCAACGAGATCGAGCAGAGATCTGTCCTTGTCCATGTCGACGAGCAGATCGAGATCGCTCGCTGGAGTCGCGTCGCCGCGCGCCTCCGAGCCGAACACGCGCACGTTCCGCGCGCCATGCAGGTCAGCGATTCGCAGGATGTCGGCACGGAGATCTTGCAGCATGGTCACCTCAGTGCCGGGCAAAGGTATCGCCATGCCCGCCTATCGTGGCCGTGCTAATTAACATGGCCATGTTAACGATGAGCCGCTTCGGAGTCACAACGGAAGGTAGCGGACTTGACCTTCCCATTCACCCTCGACACTGCACTGGGCAATCAGAAGCAGATCCTCGATCACTGAACCGATCGCAGCGTCCCTGGCGACTTCGAACACGCCCGGCATGGGCCGAGACTCGCGGATCCGATCATAGGCATATTTGGTGAGAGTGGCGGCGTCGTGCGTGACGACGATTCGCCGCTCGGTGGCGGCCCAATCAAGGAGCGCCTCATCATCGATGCCGGTCAGCCCAACGTCTTGAATTCGAACGATGTCGAGATCGGGCTGTCGACGGAGCAGGCCTCGAACGATGTGGTTGTTGAGGTTCTCGTCGGCGGCGAAGCGGACCACGATCGACTACTGTTTTCGTGCGAGAAGACGGTCGCGGACGCCGGACGGATTGAAGCGCCGTTCGTTCTCCTTGCGAGTCTGGTTCGCTTCTTGGCGGCGTTGCGCGAGATAGGCGGCGACTTCCGCGCGGTGGCGCAGATAGTAGGCGATAACGGCATAGACATCCGCCAGGGCCAATGACGGGTATTGCAGGACGATTTCTTCGGCCGTTGCGCCCGCTTCGAATACGTCTACGACCGTATCCAAGGTCACGCGCGTACCGCCGAGGCGAATCACACCATCGGCGTCGGTCTGTACCGGAATCCGTTCAACCGTTTGGACTGGGTTCACCGAGCCGCTCCTTGGCACAAATTATACGCCTCCGAGGTCCAGGCCGGGCCATCGGCGTTTCTGCCTGGGTACTCCGAACCGTGACCAAGCCGCTCCGCCACCCAACCGATCAGCGCGTCGCGTAGGCCCTTTGTGCGTATGTCAGATACGACATAGAATGAACCGACACATGAGTCCGCGCGACAAGCCGTTGGTGTGGCTCAAGGGAGAGGTCAGGACCCCACCCCTGAGTGATGCAGGCCGGATCGAAGCCGGTTTTCTGCTCCGTCGGCTGCAACGCGGTGACACGCTCGGCCTGCCGTCGTCTCGGCCCATGCCGGGAATCGGTGCCGGGTGCCATGAACTCCGCATCGCGGATGGAGCGGCGAATTGGCGCGTGGTCTACTACATTGCGCCTGACGCGATCGTCGTGCTCGATGTGTTCGCAAAGAAGACGCCCACGACGCCGAAGGTGGTTATCGACGAATGCCGACGGCGTCTGGCGACGTACCGGAAAGTAATCACTGAGAAGAAAGGCAAACGCGATGCGCGCTGAGAAGAGACGACAACTCGAACGGGCAGGATGGGCCATCGGTGACGCTGGCGATTTTCTCGAGCTGTCCGCAGAAGAACGACGGTTCGTCGATGTGAAGCTGGCCCTCGCTGATGGGCTGCGCCGACGTCGGGAACGCCTTGGATTGACGCAGTCGGCGATGGCTGATCGCCTGGGCTCAAGTCAGTCGAGAGTGGCCAAGATGGAGGCAGCCCACCGCTCTGTCAGCACCGACCTCTTGCTAAAGTCCCTCTTCCGCCTGGGAGCGAGCCCGGCCGACGTCGCGCGGCTCTTGGCCACGAAGGCTCGGACCTACGCAGCCTAACCGGAGCGATGTTCGACGAAGGCTCTGCACAAATCCCATCACCACGCCTTTCTCACTGCCGCTTCCAGCTGATCCTGTCGCGCTTTCACCCACGGGCTGTAATGCTTTTCTGTGATCTTCACGGAGCTGTGCCCAAGCAGCACCGCCACCTGATCGATCGGCACGCCGCTGAGGAGTAGCTCGACCGCGAACGTGTCGCGGAAGCGATGCGCATGGCCGCCTTCAACGCCGGCGAGCTCGAAGAGCCGGCGCAACGTTCGCTGCCAGTCCGCAACGATCGTCTTGGGCAGTCCATTGCCCGTCCAGAAAAAGTACGGGCCTCGGGCAATACCCTTCAATTCCTTCACGACGCGCGGAGGCAACGGAATGTTGACCGGCGTGCCGGTCTTGGCCTGATACAGAAACAGCTTCGATTTGCTCAGACGGCCAACTTGCAAGGTCGCGCAATCGCGGATGCGGAGACCCGAGTAGCGGAGCGTCATCACGAACGCGCGAAGCCGCGCCTGGTTGTCGTGTCCGAATGAATTCCGCGCCGGGTATTTCTCGCAGGCCGCGAGAATGCGTTTCATTTCTTCGCGGGTGAACGGCAGCGTCGAACTCCGCGTGACGTTGTGCGGGTCCCCGCAGCCGGCGTCAGAGGCGCTTGAGCAGCACCAGATCTCCCGCAATCAGCGCTTCTTTCTTCGCCCGCGTCCAGCGCTTGAGTTGCCGCTCGCGCGCCGCCGCGACGATTGCGCTCTCACATGCCTCCGTGTGGACGAGCGCAGCCGGCCTCCGCGCCGCGGTGAACCGGGCGCCGCGCCCTTGGTTGTGGGAGTCGACACGACGCGGGACGTCCTCGGTCTGGCCCACGTAGAGCAAGCCATCTCTGCATCGGAGGATGTACACCCAGTGCATGACGACGACGATGGCATCGTCGGATTTGGAGTTCAAGAAGGAGTGGGCTGGTGCGAGAGAGCCGAGGGAATCAGAACCAGACTGTCAGCCCTTCGACTCGGCTTGACCGAGCGCCCTTCGGGCGCGAGTCGAAGGCCTCGCTCAGGGCATTCTCCCTGAAACGTGGCCTGCCATGAGCGAACCTTCGGTTCGCCGGAAGGCGGACCGAAGGTGAGTCGAATGGAGGCGGCGGGAGTCGAACCCGCGTCCGAAAGGCCTGTCACCGTTGACCGCTACGTGCGTAGCTGCGCTTGTGACTTCGCCCCCCTCTGCCAAGCGCCGCGAAAGCGAGAGGGGCTAGCCCGTAGTGTCTCGTCCCCCAGCACCGGGCTTACTGGGGAACCAGCCTGCTAAAATGACATTCGTTCCCAACCCGCAGGCTGATCAGGACGAACGTCGCATGCCTATTAGGCTGCGAGTGCTAGCTGCTGATTCGCAGTTAGGTTTTTTTCCATCGGATTTTCGAGTCGATAGTGCTCGGCACGCGTCCAACGATCCCTTGCCCCCGTCGAAGCCAGATCGCCCCCACAAAGGTATTGAGTCGCAGGTCTATTCTACCTGAGCGGATGGCGTCGTGCCGTGGCGGTTTGATGCTTCGACTTCAGGTGGCGGCGGACCCCAGCTTTCAACTGGGCAAGCGATCGAGTCTTTGGCGCCTTGGGAAACAGCGCCCCGTGCACGCCGTCGGACGAGAACTTCCGGTCACGACTGCTATTGCCGTCCACCTGCCCCGACGAGTCAACGGTCATGCCAACTAGTGTGCCAAATTGCCGGCCTGATGTGTCCATTCTTGACCTGCAGGGCCTCGGTAAGTCCGTCTGGAAGGGAACGAATGCGGCTGGTCACGTAGCACGCGAACGAAAGTCGTGGGGCTAGTCAATTACTTCACCTTCCCCACCCGTAGGTTCTGCACCACGGGCACGCCAGGCGCGCGCGTCACGCGCACGACACCTTCCACATACGAAGTGTCACATCGGATCGGCGCTCGCCATTGCCGAGCGAGAGACGAATGCCCGCGCCGCCGTAGGCAAACAACTGGTCGAGATCCTGCGACGGGTCGACCCAGCGCTGGCCGTAGTAGCTGCTCGCGTAGCCCGACTTTGACACCAGGAGCGTGTGGTCGCCGCCGGGCACATCGAAATAGACGAACTGGCCGTTGTTGTCTGTGAGCTGCACGTCAGGGCGCGCCATCGTCACGCGGGCATCCGCGATCGGCTGGCCTGACGTGGCGTCCACGACGCGGCCGAGAACGAGGCCGCTGCGCTGACGCGCTACGGAAAGCGCTTGCGCGCCAGGCAGCACGAGCAGGACCGCGACGCCGGCCACGAAGCGCTTCAGTGACACCGACCCCGTTTAGCCCTTGCCATCCTTGGGGGCGAACATCAAGATCGCCGGCGCCGCGATGAGCGCGATGGCGAGTGCGAACGGAAACACCATCGCGCCGGCACCCGTCACAAACCAGCTCTGTCTGTATGGCTCGACAGCTGTCGGCGGCAACGATACCGGTGCAGGTGCCGGAATCGGAGTCACGACGACCGGTTCGATCACGACAGGTGTTTCGACGGGCGCGGCGTCAGAACGGTAGACCCAGCCGGCGCGGACGCCGGAGATCTCCGTCTTCGCGACGTCAAACGTTGGTCTGGGCTTTTTCGGTTTGGCCATCGCGCTCGATCGTGCGTGCGTCCGCGGTGTCGCGCTCGCGGACGAATCCGACGAAGGCCTCGTAGTCTTCGGCCGCGCGGCTCTTCGGCGCGTACTCCCAGATGGTCTGTCGCTGCGTGATGGCATAGGTCAGATCGATGCACTGCCGGATGCCCCGGCGATACAACCGCTCCTTCAACTCCGCGTCATCGTCGAACGCCTCGAACGCCGCGCGCGTGGCATTGGTGGTGACGTTCACCGACGTGGGCAGCACGGCCAGCAGGTCGAGACGCCGGTTGGGCCACAGCTCGCGAATCTCGTGGATGCCCGCAAGCGTCTGTCGCGCGCCGAGCACCGCCATGCCGTCCATGCCGACGGGCAGAATCACGTCCGACGCGAACAGCAACGCGTTGTAGGTGAGCAGGCTCATGGCCGGCGAACTGTCGACGATCACGGCGTCGTAGCCGGCCAGCGCCTTCA
>CAYHEX010000070.1:0-14774 GCA_964355365.1 uncultured Solibacteraceae bacterium | reverse complement strand
TCTGGTAGTAGTCGGCCTTGGCTTGCTGCTCGTTGAGCACTTCCTTGAAGGACGTCACGTTCGGGTTCTCGGACTCGATGAGCAGCTTCGTCCGCGCCTCGAAGATCGGCGTGACGGAATACGTATAGACGGTGACCCACGCCACAATCAAGGTGAAGACCGTCAGGGCCAGGTAGCGCCGTTTGTACAAAACCCGGACGTAGTCCAGCACGTGCACTTCCCGCTGAGATCCAGCGCCAGGGGTTGGTGATGCGAGATGGGTGTGATCGCGGGGCTTGGCGGGAGTGGGGGTCGAATCGCCATCTTCGGACGGAAGAGTATTCGGCTGGTCGAGATTGAGTTGGTCTGTCATGTGTCCCTGTGGCTAAAAATACTTCTCTGGCACGACGATGGTATCGCCCGGCCGAACGAGATCAGTGAGCTTGGCTTTCACTTCCACGCGCTTGCCGTTTTCAATACGCACGATCTTGATTCGGCTCAGGGCACCATTCGGCGTAGCGCCGCCCGCCAGAGCCAACGCCTGCAGCACGGTTGTGTCTTTTTGCACCGAGTACGCACCTGGGTTCCTGACCTCGCCGAACACGTACACGCTCTCCGCGCGCCGAACGTAGATCTGGTCGCCGTCCTGCAACTCAATGTTCTGCTTGACGTTGCCCGTCTCGAGCTCCTTGACGGTCACCTGAATCGGGTCCGGGTGCTTCTGTCGCACAATGGCGATTTCACCAGACGCACTCGGCATCGTGGAGCCCGCACGAGCCATCGCTTCTGCGAGCGTCATGCCACCCGTCAGTGGAATCGACCCGGGACTACGGACCTCGCCAGAGATAAACACGCGCTGGCTGCGGTACTGCTCAACCGCCACGGTGACCTGCGGGTTCTTGAAGAAATCAGGTGACAACCGCTTCTTGAGCGTCGCTTCAAAGTCCTTCGTGCTAAGTCCACCGGCCTTGATGCGGCCGATCAATGGAAACGTGAAGTCGCCGTCCGCTTCGACCGCGTAGCGGCCACTGAGCGACGGGTCATCGAGGACGGTGATCATCAATACGTCCTGAGGGCCAATCACATAATTGCCGGCCGTCTGCGCGCCGGCCCGAATCCCGAAGGCCACGGCCAACAGAGCGGCAAAGACCCATACGCGCACTGCGATCCTCCTACTTCTTGCCATAGACAAAAGACACCCCATAGCGCCAGCCATCGTACCCGCGGGCCGCGCTCAGATCTGACACACGCCGCCAATGTGCGACGGCAAAACCCACGCGGCTGCCGTTGTTCAACCGGTACCCAAAATCAAACGCGTAATTGGTCGTCAGTTCCTCGGGCGATGTCGTCCCCGTCGTCCCGGATTGTCGATACGTGTAGCGATGCCGTTGCGCAGACACAATCACGTCGGCGTCACCAAGAACCTGACGCCGGATGCTGCCGCCGCCACCGGTCTTCACATAGTAGGACTGAGCCCGGTCGTAGGAGTAGTCCACGTCGCGGTCAACCTGCACGCCGAAACGGGTTGAGCCCAGCATGGTGTAGCCCAAGTCGATAGCGGCCGCCAGGCCAGTAAATCCGGCAATGGTCGTATCCAGCGGGCGAAACCAGCGAAACCCAAACTTGCCCCTGCCATTGATCAGAGCCCGAGGCGCCAGCTCGACGCCAGGCATGAACCCGACCTTGTCCGCGTTGCGGCGGCGGTTAAAGAGAAAACGCTCGTGGGCGACACTGGCTTCGAGAAATACGGCGGTCTTCTGCGTACGCTGGCTCCGCAACGTGGCGGAATACGTCACGGTATTTCGATCAAGTGTCTCCTGGAGACTGCTCCCGAGAAACACCGCGTCGCCGGCATAGCGCTGGGCCGATCGATCAGCGGCAAACCGGACCTGAGAGCGCAGCGAGAACTTGACATCAAAACCTGCGGTGACGTCATTCAGCGTTCGCCGCGAGCGCAGATCGATCTCGAAGTTCGGCCGCTGACGCGACGACAAATATATGTTCTGCGCGAAGAACGTGATCCGCGGCGTGTAGTACTCGGCTCGAACCTGGAGATCCGGGTTCACCGACCGCTCGGAACCGAAGCTCTTGTAATAGACGACATCGATGCCAACCTTGGCGGTCACAAGCGCCCGTCGGGCCATCGGCAAGCCCAGTTCCGTCGCCGGTGACAGCGTGAACGTGAAGTCACTCTGGGGGTTCGTTGCTGACGAAAAGACGTTGGTGTCGACGCCCATGTCTTTCAACTCAAACCTCGGCGTCAGATACAGGCTGCCGATGTGCAGGCGCGAGTTCTTGCGAACGTCGTCAGCTGTCGTCTGCAGCTGCGCTGAGGCCGGTGTGGCGGCCGCCAACAGCACGGCCATCGTGAGTGATGCAATAAGTCGCGTTGAAGTCATCCCGGACAATGAATTTTACAGGCTTCCGCCCTCTCACTCACAGAAAACGAGCCACGAACCCATCGGCCCCAGCCGGAGGAATAGCTAGCAATTGCGTGGTGCGGGCGCTGGGGACTTAGACCCGCGATTGGACGTGCTGGTAAAACCGATTCTGGCGCTAACGATACATGACGGGAGGATATACACCAAGCGCCACCCAGCAATGTGGGCGGGAAAATGACACCTGCGGGCAGAGAGTCCCACTCCACCTGGTGAAGCACGCCGTTCCCCCAAAAAGAAAAGGCGGAGCAGATGCTCCGCCTCAAAAATTCGTGGACCTGAAGGCCATATTCGTGGACCTGAAGGTCCACGACTACGATTACCGCGAGGGGCTGCCGTTGTTCGATACCGCGACGACGCCCGCCGCGAGGCCGCCGACGACAGCAACGCCAGTCAGAATGCCGCCCGTGGAGGCAAAGAAACTGGCAAAGCCGCCCGCCGCTGCCACCGCCGCGCCCGCCGCGCTGGCCGCCACCGTGATGCCCGTGATCGCGGCACCGGCCGTAACCCCAATCGACGCGCTGGTGCCGATGATCTTACCCGCCGCGTCAACGATCTCGACCACGTAGTTGCCTGCCGGCAGGCCCGCGAATGAGAAGGCGCCATTGGCGCCTGACGTGGTGGAGCTGGAAAGCGCGCCATTGTCAACGTTGCGTAACTGCACCTTGACGCCCGACATCACGGCGTTGCTAGAATTCTGCGCAATGCCGCTGACTGAACCCGTGCCCTGCCTGGGCGCCGGAGCTGCCGAGGCCGTCCCGACAAAACTGACCGTCGTCAGGAACGTGGCGATCGTGAGCATGGAGACGAGCTTCTTCATCGGAACCTCTCGAAAGGAGTGCCTAATAAACTAGTCGGCAGAGTACTCCAAACTGTTATCTATTTTCAACACATTATTTCATCCGCTCAGTCGGGCCGCTCTAGTCCTTCTTCCCCGGGATCGACTTGTTCGCGTACCCGCCCTTGCCGTCGGGTCCTGTTTCGATGGAGACCAGGCTCCCCCCGGCGCTGTAGGTCAGCCTGCGATCCGGCTTGCCGTCCGCCGTCTCGTCGAGCTCAACCGAGACCAGAGTGCCAGCCGAATCGTAGTTCTCGAAGCGATCCATGTAGCCGAGGCCCAGCGTATCTTCCTCGGCCCGCAAGAGGCGGGTGCCCTGATAGAACTCCCGGCGGACCACACTCGCCCGACCCTTCATCTCCGGCATCTCCGACACCTCGGAATACTCGATCTTCTCGACCGCACCGTCTGCTCCCATGGAGGCCACCGCATCCGGCTTGCCGGTCATGGCGCGGTCTTTCGCCGTCGGCGGTTTCGGCCGCTCCCACATGGCCTTCACCAGCTGGCCCTCCGGACCGTACTCTTCCCATCGGTCGATCTTGCCGTCTTCGTCAGCATCGATCTCCGAAGACACAGGCCGGCTGCCGTCCATCTTCGTCCACGTGTCGATCTTGCCGTTCTTGTTCTTGTCGTAGGTGATCTCAGCCAACTTGCCCGTGGCGCGGTCGTAGCTGGCCTGCGTGGTGGCCTTCACGCGATCACGTTCGGGGTTGGAACACGAGACCGACACCACAAGAAATGGGGCAATGAGGCAATGAGGCAATGGGGCAATGAGGGCACTGAAGAGCCACGACCGTTTGACGGGGACGCCCATTCGAACATTGGACATTGACGCCCCGTGCTTCGCAATGGAAAACTACCGGCTCCCCGGCAAGCCGCTACGATTGGAGCTCGATGCCAGCCGGTAACCTCTTCGCCCTCGCCAACCTGGTCGTTCTCCCTGCCTGGATCCTGTTAATACTGGTCCCCAGCTGGAAGTGGACGCGCGTGATCGCGGCCTACATCACGCCGGCGATCCTGGGCCTGTCGTGGACGGTGCTGATGGCCGGGCAGTTCGCGCCCCATGGCGGCGGGTTCGGATCGCTCGATCAACTGAGGGAACTGGCCAAGGACCCGTACATCCTCGTGGCCGTGTGGCTGCATAACCTGCTGCTCGATGTGTTCCTCGGGGCCTGGGAAGTGCGCGACGCGCAACGCCTCGGCGTGTCGCACGCCTACGTGATCCCGTGCCTGATCCTTACGTTCCTGGCCGGCCCGGTCGGCCTGCTGATCTACTTCGCCGTCCGCATCGCCGTCGTCAAACGCGTGCCCTGGAAGAGCTGAGACAAGATCAACAGCTTTTCACCATGGAGATGCATGGAGAGCCATGGAGCAGCACGCTGTCCAAGAGCGGTCGTCAAGTTCATTCACCCTGAAGATCGTGAAGGACGTGAAGTCTGGAGATACTGCTGACGCGGGGCCTGGCGGCCGCCTTCGGCGGCTCGACGAGCGAGAAAGAACAGGAACGAGAAAGCCCGGGGAATGGGGGGCTCTCTCGTTCCTGTTCTTTCTCGCTCGTCGTCAGCCCGGCGTAGCCGGGCCGCCAGGCCCCTCAGTTGTGCTCAGAGGTCTTCTCCATGGCTCTCCATGTATCTCCATGGTGAATGCTTTTGAACTTGGCGCCGTCTACAATGCCTCGCATGTCCAAACTGCTGCGCGTCCTTGCCCCACTGACTCTCGCGGTCCTGCTCGTGGCGCCCATTGGCGCTGTAAAGAGCCCCTCGACTTCGCTCGGGGCAACCGCGCAGGCACCGGTTGCGCAAAGTGGTGCGGCGCGCGGCGGCGTCGGCCTGATCTCGGCGCGCACCGCCGGCATGCAGAAACTGGACGGCTTCTTCCCGATCTACTGGGATGAACCGACGGGCTCGTTGTTCGTCGAGATTCCGAAGCTGAACTACGAGTTCCTCTATCAGGTAGGCATGGCTGCCGGCCTCGGGTCGAACGACATCGGCCTCGACCGTGCGCAACTCGGCGACACGAAGGTCGTCTCGTTCGAGCGTGTCGGCCCGAAGGTGCTGATGGTGCAACCCAACTACGACTACCGCGCGGTGAGCGACAGCGCGCTCGAGCGCAAGCGTGTTGAAGATGCGTTCGCGAAATCCGTGATCTGGGGGTTCACGGTGGCGGCCGAAAGCGACGGCCGCGTGCTCGTCGACGCCACCGACTTCCTGATGCGCGACGCGCACGGGGTGACGCAGCGGTTGCGGCCGGCGACCTATCGTTTCGACCGGAGTCGAAGCGCCATTTACATGCCCCAGACAAAGAGCTTCCCCAACAACACTGAAATGGAAGTGACGACAACGTTCGTCACGGATACGCCGGGCGCGGGACCGGGACAGCAAGGCGGACGCATCGGCGATGTGACGCCATCGGCCGAGGCCATCACCCTGCGCGAACACCACTCGTTCATTCAGTTGCCGGACGCGGGGTTCGTGGCGCGTCCGTTCGACTCGCGCTCGAGTTTCTTCGACGTCCGCTACCAGAACTACTCCGCGCCGCTCGGCACCGACATGACGGTACGCACGACGTCGCGCCACCGCCTGGCGAAGCGCGACCCGAACGCGGCCGTCAGCGATCCGGTGAAGCCGATCGTGTACTACGTCGATGGCGGCACGCCGGACCCGGTGCGCACCGCGCTGGTCACGGGCGCCGCCTGGTGGAATCAGGCCTTCGAGGCCGCGGGCTATCGCAACGCGTTCCGCGTGGAGGTGCTGCCCGAGAACGCCGATCCGATGGACGTGCGCTACAACGTCATCAACTGGGTGCATCGCTCGACGCGCGGCTGGAGCTACGGCGGTGGCGTGACCGATCCGCGCACGGGCGAGATCATGAAGGGCCACGTGCTGCTCGGCTCGCTGCGCATCCGGCAGGACTACATGATCTTCGAAGGTCTGCTGTCACCCTACGCGAACGGCGACGAAAAGCCGCCCGTGCTCGAGGCGACAGCGCTCGCGCGCATTCGGCAACTAAGCGCGCACGAGACGGGCCACACGCTGGGTTTCTCGCACAACTACTACGACAGCGCGATGGGCCGCATCTCGGTGATGGACTATCCGCATCCGCTCGCCACGCTGAAGGACGACGGCACGATCGACGTGTCGGATGCGTACACGAACGGCATTGGCGAGTGGGACAAAGTCGCCGTTAACTGGGGCTACAACGACTTCCCCGCCGGCACGAATCAGAAAGCCACGCTCGACAAGATTCTGAACGACGCGTGGGTGAAGGACCTGCGCTACATGTCGAACCAGGACCTCGACTTGCATCCGAAAGTGGACCAGTGGTCGAACGGCGTGAGCCAGCCCGCGGAACTGACGCGGCTGATGGCGCTGCGCAAGGTCGCGCTCGCGAAGTTCGGCGAGCGCTCGATTCAGAACGGCCGGCCGTTGGCGGCGCTCGAAGAGACGCTGGTGCCGATCTATCTGCATCATCGGTACGCGACGCAGGCGGCCGCGGCGACGATCGCCGGACAGGACTACATCTACGCATTCCGCGGCGACGGCCGCGAGCCGTTCACGTGGGCGACGGCCGCGCAGCAGAAGGCCGCGCTCGACGCGCTCGTGAGCACACTGTCGCTCGACGCGCTCGCGCTGCCAAAGAGTTTGCTGGCGAAAATCCCGCCGCGCCCGGACGGCTTCGGCGGCTCGCGCGAGCTGTTCCCACGCTATACGGGCGGCGCGTTCGACGCGCTCACGCCGGCGTTCGTCGCCGGCGACATGGCGATCGGCTTCGTCCTCACGCCGGATCGCGCAGCGCGCATGGTGGAGCAGAAGGCCACGTCCGCGGGCACATTGCCGGGCCTCGAGGACGTGATCGATCGCCTGATTGCTTCGGTGTACGAAGCGAAGGCCGCGGATGCCTATCAGGCAGAGATCTCGCGCGGCCTGCAGCGCGTGCTGGCCGGACATCTGATGAGCCTGGCCGCGGGCTCACCGATGTCGCAGGTCCGCGCGATCGCCACCTATAAGCTGAAGGCCCTGCAGCAGCGGCTGTCGGCGCGCGGCGCCGTGGTCACGGCCGCCACGGGCGAGCGCGCACACTCTCAGTTGCTCGCCAGCGACATCCAGCGCTTCATCGAGAAACCGAACGACCCGGCGGCCCGCATCGCGACAATGCCCAGCCCGCCTCCCGGGGCACCGATCGGGGACGCGGCGATGGACTATCTGCTGGGATTACAGCCAAGCTGCAATTGGATTCGATAAATGAGGCAATTAGGCAATTAGGCAATGGGGCAATGGGGCAATGGAAACCCTATTGCACAAGTCCTTTCATTGCCCCATTGCCTCATTGCCTAATTGCCCAATTAACGGAACTGTCTGTGTCCTTTTGCCGTTATACCGGCCATGAGTACTCTGATTGCCGATGTCCGCTTTGCCGTAAGGCTGCTCTGGAAGAACCGCGGGTTCACGGCGGTGGCCACCCTGGTCCTCGCGCTTGGCATCGGCGCCAACTCGGCGGTGTTCACGATCGTGAACACGATGCTCCTGAAACCCCGCGTGGGCACGCCGAACGGCGAACTGGCCAGCCTCTTCAGCCGCGACACGACGAAACCAGACTCGTATCGGGCCTTCTCGTACGCCAACTTCGACGAACTCCGCAAGCGCCAGGACGTCTTCGCGTCGCTCTCGGCCCACAACCTCGCGATGGTCGGCATGCGCGAAGGCGACGCCACCCGTCGGCTCTTCATCGACATCGTCACCAAAGACTTCTTCACGACGTTCGGTGCGCCGCCCGCGATCGGTCGGAGCTTCACGGCCGATGAAGAGCGACCGGGCGCTGATATTCCAGTTGCGGTGCTGAGCTACCCGCTGTGGCAGCGGCTTGGCGGCAGCCCGGCGATCCTCGGCCAGACCATCACGCTCAACAACCGCGGATTTCAGGTCGTGGGTGTGGCCGAGCGCGGATTCGGCGGAGCGCTCGTCGCCGTCGTGCCCGATGCCTTCCTGCCGACCGGTGTCTACGACTCGCTGCAGAACGACTTCGCGCGCGGCGACTTGACGACGCAGTTGAGCGATTCGCGGCATTTCAATCTCTACCTCGCGGGACAGCTGAAGCCGGGCGCGACGATCGCGTCGGTCGCGCCGGCACTGAAGGCCGTCAGCGCACAGCTCGCCGAGGCCGACCCGGCGAACCTCAAGAACCGCGAGACGACTGCGACCGCGATGTCTCGGATGAGCATCAGCACGTCGCCCTCGGATGACGGCGAGTTGATTCCGGTGTCGGGTCTGCTGCTCGGCATGTCGCTGGTCGTGCTGTTCATCGCCTCGTTCAACCTCGCGAACATGCTGCTCGCCCGCAACGGCGCGCGCGCCAAGGAGTTTGCCATCCGGCTCGCCATCGGCGGCAGTCGCGGTCGCGTCGTCCGCCAGCTCGTCACCGAAGGATTCGTGCTGTCGATCCTCGGCGGCATCGGCGGCCTGATCCTCTCACAGAGCGCCACGCGGCTGATGACGTCCGCCATGGCGCCGCTCCTGCCGATCCCGCTCGCGTTCGACGTCACGCCCGACTACCGCATCATCGGCGCGACCTTCCTCTTCTGCATGCTCAGCACGATCGTGTTCAGCCTGGGTCCGGCGCTGCGCCTCGCGCGCACAAACGTGGTGCCGGAGCTGAAGGAACAGGCCGGCGAGCTCGGCAAGCGCTCGCGCTTCGCAATGCGCGACGTACTCGTGATGGCGCAGCTCGCACTCTCGCTCGTGATGCTCACCATCGCCGGCCTGTTCGTCCGCGGCGCAGTCGAGGCCGCCGCCGTCGATCCGGGCTTCTCGTTCACACGCGGCGTGCTCATCAACGTGGACGCCAGCCTCTCGGGCCGGAATCACGACCAGACACGGCTCGTCTATCAGCGCGTCACCGACAAATTGCGCGCCGTGCCGGGCGTGAAGGCCGCAAGTTTCGGTTCGATCATGCCGTTTGGCGAACTCACCGAGTCACGCAGCGTGCAAAAGCCAGGACCGACGGTTGAAGGTGCGAAGGCCGGCAGCACCTCTATGCAACTCGGCGGCGGAAATGCCGCCACCGACCGCGCCGACGTTGTCGACTCGATCGCCACATCGATCGGCACGAACTACTTCGACGCGCTCGGCCTGAAGATGACCAGCGGCCGCGACTTCAGCGAGTCGGAAGTGTTTGCCGCCACCCCGACGCACGTCGCGATTATCGACGACGTGCTGGCGGCGAAGCTCTTTGGCAAGGACAACCCCGTCGGCCAGCAGATTCAGTACAAGGGCCGCCAGGAAACCGATGCCCCCGTCGTGCTCGACGTTATCGGCGTGGCACCCGGCCTCAAGCACCAGCTCACCGACAAGACCAACGTGGCGCACCTCTACACGCCGCTCAGTCAGGACTTCCGCGCGGACGTGTACTTCCACATCACCACTGCCGCCCCGACGCCAGAGGCCGAAGCAGCCATGCTTCCGGTCATCCGCCAAGCGCTGCGCGAAGTGGACTCGACGCTCCCCGTCCTGCGACTCGAGACGCGGACACAGTACGCCGATCGCAACTTCATGCTCGCAGTGGTGCGGCTCGGCGCCGCCATCTTCGGCGTCTTCGGCATCGTCGCGCTCGTACTCGCGACGATCGGCGTCTACGGTGTGAAGGCCTATATCGTGTCGCGGCGCACCCGCGAGATCGGCATCCGCATGGCGCTCGGCGCGACGCCGAACAGCGTGGTGTCGCTGGTCATCAAAGAAGGTGCGGTGTTGAGCGCCGTGGGGCTGACGATCGGTCTCGGCCTGTCCGTGCTCGCCGGCATCGGCATGCGCAGCCTGCTCTTTCAGGCGAGCCCGATCGATCCGCTCGCGACGGTGGGAGCGCTCGTGGTGCTGGTGATCGCGGCGATTGCGGCGAGTTGGATTCCGGCGAGAAGAGCGACGAAGGTGGCGCCAGTGACGGCGCTTCGCGGCTGACGTCAATATGGCAATGTGGCAATCGCGAATCGCCAATCGGAGA
This sequence comes from uncultured Solibacteraceae bacterium, assembly GCA_964355365.1. GTDB lineage: Bacteria > Acidobacteriota > Vicinamibacteria > Vicinamibacterales > SCN-69-37 > SCUN01. The sequence goes on along the minus strand of CAYHEX010000070.1, from coordinate 4,529 downwards.
TCGCAAATCGGGGGATCGCGAATCGAGGATCGGGAATCGAGGATCGGGAATCGAGGATCGCGAATCGGGGATCGGGGATCGGGGATCGGGGAATCGAGAATCGGTTAGTCGAGAATCGTGATGAATTCCCCGAGCATCATCGCCGTCGCGCCCCAGACTTGGTGATCGCCAATCTGGAAGTACGGGAAATCGACGATGTAGCCTTCGCGCGTGCGTGTGCCCCACTGGAGGACGGAGGGATCGTGCAATTGCGATAGCGGTACTTCCAGCAGTTCTGCAACTTCGCGCGAGGCCGGCTGGAAATCGGGGCGCGCGTTGACGACGCCAATAAACGCGGTCACGACAAAGCGGCTCACCATCACATAGAGCGGCGTCAGTGAGCCGAGAATTCGCACGCTCGCGGGATCGACGCCGATTTCTTCTTGCGCCTCGCGCAGCGCCGCGGCTTCGGCGGTCTCGCCGGCGTCGATGCGCCCTCCGGGCAGGCTGATCTGACCGGCGTGATCGGGCAGGTCGGCGTGACGTACGGTCAAGGGCAAAGAGAACGACGAGAGTTGGAGCCCGGCATCGTCAGATCCGGGAGCACTCGGGTACAGCAGAATCAGCGCGGCCGCCTGTCTGGCGTCGGCCGGCACCTTCCGCGCGAACGACCCGCCGCCGGGCGGCCGTGGCGAGAAGCGCGCGTGAGCGGCATCGCCCGGCAAGGGCGCTCTCAGTCGATGCGCGAGTTCCGAAATGAAATCAGCGGACACACCCCATTCTAGGATGATGATGTCTCTGAGATGACAGATCAGCCCTCAGGCAGTCGTGTGCCGCGCGTGCCGCTGGAACGCGCGATGTCGAAACTGGGCCTCGCTTCACGCAGTCAGGCGCGCGAGATGATCCATGCGGGGCGCGTGCGGGTGAACGGCAAGGTCATCACCGACGTCCGCGTGCTGGTCGTGCCCGAATGGGCGCGCATCGAGATTGACGACGAAGTGAAAGCGGACAAGCGCGACCAGCGCACGCGCAAGCGCTGATGTTCCCGCGCGCGCGACTCACAGACGCGACTCAGAGAATGGATCGACCGTGCTTCTTGATCCATCGCTCCGCATCGCGCCACTCCGCGCACACCGAGGCCACTTCCCGCCAGTAGCGCACCGAGTGATTGGGCTGACGCCGATGCATGAGTTCGTGCAGGATCACGTAGTCGCGCACCCACGGCGGCAACTGGAGCAGACGCCAATTCAACGTGATCGTGCCGGTCGACGAACACGCGCCCCAACGTGATCGCTGATTGCGCACGAAGACCCGCGTCACAGAGACGTTGGTTTCGCGCGCGAACTCCAGACAACGAGGCGGCAACTCGCGCGAGGCCACTCGCCTCAAGTGGGCCTCGACGCAAGGGCGCACGTTTGGCAGCTCAAAGAGAGAGGGCTGACATTCACTGATTTGGGGAGTGGGGGAGTGTGTGAGTAGATGCGTGATTGGCGGAGTGAGTGAACGAGTGAACTGGATCCGCTGGTCGCCGCAGGTGATCTCGCGGCCGTCGGCGCTGAGCGTGAGCGTGACGCGCTCGCCGCGCCACCAGATCTCGGTGCCCTCGGTCCAGGACTGCGCGCGTTCGGCCATCCGGGTGCGCTCGCGTTCGATCCACTCGCGCTGGCCTTCCACGAACTTGAGGCCGCCCTCGATGGACGCCCGCTTGGGCACGGTCAGTCGCAGGCCGCCATCCGGGCCAAGCCTCAACACATAGCGACGCGCCCTCGAGTGGCGAACGACCTTGACGACCACGACTCGCTGCTACCGCTTGACGCCCTTGCCGGAAGGCGCAGCGGGCGACTTCTTGAACATCCGATCGAAGATGTCGTCGTCGTCATCCTCGATGATCGTGGACGCGGGTTTGTTGCCCACGGGACGGAAGAAGGCCGCGTGCACGGGCGGCGGCATGATGGCGTTGGCGCCGTGCACGGACATCCACAGGATCTGATTGAGCTCGATCTCCGGAGTCATGTCGGCTTCCTCGAAGTTCATCGCTTCTGATGCGGCCTGACCGGGCGCGCCGACGCGGTTCATCTCGGTGATGCTGACGCGCGCCGGTCGCAGCGCGAATGGCGTCAACACCGGCGTTGGACCAAACGCGTTGTACATCGGGGTGGCCGCCGCGTCGTACTGGCTCATCGGCGGCAGCCCCAGAATCAGCTCGATCGTACGGAGCATCGCGGAGGTGGTGTAGAGCGTGCTGTCGACCGTGCCGCGCTTGACGAATGGACTCGCGACAAACGCCGGCGACCGATGCGCGTCCACATGATCCGGTCCATTCTGGGCGTCGTCCTCGAGCACGAAGATCGCGGAGTCCTTCCAATACACGCTGTTGCTGATCGCCTCAACGATGCGGCCGAGGGCCAGATCGTTCTCAGCCACCATCGCCGTGGGCGTGGGCGACGCGGCGCGCGTGCCGTTGGTGTGGTCGTTGCCGAGACGCAGAATCGACAGCGCCGGCAGCTGTCCATTGACTTCAAACTGCTTGAACTCCGCAAGCCAGATATCGACGCGCTTGTTGTCCGGAATCTTAAGGTCATACGGCATGTACTGCGGATGGACCCGGCCTTCGAGTCCGGGCACGGTGGCTTTGACCTGGCCGACACCTGAATCTCTGTCCTGATCGGGCGTGAACCCTCGCGTCGCAAACTCACCGTAACTCCGCACCGTCTTGCCGGCACGAATCACGGCGTCCCAGATGTAACCGTTCATCGGTGCGGCCACGTTGCCGTAGGCGTTGCGCATCTTGCCGCCGCCTTCGCTCAGGTACGCGGCGCCGCGGCCGGCGTAGTTGACCGGCCAGAATTTTTCGACGATGTCGGGGGCGTACGCGCCTGTTGAAAACGCGTGACCGTCGTAGCTCACTTCGGCATCCACGTAGAAGTTGTCGAGCGTGACGAACTCGCGTGCCAATGCGTGCGCGTTGGGCGTGACGTGCTCGCCGAACAGCGTCAGGCTCGGATCGCCGTTTCCCTTCTCGAGGTCGCCGAGGATCTGATCGTAGGTGCGGTTCTCGCGAATGATGTAGAACACGTGCTTGATCGGCGACGCATCGCCGACCTTGCGCGGGATGGATGTGGCCACCGCCGGCGCCGACGCCGGCGACAAACGCGTCGCGTCGCTGTAGGGCGTCACGCTGTAGACCGTCTTCGTGTACGTCGCGAGATCTGCGGTGTTTGGCGTCGCGAGCACAGAGAGCGTGCCCGTCAGCATGCCGCCTGTGTACTGGTCGTCAATGCGCGGCACGGCACCGGGTTGCGGGCCGCGCGGGTTCGCCGACGAGATCAACCCCTTGCCGGACATGATGTAGATCTTCGAGCCGTCCTTGCTGAACGCCGCGCCGGTCGGGTACCAGCCGGTGGGAATGAAACCCGATACGCGCGCCTGCGCCGGCGCCGTCACATCAACAACCGCCACCGTGTTGTTGTCCGCATTGGCCACGAGCAGCGTTTTGTCGTCCGGCGAGAGCGCCACCGAGTTGGGCGTCGACCCCATCGGCGATTCGGGGAACAGGGATGTCGCGATCTGCGCCACCGCCTTGCCGGCCTTTGTGTCGATGACCCACACGGCGTTCGTGTTCGCGCACGCCACGTACAGCCACGCGCCATCTGCTGACTGCGTCATCGCATTCGGATGCTCACCGGTCGGGATCTCTCCCTTGGGCGCAAGCGTCGCCGGATCAAACATCATCACTTTCGCGCCGCCCCACAGCGAGACGTACAGCGTCTTCCCATCTTTCGAGACGACGTTGGTGAAGGGTTCCGCCGGCAGATCCACCGTGGCGCGCACCAGGCCGCTGACGATGTCGACCACGCTCACCAGTTGCCCGAGCACGTGCACCGCGTAGAGCTTCCTGCCGTCGGCGCTGACATCAATGCCGCCCACAAAGCTCTGCGGCGCGGCTTGCGGACGATTCGTGCCCTCGCCGGCCGGATCAGCCGACCGGCCCATCGGAAAGAGCCCTCGCTCACGCAGCGCGCCCGGCGTCCACGCCATCTCCACCACATTGGTGGCGGCGGCACCGGATGCGTACAGGCTCTTGCCGTTCGGATGCCAGGCGAGGCCGTACCACGCGTCGCTGAGCTGGAGCGTAGACGTGACGATGTCGTTCTCGAGATCCACGACACGCATCGTCGGCTTCGCATACCCGCCGTTGGCCACGATCAGGTACTTCCCGTCGGGCGAGAACGTCATGTTGAGCGGGAGGTCGCCGATCTGAATGTGCTTGCCGGCCGGCGAGATCTTCCAGCCATTCGGCAAGAGCGTCACACCCGCGCCGAGGACGCCTGGTTTCTGCGGCGCCGGCTGTGGCGGCGTCCTTTGGGCGACGGTGACGCCCGCCGCGGAGGCGATCAGAAGGGTCACGCCGAGGATGGAAACAATGAAGCGCGCGCGCATATCGGGAGCCTACTACACCAAGGTCAACAGCATTCAACATGGGGGGCCATGGGGAGCCATGGGGAAAACCAACACCACCCCAACAGGCTTTCAAAGAGCTCTTCGAAAAG
>CAYHEX010000069.1:0-14881 GCA_964355365.1 uncultured Solibacteraceae bacterium | reverse complement strand
TACTTCCCCGCGTTCTTCGCCGTAATCGTCTTCGCCAGCGCCCGCAGGCGCGCCGCGTCTGCGCCCTTGGCCTTGGGGGCGTCGGTCGCGAACGCGGTCGCCATCGCGTTGAGATCCGCCACGGCCTTCGTTTTCGCGGCGCCGGCCGGCATCGCCTCCAGATCACTCATCGCCTTCATCGTCGAGGCAATGCGCTCAGCCGGGAGGGCCTTGCTGCGGGCGAGCTGATCGAGATACGCGCGCGCCACGGTGAAGCTGGCCGGCCAGACGAACTGGGGCTGGCTCTGCACGTTGAGCTCGTCGAACTTGACCAGCATCGCCGCGTCAATCTCATTCTGCGTGAGCATGTCGGTCGGCACGAGCTTCAGGATGTCGAGGCCGCGGAAGATCTCCGACCCGTAGATGTTGCCGTTGTACCAATACGTGGACCAGTACCCGCCCGTCACGAGCTTGTCCGCGAAGATCGGACCGCGATCGAAGTAGGCGATCTCCACCGGACGCGCGCTGTCGGTGAAGTCCAGGACGGAGGCGCCGCCCTGATACCAGGCCTGCACCTTGATGTCGCGGCCGGGCACGGGGATCAGCGAGCCGTTGTGTGCGACGCAGTTCTCCTGATCGGTCTGCGCGGCCGGCATCTTGTAGTAGCTGGCGAACTTGAGACGACGGTCCACGATGTTGAAGATCGCGTCGGCGCCCCAGTTGGGCAGATCGGTCGCGCGGCAGCGCGGCGACGTGCCGCCGCCCCATTCGTCCGTGAAGAGCACCTTCGTGCCGTCGTTGTTGAACGACGCCGAGTGCCAATACGCGAAGCTCGGATCCGCCACATCGTCCAACCGCTTGGGATGGACCGGATCGCTGATGTCGAGGAGGATGCCGTTGCCCGAGCACGCGCCCGCGGCCAGCCCCAGCGCGGGGTACACGGTGATGTCGTGGCACTGATTGGTCAGGCTCGACGTCTGCGTGCCTGCGCCGTGATTGCCGCCCTGCCACAAGCCCGCGGCTGCGCCGGTCGTCGGATCCGCGAAGATGCGCGGACGATTCACGACCGTCGCCTTCTCCGGCGACGCGAGCGGCACTTTGATGACGTCGATGCTGAAGAGTGACGTGTCGGGATCGTCCGCACCCGCGACGCAGCCCGTGAGTTCCTCACCCGAGCGGACGCCGGCCGTGCCCGAGCCGTAGATGTAGATGTTGGCCTTGTCCTTCGGATCAGTCACCAGCGTATGCGTGTGCGAGCCACGGCACGTCTGCACGGCGCCGATCTGCTTCGGCTTCAGCGGATCGCTGATGTCGAAAATGCGCACGCCGCGGAACCGCATCGGATCGGGCGGCAGCGGGCCGCGACCACCACGACCAGCCTGCGGTGGAGTTCCAGCGGCCCCGGCCGCCGAAGCCGCTGGCGCAGGCGGTGGCGGAGCAACTCCACAGTCGATGCGGCCGTTGGTCGCTTCGACGGACATGAACATCAGCTTGCCGTACACGCTCACGTCACCCTGGCCGCCGGGGCACGGCATCGCAAGCTGGTGCTTCGCGCGCTTCGGATCTTCAACGTCGAAGAAGTTGATGCCGTTGAAGTTGCCGAGGATCAGGAGGTTCTTCTGAAACGCGATATCCGAATTCGCGAACGCGAGGCCGCCTGTACCGGCTGGATCGTCGAATCCCGCCGGTTTCGGCAGCGACGTCACCAGTTCCATGCCCTTCGCGGCGATGCCCGCGTCACGAACGCCGGCCTTCAGACCGACGCGCGGATCCGGCGCCGCCGGCGGCGGGGCCTGGCCGCCGCCCTGGGCCTGAAGCCCCGCGACGAGAAGCGCGGCAAGCGCAGCGATCGAGAAAAGGCGGGCGATGAGCCTGCCGTGAGCGAGCGTAGCGGGTGGCTTGCCGTGAGCGAGCGTAGCGGGTGGCTTGCCGTGAGCGAGCGTAGCGGGTGGCTTGCCGTGAGCGAGCGTAGCGAGTCGAACGGTCATAGGTGTCCTTTGTGGGGGTCTACTTGCTCAGCATCATGCGCATGCGGGAGATCTCCATGCGCTGGTCGGAGTCCACGTGCGAGGCGAAATCGAAGATCACGCTTTCCTGTCCGGCGCCGGGCGTGGCGAACAGATCCTCGACCATCGTCAACGCGCCGCCATGGTGTTGGATCATGCCGGCGAGGAAGAGCTTGTCGAAGGCCGAGCCAGATGCGGCCGCGAGCGCTTTCATTTGCGCCTCGGTCAGCATGCCTGGCATCGCTGCCATCGGCTGGCCGCTGATTTCCATCAACTGACCGTGTCCCTGCGCCGGAACGGGCGCGGGCTGATGGCGATCGATCAGCCACGTGCGCATCATCTTCATCTCGTCGTTCTGCGAGACCTCGATGCGCTTCGCGAACAACTTCATGTCGTCGCGCTTCGTGCGCGTCTTGAGCAGGTTCACCATCTCGATGGCCTGCGCGTGGTGCAGGATCATGCCCTGCATGAAGCGGATGTCCGCCGTCGTCGCGGCTGGCGCGGTGGCTGGTGTCGCGGCGACGTCGCGGCTTGCTTCGCCGGGTGCGCCGGGCTGGACGACGGGCGCGGCGCCGGGGGCCGGGGCCGACTGCGAGGTCGACGACTCAGGCGCCTGGGCGCACGACACAGCGGCAACGAGCACGGCCGCCAGGGCAGTGGATTTCAAAGGCGAGGGCATGGAAAGAGGCACAGGATACAACACGACGGGTGCGAACGGGTGCGGGCAGGTGCGGACGGGTGCGGGCAGGTGCGGGCAGGTGCTAGTTCTTCCTGAGCAGCACGTACACCGCGCCTTCGCCGCCGTCGGCGCGGGGGGCGTCCGCAAAGGCCGCCACGCCCGGGTGTTTTCGCAGGCACTCGCGCACGCGCGGCTTCAGGATGGCGACGTTGTCGGTGGATCTCAGGCCGCGGCCATGGACGATGGCCACGCAGCGGCAGGTGGCGCGCGCGCCGTCGATGAAGAGCTTCACTTGCGCGACGGCCGCCGCGCCGCTGAGGCCGTGCAGGTCGAGCCGGCGCACCGGCGCGTGGTCGCCGCGTCGCAGTTTCCGCAACTCGCGCTGATCCACGCCCGGGGCCACGTAGCCGCCGTCGATCGCTTCGTCCAGATCCGACACGACCGGTTTGGGCTTCGGCGGCGGGGGGGCCGGGCGCGGCGTGGGCACGGGCGCCGACGTCACATCGGGCGCTGTGGCATGCACCCGTCCGCGCGGATCCGCCTTCATCCGCGTCACCGCCGCCATGTCCGCCATCGCCCGCGCGAAGTCCTCCGCGTCGTCATCGCCAGAGGCCGGGCGTTTCTTCATGAACAGCAGTGTAGAACGACACGGTGGCCGCAGAATGACGGGTTGCCAGCAAAGCTGTGACTTGCCACTTGTGACTTGCCACTTGTTACTTGTTACTTGGAGAGGCGAAGCCAGTACGTAGGAACCGCCCTGTCACACGTCCGCGTGAAGCTGTCTTTGTGCAAGGCGAGCTCTTCTTTCCCGACGGCCGCTCGAAGCTCGATCAGTTGTTGTCCGAGTCGAAGTTGTACCGGCGCAGCGCCGACTACTTCGCGCTCCTGGAGTTTGTGGCGCGGCTGCGGAGCTTTGCGCCGTTCAACGCCATGCTGCTGCAGATGCAGAAGCCCGGGCTGCGGTATGCGGCGACGCGCGAGGACTGGTGGATGTATCACGGGCGCCGCGTCGTGGACGGCGCGCGGCCGCTGCTCATTCTGTGGCCGTTTGGCCCGGTCGCGCTCGTGTATGACATGGCCGACACCGAGGGTGAGCCGTTGCCGGAGGGCGTCGTGGCGTTTCGGGCGAGCGGCCGGTTGTTACCGCAGCTGGGGATTGAATTGGCGCAGCGGTTGTCGCGCGTGGGTGTCGAGCTCGTGCTGGTGGATTACGGCGACGGCAAAGCCGGCAGGATCCGGCGGTTGCGTGACGAGGAGCGGACCGAGCCCGTCGTGCCGGCCGTGGTGCCGACGTTACAGCGGTTACACGCGCCCGGGAAGGTGCTGGCGCGCCGCTCGCGCGTGCCGCCGCTCAGGCGGCGGGCGCAGGGGATTCGGTTTGTGACAGAGATCAATCGCAATCATCCGGCGGCGGTGCAGTTCAGCACAGTGGCGCACGAGCTTGGGCATCTGTTTCTCGGACATCTGGGCGCGGACGAGCCGCTGGGGATTCCGAAGCGCGAGTGTCCGCCGCTGGCGCAGAAGGAGCTCGAAGCCGAGTCGGTGGCGTATCTCGTCTGCGCGCGCCGCGAGATCACGACCTCGTCGCAGGAATACCTGTCGACGTATGTGGCGCAGCACACCACGGTCGACGACATCGATCTCTACCGCGTGATGTGGGCGGCGGGCAAGGTGGAGGAGGTTATGGGGTAGCAAGGGACAGGTGCGAGCAGGTGCGAACGGGTGCGAACCAACCTCTCGAACCTCTCGCACCTCACGAACCATTATTTCCTGATCAAGTCCATCAGCAGATAGTCGCCCAGCCAGTCTGGCGCCGCGTCGCCGTGGCGCGCGATGGTGCCGAGCTGCGCGTAGTGGCGGATCGAGTGCATCAGCGCGTGCACCACAATCGTGCGTCGTCGGGCTTTCAGCGTGCCGGCGCTGCGTGTCGGGAACTCGAGGTCTTCGTCCCAGTTCGTGTCAGGCTTCGCAATCGCCTGTTGCAGCAGCGCCATCGCGCGCGCGTGGACCTTGAAGAGACCGTCGACCGAGTCTTTGGCGACTTGCTCGTAGGGCGTGATTGGCAGCTCGTTGAGTCGCTCCGCGTAGCGGAGTTCGACGACGACGATGTGGTGGAGGAGGTCGCGGACGGTGGCGCCTTCGCGGATGTCGCAGGGGAGGTCGAGCACTTGTGGGTGTGCCGCGAGGTGCGCCTGCCAGCGCGCGGACGTCTCGTTGACCCAGGCGATGAGTTCGTCGGTGGTGAGTGCGGTCATGTTGGGCTCCCTTGTGATTGTAGGGGAGCCCACATTCTTCTTCCCACTTTCAACGTGTGGGGGCTCGAGACTGTCGAGCATCTCCCTTGTCCGGTTCTCGAACACCAGGCGGTCGACCGCCTCGTTTCGTTCAGCCTCCCGTGCTTTCTATAGCTACGGGGATGCCAAATCCGCGGTGGACATGGATCACCGGCGCCGCCTCGGCCGCCGTCGTGAGGGCCTCGGCCGTCCCGTGATGAGCGTAGCCAAGTGATCAAACTTCGCCTCGATCTTGTCGAATCTGGCGTCGACCTTGTCGAATCTGGCGTCGACCTTGTCGAATCTGGCGTCGACCTTGTCGAATCGCTGGTTCATGTCGGTGCGAAGGGCGCCGACGTGATGAGCCACCGTCAGCTCCATGAACCCGCGGTGGGCCTCGAACCCGCCCTGCGTCTGCTCAAACGCCGTGGCAAAGCCCGCCTCTGTCTGTGCGGCGAGTGCGTCGATCCTTGTATCGAGCCGCGCGCCGAGGGCGTCGATCTTCGTATCGAGCCGCGTGCCGAGGGCGTCGATCTTCGCGTCCAGATTCTCAAGAGTGATGTCGCTCACAGCCATTCTCCGCTCCCGTTGAGCTTGACCCGTTTCCGTGGACGGTTTAACTACGCTGCTTGACGCCGTTCAAACTCACGTGGCCTCTCGCCACCGAAGGACGACCCTTCGACCAGCTCAGGGTCCCGAGCGAAGTCGAGGGACGACGATACATCGTCTCGCGCTGGTCTCTGTAGCAACAGGGATGCCAAATCGTCCTTAGAGGGGACGTGCCCGATCCGGCGCGGAAAGTGGCAATTTCTGCGACTGGAGACCGCGTAACAGTTTGCAATCCGTGCTCTTCCCGACAGCTGTTTTCCCCAGCACACCCCCGACCAGCGCTTTTCCCAGCACAACGCCGACAAGCGTCTGTTGTCTTTAGCGAAGCCCTTACGAAGGACCGGACCTGTCACGCCTATCTGGGACACTGCTGAGTAGAGAGGGTCTCCCATGAACATCCAGACGGATCGTGCACTGCTGCCAGCGAACGACGCATCCACGCGGTATCTCATTGCCACCATCACGGCGCCGAAGTCCGGCCGCACGAGCGAGCGGCCGGCGCTGAATGTGGCGCTCGTGCTCGATCGTTCTGGCTCGATGGCGGGGAGCAAGCTCGATCTCGCCAAGCGGGCCGTGGCGCAGGCGATTGCGGTGCTCGACGAGCGCGATCGCGTGGCGGTGGTCTGTTACGACAACGAGGTCGACACGATTCTCGGCAGCACAGCGGCCGGCGCAGAGGCGAAGGCGTTGGCCAACAGTCGGTTGTCCAATATCGACGCGCGCGGCAACACCGACCTGTCCGGCGGCTGGCAGCGCGGCGTAGATGAGGTGGGCGTTGACGCCGCCTGGTCGTCGCTCAAGCGCGTGTTGCTGCTCTCTGATGGTCTTGCCAATGCGGGCGAGACGAATCCCGACGTGCTGGCCGCGCGCGCGGCGGCGCTCAGGGCGCAGGGCATTGCGACGTCCACGTTCGGGCTCGGCGCGGATTTCGACGAAGTCCTCATGTCGCGGCTCGCCACGGAAGGCGGCGGGCATTTCTATTTCATCGAGCATCCCGCGCAGATTCCCGACATTCTCACCAGCGAGCTCGGCGACGCGCTCGATGTCGTGGCGCGCGACGCCCGGCTTGTCATTCACGGCGGCGCCGGCGTTGAGGTCGTGCCGATGACCGGTCATCGCGTGGAGGCGCATGGCGCTGACGTGCACATTCGGTTCGGCGACATGGTCTCGGAGCAGCAGATCACGGTGGTGGTGGCGCTGCGCTGGCTGCCCCGACCGATCGGCGTGTCCGCCGGGGTCACGCTGCGGCTGACCGATACGAGCGGCGTCTTGTTTCCACAGCCGATGCCTGTGGACTTCGAGGTCGTGGACGTCGTCCGCGACCGCGCGCAGCCGATCAACGTTGCCGTGCTGATCGCGGCTGCGCAGCAGATCTCCGCGATGGCGCGCGAGTTGGCGACGTAGGCGAATCGGCAGGGCGACTTTCACGGAGCGGGTGAAGTGCTCGCGCGCGCGGCGGCCGAGATCAGGGCGCTGGCGTCCGGCACACCTGCGCTCGAGCGGATCGCGCGTGAGCTCGAGGAGCAGGAGAGCCACTTCGTCATGGCGATGAGCCCGATGGCGCTGAAGCAGGCGCATTTCGTCAGCTACTCGGAACGGACGAGTCGCGATGCGCGGGGACGGGCGAGGCGGAGGTAGCGGGGCAGGACCCGGCGTTGCGCTCCATTTCTATACACATCGACCTGAACATGCATAGAAAAAGGCACTTTTCTATACATATAACCTGCCGGAAGGGGCAAAATGACCGACATGGTCTCCCTCCAGAGCCTGCCCCCGTCTCGCTTTGACACGCCTGAGATCCTGAAGCGGCTTGCCTCAGCCCGTGGACAGCTTGGTGAATTGAAGGGTGTGGGGGCGTCGATCCCTCACCAGGGCATCCTCATCAATACCCTCGGACTGCAGGAGGCCAAGGACAGCTCGGCCATTGAAAACATCGTGACGACGCACGATGAGCTATTCAAGGAGTCGCTGTTTCCGAGCGCGGCAGCCAGCCCGGCGACCAAGGAAGTGGCCCGATACCGTCAGGCCCTTGGCGTCGGATTTGAAGCGGTCCTTGAAAGCGGTCTACTCACCATTAACCACATCATTCGCATTCAGCAGGAGCTTGAACAGAACGATGCCGGGTTTCGCAAGGTGCCGGGGACCACGCTGAAGAATGAAGCCGGCGAGATCGTCTACACGCCGCCTCAGGATCCCGCGGAGATCGTGGCGCTGATGGGTGACCTCGAGCGGTTCATCAATGACGACGGGTTGTTCCCGGCGGATCCGCTGATCAAGATGGCGTTGATTCACCATCAGTTCGAGCGGATTCATCCGTTCTACGACGGCAACGGTCGCACGGGCCGCATCATCTGCGTGCTGTATCTGGTGAAGCAGGGGTTGCTCGACATCCCGAGTTTGTATCTCAGCCGCTACATCGTCCGCTCCAAAGTTGAGTACTACCGGCGGCTACAGGGCGTTCATGATCATGATGCCTGGGAGCCGTGGGTGGTCTACATGCTGACGGCGGTGGAGCAGACCGCCACGCTCAGTATTCTGACGATCGGGATGATTAAAGCGGCCCTCATGCAGGTGAAAGCTCAGGTGCGTGAGCAGTTTCCGCGCATCTACAGCCAGGATCTGATCAACAACCTGTTCACCCACCCGTACACAAAGATCGAGTTCATTCAGAAGGATCTTGGTGTGTCCAGGCTGACGGCCACGCGGTATCTGGACGTGCTCGTCGCGGGCGGCGTTCTCGCCAAGCAAAAGGTCGGGCGATCGAACTACTACATCAACACCGCCCTCACCGCGATTCTCACCGGCGATGCGCTGACCGAGACGAAGGCGCCGGTGGCTACGCGCTGAGCACGCACTGAGGACCGCGCGACAGTCTGCAGTCCTTGCTCTTCCCGACCAGTGTTTTTCCCCGCACACTTCCGACGAGTGCCTGTCCCAGCACAACGCCGACACGTGTCTTTGTCTGCAGTCCTTGCCCTTCCCGACGAGTGTTCTTCCCCGCACCCTTCCGACAAGTGCCTGTCCCAGCACAACGCCGAAAGGTATCGACATATATCGATAGATAGATGTAAAGTAGAGGCATCCCACCTCGCGTGGGCTTATCCAGAGTGACCGAGGGCACAGGCCCAACGACGTCACAGCAACCGAGCGGCAATCGCCACGGTGCTAAATCCTGCCCGGCACCGCCGGGGGAGATAAGCAGATGGCGCAATCAACGAAGAACCTGTACCCGAACTCTGGCACCAAGGACGACGGCGGACGAGGAACCCGGAACCAGGCACCAGGGACCACGCAGACGTACCTGCCCGCACTCGGCGTCTACGGCTTCAACGTCGTCGAACCGCTGATCCTCGCCGCACTCGTCACCGAAGATCCGCTGCTGTTGATCGGGCCGTCAGGCACCGGCAAGACCTATCTGCTCAACTCGCTGTCCGAGGCACTGGGCCTCGAGCATCGCCATTACAACGCGAGCCTGATCTCGTTTGATGACCTGGTCGGGTTTCCGTATCCCGACGAGACGAAGTCGTCGGTGCGGTTTCTCGAAACGCCCGCGACCGTGTGGGGCGCCGAGTCGGTGCTGATCGACGAGATCAACCGCTGCAAGCCCGAGCACCAGAACCGGCTGTTCTCGCTTGTGCACGAACGGAAGATCCAGGGGCAGTCGCTCGCTACGCTGCGCTACCGATGGGCCGCGATGAATCCGTGCGGCACCGACCAGTCGGTCGACGAGAACTACCTCGGCACCGAGCCGCTCGATGCGGCACTGGCGGATCGGTTCTCGATCATCCTCGAGGTCGGCGACTGGGCCGATCTCAGCGATGATGACCGACGGCTGGTGGCGGCGCCGGCCGGGGAGGGTGCGATCGCAAACGATCACGGCCGACTGAAGACCGTGCTCGAGATCTGGCGCCGCGCGTTCCTCAGTCACCTCGCGTCCTGCCCCGTGCGCATCGTCGACTACGTGTGCGCGGTGACGAGCGCGCTCAGCGAAGGCGGCATTCGCATCTCGCCGCGGCGCACCCGCCTGATTACAAGAACGCTGCTCGCTGCCATCGTCATCGAAGGGCGCGATCCTGACGCACTGGCTGGCCGCGAGGCCGACGCGCTGTTTCGCAAGGTGCTCGAGGCGAGTCTGCCGCAACGCGCGAGTGGCTCGTCGCCTTCCGCCGAGAAAGTGCAGGCCGCGCATCGGCTGGCCTGGGGCGCCGCGATGGCGCAGGGCACCGATCGCTGGCTGCACTACTTTCATCTGGAACGCCGGCTCGATCGCAAAGCGTTGCTGTTGCTCAACGGCTGTCCCGATCGCGATACCGGCACACTGGCGGTGGAGCAGTTGCTCGCGCGCGAGTCGAAGGCGCGCGCCGCGGCGTTCGCGCTTGCGGCGTTTCCTGCGGCGGTGGACGGGCGGATTCCGATTGGCGCCGAAGCGGTGAACGACCTGGGCCGACTCGCGCAGCCATTGCTGACGGTTGATGGCGACATCCAATGGCAGGAGCGCCACGTCGTCACCAACTCGACGCACCCCGAGCTGGCCGTGTTCGCAGGGGTGCTGGCGGAACTCGGTCCGGCCCGCCGCGCTCGAGCCGAGCAGCTCTTGTATTACTGCCTCGTCAACGGCATCGGTGTCGCGCAACCGAAGGAGTTCGAAGCCGAGTTCGACCGCTGCGTGCAGCTCTTTGGCAAGGGCGGTGCGGAATGACCGGCGCGCCGTCGTTTTCGCTCTACGCCAATAGCGGCGGCCCGCGCAGCCGAAGCCGGGTCGAACATCTGGGGACCACCGTGCTTGGCAACGACGCCAGCCCCATTCGCTGCCCGCGCGTGCTGCGTGTAGCGCTCGACTTCGGATTCGACAACCCGCTCGAGGTGGCGCGCGCACTGGTGCGGACCTGCGGCTACGACGACCAGGAGGACGCGAGACGCGCGGTGTCGTTGCCGGCCACCGCGTGCATCTGCCGCGTCGATGCGCACGCCGTGCGCCAACGTGTCGCCGACATCGCGCCTGACGATGCGCTCTTTCAGGCGCTCGTGCTGGGGCTGTGCACGCCCTGGCAATACGATCCGCGGCGGCCGCTGCTGTGGACCCGCAGTAGCCTGACGCGGTCCCTGGAGTTGTTCGAAGCGCAGGGGTTCTACGCATGACGCCCGCGCAGTTTCTCGACATCTACCGGGAGTTGATCGACGAGAACCCGCTCGCGATCCGCGCGGTGCTCAAGGTGCTCCGCGTGGAGTTCACCGACGCCGTGCCGACGCTGGCCGTGAGTTGCGAAGCCGAGCCGCGGCTGCTCGTCAATCTGGAGTTCATCGGACAGCACTGCCGCTTCGACGCCGAAGTCAAAGCCGTGATCTGCCACGAGTTCCTGCACGTGCTGTTGCGCCACACCGAGCGGTTCACATCGGTGTCGTGGCAGTTGAATCTGGCCACCGACGCGGTGATCAACGCCATCATTCATCGCTCGCTTGGCGAGGACTACAGCCGGATGATGAGCCGCTACTACGCCGAGTGTGTGGGCGTGCGCCGCCTCCTGCGGAAGCCGCGCGCAGAGGAGTTGCGGGAACTCGAGGGGCTCGACCGGCCGCTCCTCAGCGCCTGGCGCGCGCTCTACGACGGCACGCTCGTCGTCGACGACATTCTGGACCTCGCGCGCGACTATGTGAGCGCCGATCCGTTCGGGCCCGGCCAGTTGATCGGGAACCACGACCGCCGTGACGCGACGGCCTCGGGGTCGACGGTGCTCGACGAGGCCGTCGAGCGGTCGTTGCGGAGCATGAACGGCGACGGCATCTTCCGCGGTCCGCGACCGGGGCTGGCGGCCGACCCGTATCAGTGTCTCGTTCGAGCGGCGAGTGTCGGCGTCATGCGCTGGCGGCGTGAGACCTACGCCATCTTGAAGCGCTACCTCGAACCCGATCCGCAATCAGTCGCGCGCGAGTCCGACCCGCGGGCGTTCACGTTGCCCGTGCTCTCACCGGCAGACCGCCGTGCCTCGCTGCGGGCGATCTGGAGTCCGTTCTTGCCCGAGGCGCGCTGGGAGACGGAGACCGTCACGCGTGCCGGCTCGGCACAGGTGTATCTCGACGTCAGCGGATCCATGAACGCCGAGATGCCGCTCATCGTCGCGCTGCTCGGCCAGCTCACGCGCCACATCCGTCGTCCGTTCTGGGGCTTCAGCAACGAGGTGGCCCCGGCGCGCATTGACGGCGGCCAGCTCATCTGCAACACCACGGGCGGCACCAGCATGGGCTGCGTCCTCGAACATCTCGCGAAGACTCGCCCGCGCGCGGCCGTGGTCGTCACCGACGGCTACATCGAGACGCTCACCAAGCAGCAGGTCGCGGCGACCTCTGCCACGCGTCTCCACGTCCTCGTCACGCGCGACGGCAATCCCGCCGAACTCAAGCGCGTGGGGCTGAACTACACGCAACTCTCAAAGGTGCCGTCATGACAGCGTGCCGCCCTTGCTCTTCCCGACAAGTGTTTGTGCCTGCACACATCCGACAAGTGCCTTTCGCAGCACATATCCGACCCGTGTTTGTCCCTGCACACCCCCGACAAGTGCTTGTCCGAGCACCCGCCCGACAAGTGTTTGTCCGAGCACCCGCCCGACAAGTGTCTGTCCCTGCACACCGCCGACAAGTGTCTTCCGAGGTGTCCTTATGATCCGTATGAGTGAACTCGTTCTTCCCGGCCATCCCGACAAGTTCTGCGATCAGGTGGCGGATGCCATTGTGGCCGAGTGTTACGCGGCCGACCCGCGCGCGTACTGCCAGGTGGAGATGAGCACGTGGTGTGATCAGGTCTTTCTCACTGGTGGCATCGTCACGCGCGAGCCGTTGCGGCGGTCGCTGGCCGACATCGTGCGCGCAGTGGGGAAGGACATCGGCTATGTCGCGACCAATGCGCTCGATGCGGCGCGGTATGAAGTGCGCGACACCGTGTGTCAGCGGCGCGAGGATCCGCGCACGTGGACTGACAGCGTCAACGACCAGTGCATCTCGATCGGCTGGGCGGGTTACGACGCGCGGGTCGCATGGCTGCCGCCGGAGCACTATCTCGCGCATCGCTTGGGCGAGGCGCTCGCGGCCAGTTGTCGCGCGGGCCGGCTTGCGGGGCAGGGGCCGGACGGCAAGTTACTCGTGCGCGTGCGCGAGAGTTCGGGCCGGTGGGATGTGGAGCAGATCCTCGTCACGCTGCAGCAATTGCCGAGCGTCTCACTCATCGAGCTCACCGCGTGGATCGTGGACGACCTGCGCGACACCTACGCCGCGCTCCGCGCGCACGACGCTCGCTGGTCGGCGCGATGGGACGAGGTGGAGCTCTTGGTGAATCCGAACGGGCCGTTGCTCAACGGGGGCAGTGATGGCGACAACGGTCAGACGGGGCGAAAGCTCGTGGTGGATTACTACGGTCCGCGCGTCCCGATCGGCGGCGGCGCGCTCTCGGGCAAGGATCTCAGCCACATCGATCGCGCGGGCGCCTATGCCGCGCGTCAGGCCGCGCTCCATGCCGTGCGCACGGGCGCGGGCGAGTGTCGCGTCACGTTGGCCTATGCCCCCAATCGCGACGTCCCGCTCGACGTCGTCTACGACATGGACCGTCCGGGCGAGCGCCTGCCGCCGGCGTGGTTCTCACATAGCGCGATTCGCGAGCGGTATGTGGGCGGTGCGTTTGTCGCGAGGCTCGGGACCGGGCGTCACTTCGTCGATCAGGAGATGGCGTGGCAGGGGAAACCCGACACGTGCTTGTCCGGCACAAAGCCGACACGTGTTCTTCCCAGCACACCGCCGACAGGCGTCTGTCCCAGCACACCGCCGACAAGTGTCCTTGTCAGTCGTCCTAGCTTTCGGGAAACAGCTTCGGAAACAGCACGTCGAGATCTGCGGCGGGGAACCGCAGTGACACGGCGGACTTCGGCGTGTCGGAGCTGAGCAGTCCGTGCTCTTGCAGATCGGTGAGCACGCGTCGGGCGCTGCGTTCGGGCAGTCCGGTGATGCGGGGGGCTTCGCCGCGATCCACTGCGCCGCGCACGAGCACCTCCGTCAGAATGGCGGTGGACTCGGGTTTGAGCGCCTCACGCTGTGCGACCAGTCGCTCGAGGCGCGTGGCCAGCGTGTTCAGGTCGAAGAGACCGGACATGAACTGGAGCTGGTCCAGCGACACGCGCAGGAACCACTCGGTGAACGCTTCGAGCGCGGCGAGTGACAGGTTGCCGCGGCCGTCGAGGTCGCCACTACGCGGCGCATCGGTCGCGTCCATGCGGGACTTGTATTCCGTGCGGCTGGCGATCCCGCGGGCCAGTCCACGCGAAATGGACCACAGGCCATGCGCACCGATGCCGGCGGCGTGGGCCATCGCGTGGCTCATCAGGCGGCTCACGCGGCCGTTGCCGTCCACAAACGGGTGAATGAAGTTCAGGCGATGATGCGCGGCGGGAATCGCGAGGATCCGCGACGCGGTGCCCAGCGGCGCGAAGCGGTAGCGGGCCGCGAAGTACGCCATGAACTCGGCCACGTGTGCGCTCGATGGCGGGATGTGTCGTCCCACGGCGTTGTCATGTTCCGGCGCCGAGCGCCACTCACCAGCGACGATGGTCAGCCTCCGGTCGCCACTCCGCATCGTCAGCATCTCGGCGGGCGCGTCGCGGTAGAAGTCGCGGTGCAGCTGCCGCAGGAACGATTCGGACGCCGGCTCGGGCAGGCGTCCCGCAGCCGCCATCGCATCGATCGTGGCCTGGACGGTGATGTGCGCAGCCGCTTCCACCTGCAGGTTTCGTCGTCCGGGATCCACGTCGAGGTCGCCGGCGAGTGCGCGTTCGATCTCGCGCGGGCGCGTGTTGTGGCCCTCGATCAGGTTGCTGTAGTAGGTGTTCATCACACGGACTACGTCGGCGAGCGACGCGGCGGTGCGCGGGTGCAGTTTCTGGCCGAGTCTGGTCGTGGCGGCCACGACCTCGGCCACGAGATCGGAAGTGACCTCCGGCACCCGCTCCAGGCGGGTTGGCTCAAGCCGGGACGGGGACTCTGCTGCGGGCATCGTTATGGCCGATCGTGGACGTTCAGTTTAGCCATAAAAGTCAGTGACTTGCAGGCAAAGATCGCCGCCCGTGGCCGATCGCTTGGCCGATAGACAGGGCAGGTGCGGACGGGTGCGGGCAGGTGCGAACGGGTGCGAGCAGGTGCGAGCGGGTGCGGGCAGGTGCGGGCGGGTGCGGGCGGGTGGGGGCGGGGGGGGGGGGGCGGGGGGGGGGGCGGGGGGGGGGGGGGGGGGGCGGGGGGGGGGGGGCGGGGGGGGGGGGGGGGGGGGGGGGGGGGGGGGGTGGGGGGGGGGGGGGGGGGGG
>CAYHEX010000068.1:0-14985 GCA_964355365.1 uncultured Solibacteraceae bacterium | reverse complement strand
CCGCGTGGATGAGCGCGGAGACCGGCGTCGGGCCTTCCATCGCGTCCGGCAGCCAAACGAACAACGGAATCTGCGCCGACTTACCCGTTGCGCCCAGGAACAACAGCACCGTCGCGATCGTGATCAGGCCCCAGTGCTGCTCCGGCTGGAGCAGAGACGCGGCGCTGGCGACCTCCTGGAAGTTGAGTGTGCCGAACAGCGAGAAGATCAGCAGCATCCCGAGGATGAAGCCGAAATCGCCGACGCGATTGACGATAAACGCCTTCTTGCCGGCGTCCGCGGCCGATGGCTTCACGTAGTAGAAGCCGATCAGCAGGTACGAGCACAGGCCGACGCCTTCCCAGCCGACGAACATCACCGGGAAGCTGGAGCCGAGCACCAGCACGAGCATGAACGACGCGAACAGGTTCAGGTACGAGAAGTAGCGCGCAAACTCGCTATCCGTCTCATCGTGCATGTACGCCGTCGAGTAGAGATGAATCAGGGAGCCAATGCCCGTGACCACGAGAATCATCAGCGACGACAGTGGGTCCACCCGAAACGCGAACGGGATCGTGAGCGTGTCTGACTGCAGCCAGGTGAAGACGGTCTGCTCGATGGCGCGGACGCCCTCAACGGGCTCCATCTGCCATAACTGCCAGACCTGCGAGGCGGCGACGCCAAACGACAGCCCCATCGCGGCCGTCGCGATGCCGCCAGTGATGCTCTTCGACCAACGGCGACCAACGGTGGCGTTGATCAGAAAACCGAGAAACGGGAGGAGGGGGATCAGCAGTAACACGGGCTCACCACTTGAGATTCGTGAAGGCATCCGGATTGAGCGTGTCCTTGTGGCGGAACAGCGCAATCACGATGGCGAGGCCGACCGCAGCTTCGGCTGCGGCCACCGTCATGACGAAGAACACGATGATCTGCCCTTCCACCGACCCCAGATAGCGGTCCACCGCCACGAACGTCAGGTTGACGGCGTTGAGCATCACTTCCACCGACAGCAGGATCGTGATCAGGTTTCGGCGGAGGAACACGCCCGCCGTGCCGATGGAAAACAGCACGGCCGACAGGATCAGGTAATGGTTCAGCGTTGCCTCTGGCAGCACGCTAGCTCTCCTTCCGCGCGAGGATGACCGCGCCCACCATGGCGAGCAGGATCAACACCGACGTCACTTCGAATGCGAACGCGTATTCCCGGAACAGCTTCACGCCGATCTGGTAGACCGACGAGGTGGTGCCGCCGCTGTCGGGCATGGCGGTCAGTCGCAGGTGCGACATGGCCCACAGCAGTTCCGCGACCAACACGACGGCGAGCACCGCGCCGAAGTGCCGCGGTCCGGCGCCGCCCAGCATCTTGACGTGATAGCCCTTGACCGGGTCT
The DNA here is from genome assembly GCA_964355365.1 of uncultured Solibacteraceae bacterium. Taxonomy (GTDB): domain Bacteria; phylum Acidobacteriota; class Vicinamibacteria; order Vicinamibacterales; family SCN-69-37; genus SCUN01. The sequence continues at coordinate 13,613 of CAYHEX010000068.1, read as the reverse complement.
TCCGTCGGCACGTTCAACAACATGACGACGAAGAGGAAGAGCACCATGATGGCGCCGGCGTAGATGATGATCTGAATCGCCGCCACGAACGGCGCATTCAGCAGGATGTAGAGCCCGGACAACGCGCCGAATGAGGCGATCAGCAGCAACACGCTGTACATCGGGTTGCGCTGCCCGACCACGCCGAGTGACGCGAAGACCGCTACGAACGCGAAGATCCAGAAGTAAAGGCCGCCCATCGTTACCACCCCGCCGCGAGCACAATCGCCGCCGTGACGAGCAGGTTCAACACCGCCAGCGGCAACAGCCACTTCCAGCCGAATTCCATCAGCTGGTCATATCGGTACCGCGGCAGCGTCCACCGCATCCAGATATAGAAGAACACGAGCGCGAACACCTTCACGAGGAACCAGACCCAGCCGAGCCAGCTTGGGAGAAACGGCCCGTGCCACCCGCCGAGTAACAGGTCCGTTGCCACGGCCGACACCGTGAACATGTTGATGTACTCGGCCAGGAAGAACAGCGCGAAGCTCATCGAGCTGTACTCGGTGTGGTAGCCCGCGACCAGTTCCTGCTCCGCTTCGGGGAAATCGAAGGGCGCCCGATTGGTCTCCGCCACGCCCGCCGTCATGAAGATGAAGAACCCCAGCGGCTGGATGAACACGTACCACTTCGGAATGAAGCCGAACCACGTGCCGGCCTGGGCGTCGACGATCGTGCGCAGCGACAGCGAGCCGGCGAGCATGATGACGGCCGCGAGTGCCATGCCGTAGGAGAGCTCGTAGCTGACCATCTGCGCGGATGATCGCAGCGCCCCAAGCAGCGAGTACTTGCTGTTGGAACTCCACCCAGCAAGCACCACGCCGTAGACGCCCATCGAGGTGATCGCGAAGATCACCAGCATGGCCACGTTGACGTCGGTGACCTCGAGGCGGAGCGGCGTGTCGAGCAGCCCGAACAGCGTCGTCGACGTGCCAAAGGGCACCACCGCAAACGCCGAAAACGCGGCGGTCGCCGACAGAATCGGGGCGAGGTAGAACAGGAAACTGTCGGCCGACTTCGGCCGCAGCTCCTCTTTGAACATCAGCTTGATGATGTCGGCGAGCGGCTGCAGGGCGCCGTGCGGGCCGACCAGGAACGGGCCGAACCGCTGCTGCGCCCACGCGGCGATCTTGCGCTCCATGTAGACGAGCACGGCCGCGGACGACAGCACCATGACGAAGACGATCAGAATCAGCACAAGGTGTGCAACAAGCGCCTGATTTTCGATGAGAAAAGACGTCATGGGGGCGGCGGCTCCTCTCAGTGGGCGGCGAGCACCGGGCTCGTCGCTCTCCACGGGGCCGGCAGCGTGCAACGGCCCTCACGAATGTGCGCTTCGTATTCCGCGCGGAACGTCTTGACGGTCGTCAGCACCGGTGTTGCCGCAGCATCACCGAACGCGCACAGGGTTTTTCCGGCGATGTTGTTGGCCACCGACAGCAGCAGGTCGAGGTCGCGCATTTCGCCGTCGCCGCGCTCGATCTTCATCAACAGCTTGTGCAGCCAGTCACCGCCCTCGCGGCAGGGCGTGCATTTGCCGCAGGACTCGTGTTTGTAGAAGTAGAGGAGGTTCTGCGCCGCCCACACCATGCAGGTGGTCTCGTCCATCACGATCAGCCCGGCCGACCCGAGCATCGAACCGGCCGATGCGATGCCGTCAAAGCTCGCCGGGACATCCAGCTGATCAGGCAGCAGCACCGGCACCGACGATCCGCCGGGGATCACGCACTTCATCGCGTGCCCGCCCCGAATCCCGCCGCCGAACTTCGGGTCGTAGATCAGTTCGCGCAGCGTGGTGTGCATCGACGTCTCGTAGACGCCGGGATTCTTGACGTGACCGCTGATGCAATAGAGCTTCGGTCCGCCGTTTTTTTCCGGTCCGAGTGACGCGTACCACTCGGGCCCATTCGAGATGATCGCCGGGACGTTGCAGAGCGTCTCAACGTTGTTGACCGCCGTCGGACAGTTGTAGAGACCGGCGACCGCAGGGAACGGCGGCTTCAATCGCGGCTGCGCCTTCTTACCTTCGAGCGACTCGATGAGTGCCGTCTCTTCGCCGGCCTCGTACGCGCCTGCGCCGCGATGCACGTGAATATCGCAATCGAAGCCGGTGCCGAAGATGTTTTTGCCGATGAACCCGGCGGCGCGGGCCTTCGCGAGTTCGCGCTCGAGGACCTGCTGCACGTGGTAGAACTCGCCGCGAATATAGATGTACGCCACTTTGGCGCCGATGGCGTGGCACGCGATCAGGCAGCCCTCGAAGACGAGATGCGGATTGCGCTCCATCAGCACGTGATCTTTGAAGGTGCCGGGCTCGCTTTCATCCGCGTTACAGCAGATGTACTTCGGCTTGGGCGACTTCTTGTCGACGAACTGCCACTTCATGCCGGTGGGAAAACCGGCGCCGCCGCGGCCGCGCAGGCCCGACTGCTTCACGATCTCGACGACCTGATCGGGCGTCATGGTGAGCGCCTTCTTCAGGGCCTCGTAGCCGCCGATCTTCGCGTAGAAATCGAGGGATGATCCCCCGGGCTGCTTCACGTACTTCGTGAGGATCGGTTCCATTACTCGCCCGCCACTTTCAGATGACAGCCCGTCAGTGAAGCCGCGCCCGCGGCACGGAGCCCTTCGATGAGCGTCTTGACCGACTCCGGTTGCTGGCACTCGTGCCAGTCGTCGTTGACGCCGACAACCGGCGCGCGATCGCACGCCCCGAGGCATTCCACTTCAAGCAGGCTGAACTCGCGGTTCGCGTCGGTCTCGCCGGGCGTGAGGCCCAGTTCGCGCGACAGCGCTTCGGTGACGCGTTCGGCGCCGGCCAGCGCGCACGACAGGGTGCGGCAGACCATGATGATGTGCTTCCCCATCGGCTTCGTGTAGAACATCGTGTAGAAGTACACGATGTCCTCCACTTCGGCCGTGGTGCAGCGGATCGCCGCGGCCACGGCGCGCATCGCGTTGAGCGTGATGTACCCCTGCTGCCCCTGCGCCAGATACAACGCCGCGATGATCGCCGACTTGCGGCGTTCGGCCGGGTAGCGCGAACAGATCTCCTCAAGCTTCGCCAGGTTCGCGGGCGTGTAGGCGAACTCCGGACCTTCGTCCGGGATCGCACGGGCCGACTGGTGATGCCCTGCGCCGTACTCCATCAGTGGATGGAAACTCATCGGTCCACATCTCCCAGCACCACGTCCGTCGAGCCGATGACGGCCACGACGTCCGCGATCAAACCGCCGATGACCATGCTCGGCAACGCCTGGCACGCGTAGAACGACGGCGGCCGCGACTTGACGCGCACCGGCCGGTTCCCGCCGTCTGACACCAGGTAGAATCCCTGCTCCCCGCGCGGGCCCTCGATCGGCACGTACGAGTCGCCCTTCGGCACGTTGAAGCCCTGCGAGTAGATGAGGAAGTGCTGGATGAGCGCTTCCATCTCGGTATACACGCGATCCTTGGGCGGGGGCACGATGCGATAGTCGCCGCAGTCGTATTTGCCGGTCGGCGCAATGCGCTCGAGCGCCTGCAGACCGATCTTGACGCTTTCGCGCATCTCTTCCATGCGCACCTGATACCGCGCGAACACATCGCCTTCGGTGCGCGTCGGCACCTTGAACTCAAACGTCTCGTACTTGGAATACGGGAAGGTCTTGCGCACGTCGTACGGTACGCCCACCGCGCGGAGCATCGGGCCGGCCAGACCGAGTCCGAGCGTGTCTTCCTTCGACAAATACCCGATCTGCTTGGTGCGCTTGATCCAGATCTGGTTCTTGGTGAGCATCTTCTCGTATTCGTCGATCTTGCCCGGCATCTTGTCGAGGAACGCTTTGACGACCTCTTTGTAGCCGCGTGGAAGATCTTCACGAAGGCCGCCGATGCGCATGTAGCTCGGGAACATGCGGAACCCGGCCACCATCTCATTCATGTTGAGCAACTGTTCGCGCTCACGGAAGGCCCACATCATCACCGAGACCGCGCCGATGTCCATGGCGTGGGTCGCGAACCAGACGAGGTGACTGCTGAGACGCTGGAGTTCCGCGATCAATACGCGGATGTACTGCACGCGTTCGGGAATCTGGTCTTCGATGCCGAGCAGGCGCTCGGCGGACAGCACGAACCCCAGGCTGTTGGACTGCGGTCCCAGATAGTCCATGCGCTCGACGAGCGGCACGATCTGCTGCCACTTCTTCTGCTCGGCCGTCTTCTCGATGCCGGTATGCAGAAACCCGATCGACGGCTCGGCGGACACCACGTTCTCGCCATCGAGCTCCAGCACCAGCCGCAGCACGCCGTGCGTGCTCGGGTGCTGCGGCCCCATGTTCACCGTCAACGTCTCTGTGCGCGTCGCCATCTACTGGAGCCCTTTGTCGATCAGTTCACACAACACATGCAACACCGTGCGATGCACTTCCTGCACCCGGGGCGTGCTGTCGGACGGAACGTTCAGATGCACATCCACCACCCGTCCGGCCTCGCCGCCGTCTTTCCCGGTCAGCGCGATCGTAGCCAAGCCCAATTCCCGCGCCCGCACCAGCGCCCGAGTCACATTGGCGGACGCACCGCTGGTCGTGATCCCCACCGCCACGTCACCGGCTCGTCCATGCGCTTCCACCTGCCGAACAAACACCGCGCCGTACCCGTAATCGTTGCCGAGCGCCGTCAGAATCGCCGTGTCCGCCGTCAGCGCCTGCGCCGGCAAGGCGCGACGTTCCACCAAGAAGCGTCCGACCAACTCCGCGGCGAGATGCTGCGCGTCTGTCGCGCTCCCGCCGTTTCCAAAACTCAGGACCCGCCCGCCGCGATTGAGTGCGCTCGTGACGAGTTCGGCCGCACGCTGTAACTCCCCGGCGTGCATCCCGGCCCACTCGCGATGCAACGCGGCGGTTGCCTCGAACGCCGCGACGATCGCGTCGCGCTCAGTCACCGCTTTCGCGCTGTCCCGCGATCGCTCGCGCCGCGCGCGTCGCGTGGTCGCGCGCCGCCTTCATGTTGGCGACAAACTGCTCCTCGGTCAGCTGCATCGGCGACCACGATGCGGCGTCCTTCCGAATCTGCACCGGATGATCCTTGCGCAACGGGTGGCCTTCCCAGTCATCGGGAAGCAGCACACGCCGCAAATCAGGGTGCCCGGCGAAATCAATACCGAACAGGTCGAAGACCTCGCGTTCCGCCCAATTGGCCGCGGGCCAGACCTCGCTGACCGACGGCACACGCGGGTCGTCGGCCATCAACCGCACCTTCAGGCGAAACCGACGGGCCGGGCCGGTGCCAAACGCCGGGCCGAGGCACGCAAGCTGATAGACCACTTCATAACGGGGCGACGCCGGGAGACGATCCACGGCGGTCAGATCCGCGAGGAAGGCAAACTGGAGGTCGGCGTGATCGCGCAACGTCCGGCACACGTCAACGAGGTGTTCGCGGTCGACATACGCCGACGCCATATCGGTGCTGTCCCCCGCGTCCAGCGATGCGCCGGGCACGGCCTGGCGCACCAGATCGAGAAACGACAGATCGACGCTCATGCGCTCATTCTCGACTTGTCAATCTTGCGCTGCAGTTGGACGATGCCGTAGATCAGGGCCTCGGGGCGCGGCGGGCAACCGGGTACAAACACGTCCACCGGAACGACCTGATCGACGCCTTGCACGATGGCGTAGTTGTCGAACACACCGCCACAACTCGCGCATGCGCCCATGGAGATGACCCACTTCGGCTCGGGCATCTGGTCGTACACACGGCGCATGACCGGCGCCATCTTGCGCGACAGCCGGCCGGCAACAATCATCAGATCGGCCTGGCGAGGAGAGCCGCGAAACACTTCAGCGCCAAAGCGGGCGATGTCGTAGCGGGCGGCGGCCATGGCCATCATCTCGATGGCGCAGCAGGCCAAGCCGAAGGTCACGGGCCAGATCGCCGAGCGGCGAGCCCACTGCACCATCTTCTCGACCGTGGTCGTCAGAATTGGAATCTCGATATCGGCCATTACCGGTGTCTCTCTCCACTCCAGTCGAACACGCCCTTGCGCCACACGTAGATATACCCGGTCAGCAACAAGGCGAAGAACGTGAGGATCTGGAAGAAGCCGGTCCAGGCCAGCGTGCGAAACGCAATCGCCCACGGATACAGGAAGGCCACTTCGATGTCGAAGAGCAGAAAGATCATCGCCACGAGATAAAACTTGATCGACTGCCGCTCGCGCGCGTCGCCGACGGGCGGCACTCCGCACTCGTACGGCGCCGACTTCTCAGGCGTGGGCTTTCGTGGGCCGACGAATTGGGAAAGAAGGACCGAGCCGCCGGCGAAACCGGCGCCAAGACCTAGCATGATGAGGATGGGCCAATAACTTTCCATGGATTCAGGCGTGTTCGAGTCGCTTGTTGCTCACACGAACAAGGAAGATGCTAATGGACCGCTCGCGCGGAGTCAACGCGCGAACATCGCTGCCGTTACACTAGAAACAGTGCTAGTACGAATTCTGCTCAACGGCGACCCTCGCGAAGTGCCGACACCACTCCACGTGGAGGCCCTGCTCGCCCATTTGGGACTCGACCCGCGGATGGTCGCGGTTGAACGCAATCGCGCGGTGGTTCGACGTGCCAACTACCAGATGACCCCCGTAAACGCCGGCGACGAGATCGAGGTCGTCGCCTTCGTGGGCGGTGGTTAGCCGGGTGATAAAGTTCGCCATATGAGCTTCGTGATTGCCGGCCGCACCTTCGGTTCCAGACTCGTCGTCGGCACCGGCAAATACCCGACGCACCCGATCATGCAGGCCGCGCACCTCGCCTCCGGCACCGAGATGGTGACCGTCGCCGTGAGACGTGTGGACCTCGCGGCCACCGGTGAGGCCTCGCTGCTCCACTGGAGCGATCGATCAAAGATCTTCCTCCTGCCCAACACCGCCGGCTGCTACACCGCCGACGATGCGGTGAGAACGGCACGGTTGGCGCAGGAAGCCGGCCTGTCGAACTGGATCAAGCTCGAAGTGCTGGGGGATGAACGCACGCTGTTCCCCGATAACGAAGCCCTCCTTGTCGCAACACGCATTTTGGTCAAGGAAGGATTCGTCGTGCTGCCGTATACGAACGATGATCCGATCGTGTGCCGGAAGCTCGAAGACGCCGGGGCGGCCGCGGTGATGCCGCTCGGCGCGCCGATCGGCTCGGGCCTGGGCATCCAGAATCCCAACAACATCGCCATCATCAAGGAGCAGGCTGGGGTGCCGGTGATCGTCGATGCCGGTGTCGGCACGGCATCGGATGCGACGATTGCGATGGAGTTAGGTGTGGACGGCGTCCTGATGAACAGCGCGATTGCCGGCGCGAGCGATCCGGTGAAGATGGCCGCCGCGATGAAGCATGCGGTGCTGGCCGGCCGGTTCGCGTTCGAGGCCGGCCGCATCGCCAGAAAGCGCTACGCCTCGGCCAGCAGTCCGCTGGATGGTTTGATTTCAGCGGTCGGACGGGCCTGAAATGTCCGTGCCGCGCCCCCCCGCACCGATGGACCAGCCCATTGACGATCTGGCCGCGCGCCTCGAGCGCGAGCGTTCGGACGCGGATCGTCAGTACAACGACGCGCTGACCGCGCTCGATGAAGCGATTCGGACCGAGATGCCACCGGCGGCCATTCAGAATCGGCTGATCCTTTTTCTGCAGAAGATTACGGGGTTCGTCGAAACCAAGGATCGTTCGATCGGCGGCAGTGAGCTGCGCGAGGAAATCGTCCGCGGCCGCGCGCGGACGCTTGAACTGCAGCGCGCGGTGGACCAGCTCGCATCAGCGGGTCCGGCGGCCAGCGACGCCCCCGGCGCGCCACCGGCAGCGCGCGGCGTTGCGGGCGCGACGTACGTCGGATTCGAGGATCAGTTTCGTGGATCGCGAGAAGAGATCCGGGCCCGGCTCGAAGACTACATGCCGATCTTCGCGGGCGCATCCGAGGTGCTGGACGTGGGCTGCGGCCGTGGTGAACTGCTCGACCTGTTTCGCGAGCACGGAATCCAGGCGCGCGGCGTCGACATGAACGGCTCCATGGTCGACGCCTGCCGTGAGCGCGGACTCGAGGCGACGATCGGCGATGCGGTGTCGTATCTGGAGACGCTGCCGGACGGCAGCCTCGGCGGGTTGATCGCGATCCAGGTCGTCGAGCACCTGAAGCCTGCGGTGCTCATTCGTTTTCTGGAGACCGCGTTCTTGAAGATGCGTCCGGGTGCGCCGATCGTGCTCGAGACGATCAACGCGGCGTGCTGGATGGCGTTTTTCGAGACCTACATGCGTGACCTCACGCACGCGCAACCGCTGCATCCCGACACGCTGAAGTTCCTGGTGCAGGCGAGCGGATTCCGCCACACGGACGTGCGCTTCCGAGCGCCCGTCCGCGACGAAGACCGCCTGCCGCGAGTCGAGCGGCCGGCATCAGCGGAACTCGCGCCGCTGGCCGATGCCATCAACGCGCACGCCGACCGCTTGAATGCGCGCCTCTTCAGTTCGATGGATTACGCGGTGATTGCGCGCCGATAGCCGGCGGACCGAATGGTCAGTAGATGCGGGGTGGGCCTGGACAGGGGGGGCACTACGCTCGGTCGCAGTGAGTAGGGCGGATCACGCGCCCCTCGTTTGAAAAGCGAATCGCCAAGCCGATCAACGGCACGTACGCGATGAGCACGCCGGCAAGGCCGGAGAGGCCCCCCGCATTCACCGCGGCGGCGATGGGCAGGAGCCACACGAGGTTGATCGCGCCGACCGAGATCGTCACGGTTCGCGCCGACCACCTTTCGCTCGCCATCTGGTAGGCGTGTTCGCGATGTCCCTCATGCGGGCGCTCCCTCCGGATCAGCCGAGCGCCCAGCGTCACCGTTGCGTCGACCACGAACACTCCGGTCAGAATGACCCACACCCAGAACAGCGGAGGCGCGAGCCACGTGGCGCGCACACACAGCAGGCCAAAGACGAGTCCCAGAAATCCGCTGCCAACGTCGCCCATGAAGATCCGCGCCGGTGGCCAGTTCCACACGAGAAACCCAAGTGTCGACATGGCCAGCACTGCCGGCAGTTGCCACTCGGCGCCCATCTCCGGATGAGACCGGTACAGCGCTGCCGCGCCGAGACCGACCGTCACGGCCTCCAGACCGGCGATGCCATCGATGCCATCCATGAAGTTGTAAAGGTTCAGCATCCACACGATCGCGACGGCCGCGATGATCAGGCCGGGCCACCCGACGATCAGCGGCCCCACCACCTCAATCTGGGCAATGCCCCCCAGCCAGTAAATAGCCCACGCCGCCGCGGCGAAGTGCGCGGCCAGTCGCGGACCGACCGAAACCGACCGATGATCATCGACGAATCCGATCATCGCAACGAGCAGGCCCGCCCCGGAGAACGCGATGGCAACGGGAGGTGCGACACTGCCGGCGGCGAACAGACCGCCCAGGCCGGCGAGGAACGCTACGACAATACCGACGCCCCCGCCGCGTGGAACCGGCGAGGTATGCGCACTGCGCTCATTCGGAATGTCGAGCACATCGTAGGTCAGCGCATAGCGGCGGGCGGCCCACGTCGCCACGAATGACAGCGTGGCGGTACCGGCGAGCAGCGCCAGGGCGTTCATGACGTGAAAAACGTTCGCGCCGTGGCGGCCATGGCGTCATCAACGGTGACAGGCGGACGCCACCTCAATGCGGTTTGTGTCGGCGCCATGTCTACCTGCAGTGAGCCCAGCAACCGCTGCGCGACGGCCGTCTTGCCCGCGATCGACGCCGCACCAGCCAGAAGGGATGCAGGAACCGGCAACAGCCGCCCCGGACGACCCAGCGCGGCGGCAAGCAGCCGCAACAGCCTGGTCGTGGAGAGGTCGTCACCGTCACTCACCAGAAACACCTGATTGGCGGCGGCCGGATGATCGAGGCAGGTGACGATCAGGTCCACGAGATTGTCGATGGCGACCAGGCTTCGGCGGTTGTCGATCGACCCGAACGGTAGCGGCACGCCACGTCGGAGCCAGCGCATCATCGACAGAAAGTTGCCCTTCACGCCGGGGCCGTACACGAGCACCGGCCGGATAATGCACACGCTCATCCGGCCCTCACGGCCAAGCGCCAGCAACGCCTGCTCCGCTTCGAGTTTCGACACCCCGTACGGATCGGCCGGCGCCGGCACATCGTCGGCGCGATACGGCCGGCCGGGTACTGTGCCCTCGCCGTTGACCTTGATCGAGCTGAGGAACACGAATCGTCGAACACCGGCTGCAGCGGCCTGCCGCGCCAGCGCCATCGTGCCGTCGACATTCACGCGACGGAATTCGGCCAATGGATCCGCCGCGGTGTCCTCCATGACGTGCACACGCGCCGCGGTATGCACCACCACGTCGACGCCCGCGAGCGCAGCCGACCAGTCGACCGACGCGCCCAGTTCTCCGACCTGAACCGTCGGCCACGCGTGCACTGTGGTGTCCGCCCGCCGGGACGAGCCGCGGCACGCGACGGATGGGCTGACACTCAGGCGCCGGAGCAATGCGCTGCCGACAAATCCCGAGGCGCCAGTCACGAGTACCGTCGGGCGGTCTTCGGCGCTCAGGGGCGGCCCCACACCGTTCTGTTCACGTAGTCGATGTAGCTGAGCACGACGCGCACGACCTGCTTCGAGACCGGCCCCGCGTCGTAATCCGGAACGAGCGGAAACGCGCGCTTCTTCGGATCGTGCTGGCGCGTCACGACGCTGACGGCCTCAAGCACGCGCGCCTGGGTCAGGCCGCTCATGACCAGCGTTCCCGCGTCCATGCCTTCAGGACGTTCGTGCGTGCCGCGGATGGTGACTGCGGGCAAATTCATCAGCGACGCTTCCTCGGTCAGTGTGCCGCTGTCCGACAGGACGCAGAACGCCGACCGTTGCAGCTTGAGGTAGTCGAGCAGCCCGAATGGCTTCATCAGGCGAACCGACTTCGGCAACGTCGCGCCACTGAGGGCTTCCAGCCGCTTTCGCGTGCGCGGGTGGGTCGAGACCACGATCGGAAACCCGTATTCGGACTCGAGCGCCTGCCACGTTTCGATCAAGCGGCGCAGATTCTCGGGCGCATCGACGTTTTCCTCGCGATGCGCGCTGACGACGAAGAATCTGCCGGCCTCAAGTCCCTCGCGCTCCAGGACATCCGACGCCTCGATCTGCGGCATGTAGTGGGCCAGCACCTCCTGCATGTGCGACCCGGTCTTGATGATCGTCTCGGAGCGCACTCCCTCCGCGACGAGATAACGGCGGGCGTGCTCGGAGACCACCATGTTGATGTCGCTCAGGTGATCCACGACCTTGCGGTTCAACTCCTCGGGCACTCGCTGGTCGAAGCAGCGATTGCCCGCTTCCATGTGAAAGACGGGGATCTTGCGGCGCTTGGCCGCGATCACGGCCAGACAGGTATTGGTGTCGCCGTACAGCAACAGGGCATCGGGCGGCGTCTCGGCAAACGCCTCATCAGCTTTCGCGATGATATCGGCGATCGCGCGAGCCGGCGTCTCGCCTGTGACCCCGAGAAACCGGTCTGGCTTGCGGATGGCGAGCTGATCGAAGAAGACCTGATTGAGTTCGTAATCGTGGTTCTGGCCGGAATGCACCAGCACATGCTCGATCTGCCCCGGGTGACTGTCGAGTTCCGCGATGACGCGGCTCATCTTGATCAACTCCGGCCGCGTACCGACGAGCGTCATGATTCTACGCATGGAGTTCCTGCTGCACGTAGTCGAGGTTGCGGAGCACGGCTTCGATCTCGGCCACGTTCAGTCGCCTCGTGTTGTGGGAGGTGTAGTCGTCCAGTTCCGCGATGCGCCTCTCGCCTTCGACGAAGTACTTCCGGTAGTTGAGATCCCGGCCGTCAGGCACGACGCGGAAGTGTCGGCCCATATCTTCGACACGCGCCATTTCCTCGCGCGAGACCAGGGTCTCGAAGAGTTTCTCGCCGTGACGGGTACCGATGATCTCCTGCGGATGGCCCGGGTGAAAGAGGTTGCTCACCGCGGTCGCCAGGTCACCGAGCGTTGACGCCGGAGACTTCTGCACGAAGATGTCGCCGGGCCGCGCGTGCTCGAACGCATGCAGCACCAAATCGACCGACTCCTCCAACGACATGAGAAAGCGCGTCATCTCCGGGTCCGTGACCGTGAGGGGCGCCCCCGACTTGACCTGCTTGACGAACAACGGGATGACCGATCCGCGCGATGCCATGACGTTGCCGTAGCGAGTCGCGCAGATGACGGTCTGCGCATCGCTCAACAGACGCGACTTCGCGACGACGATTTTTTCGGCCATCGCCTTTGAGATGCCCATGGCGTTGATGGGATACACCGCCTTGTCCGTGCTCAGGACGACGACGCGGCGGACGCCCGATCGCACCGCGGCGTTCAGGACATTCTCGGTGCCGATCACGTTGGTCTTGACGGCTTCCATCGGGTAGAACTCGCACGACGGCACCTGCTTCAGGGCGGCGGCGTGAAAGACGAAGTCCACGCCGGCCATCGATTCCAGCACGCTGTCGTAGTCGCGCACGTCTCCGATGTAGAACTTCACCTTGTCGTTGCCGAGCGCGATCCGCATGTCCTCCTGCTTCTTCTCGTCCCGGCTGAAGACGCGGATCTCGCGGACGTTGGTACTCAGAAACCGCCGCAGCACGGTGTTGCCAAACGACCCGGTGCCGCCGGTGATCATCAGGACCTTCTCATCAAACATGGGTCACTACTTCCTGCGCGACGCGTCGCGCGATGCGTGCATCGCCTTGACAAGGGCCGGCCACGCCGGAGCGACGTACCCGGTGGCGCCCGAGAATCGTTCCGCATTGAGGGACCGGTCGATCACCACGCTGTCGTCCGGCACGATGGTGATGTGCTTGCCGTACTCCGCCGCCACGAGCCGCAGGAGATCACTCTTCGAAATCGGCGCGGCCGACACATGGTACAGCCCGTGCAAATCCGGACGCGGCAGGACGACATCAGCGATGACGTGCGACATTTCAACAGTCGTCAGTCCGGAGAAGATGGCTCGCGTGTACCCCCGGGCGGTCCCCGTCTGGGAGAGAAACCACTCCAGCAGTCCGTTGCGGCTCGCCAGTTCGTGTCCGATGATCGACGAGCGGATCGTGATGGCGTGCGACGCATCCCGCACTTCCCCGATGTACTTTGACTGCCCGTACAACTCGGCGGTGTCGGCCTTGTCGGACTCGCGATAGCCACCCCGAGTCCCGTCGAACACGCAATCGGTGCTGATTTGCACGAGCCGTGCGTTGCCCTGCAGGCAGCGCCGACTCAGTTGGTGCGGCAACATGGCGTTGATCGGCACGACAACGAGCGGATCGAGCGAATTGGCCAGTTGCTTGATCACGCCCACGCAGTTGATCACGGCGTCCGGCCGCACGGCGTCAAACACGCGGTCGAGCGACCGCGGATCCAGCACATCCACGTGAGGGAGCATTCGGCTGTGCGACGATGCCGGGAAGTGCGTCAGCCCCGCCGCATCCCGCAGCGTGCCCCACGCTTCGATGTCGGCCGTCCGAGAGAGGTAGCTGAACACGGCGTGTCCGAGCATTCCGGTGGCACCAACCAC
>CAYHEX010000067.1:14036-15041 GCA_964355365.1 uncultured Solibacteraceae bacterium | reverse complement strand
GACACGCGCAGGCCGGTCGCGTAGAGCAACTCGATCAGCGCCTTGTCGCGCAGGCCGCGCGGCACGTCGAGGGCCGGCGCCTGCAGCAACGACTCGACATCCTCCAGGCTGAGGAACTTCGGCAGCGCCTGGAATTTCCGGGGGCTGTGCAGATCTTCCGCGGGATTACTGGGAATCGTGCCGTTCAGCCTCAGGAACTTGTAGAAGCCGCGCACGGCTGCCACTGTGCGCGCCGTGGACGTCGGCGAGAGGCCGGACGTCATCAACTCGCGCACGAACAGCTCGAGATCACTGAGGCTGAGCGCCTCGACGCGGCGCCCCTGCGTCTCCGCGAACGCGGCCAGCCGCACGAGGTCGCGGCTGTAGGCTTCAAGCGAATTCGAGGCGAGGCGCCTCGCCACTTCCAAGTGGCGCACGTAGGTGTCAATCATGGGCGACCACGTCACATGATAGCCTTACGCCTTCGACGACCCGCCATGAGCTATCAGTCCAAGTGGCAATCCCTTCCAACCGAAGCCATCAACGAGGCCTCCCTCGCCATCGACAAGATGTCTGCACTCGACATCGTCGATCTGGTGGTCAATGAAGATCGCAAAGTTGTCGCCGCGGTGGCCCGCGAGCGGGAGCGCATCGCGCATGGCGTGGAAATCATCGCCGGCGCGCTGAAGAAGAAAGGCCGGCTGTTTCTCGTGGGCGCCGGCACGAGCGGCCGACTCGGGATTGTCGAAGCGGCAGAGATGCCGCCGACGTTCGGCACGCCACCAGAGCTCGTGCAGGGCATCATGGCCGGCGGCCAGGACGCGGTCTTCAAAGCGAAGGAAGGCGTCGAGGACAACTACGAGGAAGGCACCCGCGCGGTCGCGCGGCTGAAGGTCAACAAACGCGACGTGATCGTCGGCGTGAGCGCCAGCGGCATTACGCAGTTCGTGCGCGGCGCGCTCACTGGCGGCCGCAAGGTCGGGGCGCGCATCATTTTCGTCACGTGCTGGCCGGGCGCGGACCTGC
>CAYHEX010000067.1:6788-14026 GCA_964355365.1 uncultured Solibacteraceae bacterium | reverse complement strand
GAACTACGTGGACCTGATCATCGCTCCGGCGGTGGGCCCGGAAGTGATTGCCGGCTCCACACGGCTCAAGGCCGGCACGGCGACCAAGATGGTGCTGAACATGCTCACCACCATCGCGATGGTGCGCATCGGCAAGACCTACGGCAATCTGATGGTGGACGTCCGCACCGGTTCCGAAAAGCTGAAGGATCGCGCCAAGCGCATTCTGATGATCGTGACGGGCATCGACGAGATCGAAGCCGCGGACTTCCTCAAGCGGTCCAAGTGGAACGTCAAGGTTGCGATCGTGATGCAGAAGGCCGGACTCACCGCCACGCAGGCGGCCAAACGGCTGCGTCAGTCGAACGACCTCGTGCGTGAAGCGATCGGCGAAGACATCGAGCCGACACTGCGCGCCCTGCTCAGCAACAAGAAGTAACTGCTACGACCTGAGCTGCCGCGCGGCCGCGCGGTCGAGGACCACCACCGCGCGCGGATGCAATTGCAGCAGCGACGCCGGCACGCGCGTCGTCACCGGCCCGTGCAGCGCTTTCGCGATGATGGCGGCCTTACTGGCGCCCGACGCGAGCAGGATGACGTGTCGCGCTGACAGGATCGTACCCACGCCCATGGAGATGGCGCGCGTTGGCACCTCAGCGACGCGACCGCCGAACGCGGCCGCATTGCCCACGCGCGATGAGTGCTTCAGCGTGACCACGTTGGTGCCGCCCGGCAGCGCCTCGGCCGGTTCGTTGAAGCCGATGTGCCCGTTCGCGCCGATGCCCAGCACTGCGATGTCCAGTCCGCCCGCGGCTGCAATGGCGAGGTCGTAGCGCGCGGCCTCCGCGCGCGGACTCCGCCGATCCCCCTGCGGCAGATGCGTGCGCTGTGGGTTGAGATTGACGTGCGCGAAGAGATGACGCGTCATGAACGCGTGGTAGCTGCCGGGATGCGTTGGCGGCAGACCGACGAACTCATCGAGATTGAATGTGGTCGCGCCGGACAGATCCACGCGGCCTTGCTGGTGCAGGCGCACGAGCGCGCGATACATCGGCACCGGCGTTCGGCCCGTCGGCAAGCCCAACACCAGCTCGGGATCTTCCCGGAGGCATTCCGCGAGAAAGAGCGCAACGGCCTCGGCTGCCCGGCCCGCGGAGGAGTGAATGACGGTCTGTATCAATGGGTGCGATCCAGGTATACGGGCACGCAAAGGTCGCCCTGAAGGAGCGCCGCGGCCAAACGCAGCGCGCCGGTCGCCGGTTCGACCTCCAGCAACGTCGGCCGGGCGCGCGGCAGGAACTCACCGAGCCGCGCGATGACTCGAGTCCGCACGCGCGGCACCGAGCGAAAAATACCGCCGGCGAGCGGCAAGGGAATGTCACGGTCCACCAGACCTAGTCGACGCGCCACCGACACGGCGGATGACACCAGCTCTTCGACACCGGCATCGATGATGCGCATGGCCACCGCATCGCCCGCGTCCGCCGCGTCTCCCACGATCGACGCGAGGGCCGCCACGACTTTCGGCTTCATGCCGCCTTCGTACACGGGCTGCACGAGCTCCGGCTCGCGCGCGACACCGAAGTGGGCCAGCACCGTCGCGGCCATCGACGTCCGCTCGCCGCGCTGGTCGGCCGCGCGCAAGACCGCGCGAAGCGCCTGCCGCCCGAGCCAGAACCCCGAGCCTTCGTCGCCGAGCACGTGTCCCCAGCCGCCGGCTCGCGCGGCGTGGCCATGGTCGTCGCGGCCGTACGCGATCGAACCGGTGCCCGCGATCAAGACGATTCCCGGCGAGTTCAGGGCGCCGGCCTCGAGCGCGATGAGCGCGTCGTTGACGACGAGCGCCCGCGAGCCCCGGCAGAGCCGCGCCAGCAAGGCGCTCATCACGCGCGCGTCGTTGGGCCGATCCACGCCCGCCATGCCCACGCAGACCGCGGCCGGCGACTCACTGATTCCAGCGAGCGCCTCGGTCATCACGTCGTGCAGGACCTTCTCGACCTCGAGTTCTCCCGCGCTCTGGAGGTTGGCCCCGGCGCCGCGCACTTCGCTGAGTACACGGCCGTCGGGCGCCCCCACCTGGCACACGGTTTTTGAACCACCTGCGTCAATGCCGACTACGTACACGACGTCAGGGTATCAAAGCCCGGTCCAGCCTGGGGCCGCGTGACGATCCACGCGCGTTGACAGCCTCGCGCGCGGCCTGTTACCGTCGAGTGTTTCGATGTCTCGTCAAATGCGTCGCGTGTGGATCTCGGGAGCGTGCAGTCTGCTGGTGGCGATGAGCCTCCTGGCCACGCGACCGTTCGCCGCGCCTGCCGCCGTCCGCGATGAAGTACGCGGACTCTGGGTGCTGCGCTCATCGCTCGCGTCGGCCCGCAGTATTCAGCAGATGGTGGAGACGGCTGAGCGCGGCGGCTTCAACACCCTGCTCGTGCAAGTCCGTGGCCGCGGCGACGCGTATTACAACAGCCGCATCGAGCCCCGGGCGGTGGAACTCGAAGACGAGGCTGACAGTTTCGATCCGCTCGCGCTGACGTTGACAACAGCGCACGCCGCGGGCTTGAAAGTGCACGCGTGGGTCAACGTGGACCTCGTCTCGAGCGCCACCACCCTGCCGCGCGCGCGCACACACGTTATCGCGCGCCACCCCGAGTGGCTGATGGTGCCGAAGGAACTCGCCGGCGCGCTGCGCAACATGCCGTCGGATACGCCGGCCTACCTCGGCCAGATCGCGCGGGCGGTGCGCGCCAAGAGTGAGCAGGTCGAGGGGCTGTATCTCTCGCCGGTGCTACCGGCGTCGCGCGACTACACCGCGAGCGTGATCAACGATCTGGTCAGCCGCTACGACCTCGACGGCATCCACCTCGACTACCTGCGCTATCCGAACGAGCAGTTCGACTACAGTGCCGGGACCATCGCCGCCTTCCGTGCTGAAGCGCTCGGCACCATCACCCGTGACTCGCGCGACCGACTCGATCAACTGGCGCGGACATCAGCGACCGCCTGGCCCGACGCGCTGCCCGGACCGTGGGCGCAATTCCGCCGCGATCGACTCACGCTGCTCGCGACAACGCTGCGCGCGACGGCGCTCGCCGCGCGTCCCGGTATCATCGTGTCCGCGGCTGTGGCACCGAACGCCGACGAAGCCCGCGATGGCCGACTGCAGGATTGGCGTCAGTGGTCACGCGCCGGCATCATCGACGCGTTGTGCCCGATGATCTACACCTCAGATCCCGCCGACTTTGCCAGCGCCGTGGCCCGCGTCAAGATCGACGCGGGACCGGCCGCCGTGTGGGCCGGGATCGGCGCGTTCAAACTGACGCCGGCGCGCACCACCGAGAATCTGCGCGCGGTGCGCAAGGCCGGCGTGGCCGGGGTGCTCTTCTACTCCTACGACAGCCTCACATCCGTGAGCGCCGCATCCGACTACTTCTCGCTCCTCCGCACGGCGCTGCTCGACCAGGTCTTCGCTCCCGCCAGGCGCTGAACGATGCCGCTGCAACCGGCACCCGACTCGTCATTCGAAGAGGTTGCCGCGATCGCCCGTGCGGCGGTGGCGAAACGCATCGCACCCGCGATCTCCATTGAAGTCGGAACAGGCGCTGCGGTGCGCTGGCGCATGGCCACTGGCACGCTGACGTACGCGGACGCAGCGCCGCCGTGCACGATCGACACGGTCTTCGATCTCGCATCGCTCACCAAGGTCATCGCCACGACGGCACTGGCGATGCGCGCCAGCGAAGCCGACGCCCGATGGCTCGACACGCCGATCGCGGCATTGGAGCCGAGATGGCGCGGGACGGATCGCGCAGCGGTCACGGTGCGTCAGTTGCTCGACCATTCCTCCGGACTTCCCGCACACGTCAAGCTCTTCGAATCGGCGTCGGGTCGCGCGGAATTCCTCGAGCGCATCGTCGCCGAACCACTCGCCTTCGCGCCGGGCTCCGAATCGCGCTACTCCGATCTGGGTTTCATGCTGCTCGGCCTGTTGCTGGAAGCACGGCTCGGCGCAACGCTTGACCAGTTGTTTCAACCGATCGCGGCGCAGCTCGACGGGACATTGCTGTTCACACCACCATCATCGATGGCCGCAACGATTGCGCCGACGGAAGCCGATCGCTGGCGCGGACGCGTATTGCAGGGCGAAGTGCACGACGAAAACGCCGCGGCGCTCGGTGGCGTGGCAGGACACGCGGGGTTGTTCGGCACCGCGCGAGCGGTCGGCAGCTTTGCGCAGATCGTGCTGCGGAGCTTCACTGCTGACACGTGGCTGGCGGGTCAATCGACAATGCGCCTGTTCGCCGGGCGTTCAGTCGTGCCCGGCAGTTCGCGCGCGCTCGGCTGGGACACGATGTTGCCGACGTCCTCGTGTGGCACGCGCATGTCCGCCCGCGCCATCGGACACACCGGATTCACGGGCACGTCGCTCTGGATCGATCCCGAGCGCGACATCTATGTGGTGGTGCTCAGCAACCGCGTACATCCCAGTCGCGAGGGCGACGGGATTCAGGCGCTTCGTCGAGACGTGCACGACGCGGTGGTGGCGAGTATCTAGCGCGGTCGGCACCGCCAGAGGTCCCAGGTTCCGCGTTCCTGGTTCCTCGTTCGCCTCGGTCCATGGTTCAGGTTCCACGAATCCGTGCTCGGGAACCCGAACCAGGAACCGAGGCGAACCCGGGACCTGGGACCTGGGACCCGGAACCCGAAGCGTCTACTGTCCCCCTCGACCGCGGCCCGGGCCTGTGGGCACTTGTCCTGGTGCGCCGCCACGACCTGGGCCCGCCGGGCCGCCGGGCGCTCCGCCTCGATTGCCGCCCCCGCCAATGCCAAAGCCGCCGGGACCGGGCACGCCGCCGCGTCCGTTGTTGGGGCCGCCTTGCCCGCCCGGGCCACCCTGACCGGGCTGCTGGCCTTGCGCGGCCGCCACGAACTGCCACTCGTTGTAGTGCGTGGCGCCGTTGTACACCCTGATGGACGCGGCCGTGCTCTTGCTCGTGACGCCCATGATCTGGCCGCCGAATGTCGTGCCGGCGTTGCCCGCCTGCCCCGCCCCGCCCGGCGCCCCCGTGCGCCCCGGTTGCGCGGGTGGCGCTTGCACCCCGGGAACCGGCTGGCCGCCTCGTCCCGGTGTGGTCTGCTGACCCGGAACGGGCTGCCCTGGGGCCGTCGGCGCCGACGATGTGAACATGGGCAGGAAGTCCTCGCCGGTGATCGGATCCTTGTATTTCTTGCGGAGGAACTTGCCGTCCACGAGGGCGTCAATGCTGGAGGGGCGGCTGCCGGGACCGTTTTTACGCTGGTAGAGCCCCAGCGCTCGGACATACTGCTGGCCGCGGAACGCCAACTCGGCTTCTTTCTCACGGGTGGCCTGCTGCTTCCAGGCCGGCAGGGCCGCGGTCATCCAAACGGCCACGATGCCCATGCAAACCAGGAGCACGACCATAACGAACCCGGATGCGTCAGATTGTGAGGACCGCATGAACGTATTATCCTCTGTGACGTCACACATGAACCGACTCCTTCGAGTGTCTCTACTTACCGGCTGTTTAGGCCTCTCCGTCGTCATTGGCGCCGTTTCCTGCGGCGGGTCGCCCCTGCTGGCGCCTAGCGGGACCGCGATCTTCGTGATCCTGTCGAGCCCAACCGTCGGCCTTAACAGCTCGATTGACGTAACAGCTGTTCTGATCGAAAGCGGCCAGCAGTCTGGCGGAACTGGTACTGGCACCGGCACGGGAACGAGCACCGGGACCAGCACTACCGCCCAGGGCACTCCGGTTCACGACGGTACCGTTGTCAGCTTTACGACGTCGATTGGGCGGATTGAGCCTGCGGAGGCGCGCACCTCAAACGGGCGAGTCACCGTGAAACTGATAACAGGCGGCGAGTCGGGCTTTGCCATCATCACCGCCTACTCTGGGGGCGCGAAGCTCACGTCGCCACAGGTTGCGGTTGGGACCGCCGCAGTGGCGGAAGCCGCCAAGGGTGGAGTGACCGTCTCGGCCAATCCGCAGGCATTGCCGTCAGGAGGAGGCACCTCGACGATCAGCGCCATCGTCCAAGACAGCAATAGCAACAGGATGCCAGGCATTCCAGTCACCTTCGTGACCAGCAGTGGCACTCTTGCCACGACGACGGCGACGACCAACAGCACTGGCGTAGCGACCACGACGTTAACCCTGTTGAATACGACTACGGCAGCAGTGACGGCGAACGTGAAGGCCATCGTTGGCGCCGTCACCTCCACTGACCTACCGATCATCGCGGCACCCCGCGCGGCTGCGGCAACGATCACATTGACTGCTTCCCCTGCTTCGGGGGCGATGAGTGCGCCGGTGACGTTCACGATCGACGTGGGCGCGACAGTTCCAGTTTCGAATGTCACGATCAACTACGGTGATGGTTCGAGTCGGGCGCTTGGTTCGTTTTCGGGCAGGAACACCGCAGTCCATTACTATTCGGCACCTAACATCTACCCAGTTACGGTCAGCGCCACCAACGCAGACGGGATAGTCACGTCCGCATCGACTGAAGTTGCAATAAGGGGTCTAACCGGCACATTGACCGCAGCTCCGGGAACAGTCGCACGCAACTCGTTGATCACTTTTACAGCCGCTGTAACGCAAACTGAAGCCGTGATCGACCATTTCTCGTGGGACTTCGGGGACGGCACATCGACGGATTCCGTCGGCGGCGCGCAGAGCCATGTATACGATCTGGCAACAGTGGCGGCGGGAATAAAGACGATTACCGTTCGCGTCTACCCTCTTTACGGGTCGTCTTTTAAAATCACTCTTCAGATATCCGTAACGTAGCAAAGTCTCTTAATGCCAGTCGGCGTATCGTGTTCCGTCGAGCGCAACGCCGTCGGCGCCAGTCTTGACGTCGTAGATACAGGGCGACGCGTTGGGGCTGTTGGGATCGAGCTCGGCCGGCGTCGTCATCGGGGTCGGTGCAGAATCACGTGTGCCAAGGCGTCTCACGCGGAGGACGCCGAGAACACGGAGAACCACGAATGATTTTCAAGACCTTGGGTCTTCCCCGCGCATCTTCGCGTTCCCCGCGTGAGATGGTGTCCCTTGGGGAGCGTTCGGGGACCTGAAGGTCCCCGACTACGTCCGTCAGACCCTGACCAACATCAGTCAGTCGTAGCCGCGGACCTTCAGCGGGGCTCGGGCCCCCTAATGCCAGTCGCTGTATCGCGCGCCGTCGTCATCGGGGTCGGTGCAGAATCACGTGTGCCAAGGCGTCTCACGCGGAGG
>CAYHEX010000067.1:0-6688 GCA_964355365.1 uncultured Solibacteraceae bacterium | reverse complement strand
ACGCCGAGAACACGGAGAACCAAGAATGATTTTCACCAGTCTGCGTAGCGCGTGCCGTCGAGCGCGACGCCGTCGGCGCCGCTCTTCACGTCGTAGATGCCAGGGGAAGCGTTGGGGCT
The DNA here is from genome assembly GCA_964355365.1 of uncultured Solibacteraceae bacterium. Lineage (GTDB taxonomy): Bacteria > Acidobacteriota > Vicinamibacteria > Vicinamibacterales > SCN-69-37 > SCUN01. Next base: position 6,569 of record CAYHEX010000067.1, on the reverse strand, counting down.
GTTGGCGTCGAGTTCGGCCGGCGTCGTGACCCACGAATCGGCCGAGCGCGTAATCGGATCGTCAGGAACCCGCCGCAGATAACCATCCGTTACAAGTGCCTGCAACGACGCCGGATACGAGCCTTTGTCAGCGTAGTACTGGTCGATCGCATCGCGCATGTGAAAGAGGTCGGCTTTGAGCACCGCCTCTTTGCTCGCCAGAATGGAGTTGCGATACTGCACCAGCCCCATCGACGCCAACACGGTGATCAGCGACATGACGACGAGCAGTTCGACGAGCGTCCATCCGCCTTGTGTGCGTTTCATGACGCCCCCTACCATTCCTTGTATTTCGTGCCGTCGAGCGCCGTGCCGTCGGACTTCGACGAGACGTCGTACACGTTGCCGCCGCCCCACACCGTCGACTTCGCGTCGTCGCCGTAGGCACGCAGCTTCCAATCGGCACGTCCGGTGACCGGGTCGATCGGGATGCGGCGCAGAAAGCGCATCTTCTTGCCGCTGGCGTCGTTGTTGAGCGCGACGCCGTCGACCAGTTGCTGCAGATCCTTTGGATAGCCGTCGCCGCCGGCCTGCAGTTCGAGTGGCGAGATGATCTGCTGGTCCGCCGCGTCTTTGAATTTGTCGATCGCCGAGCGCATCTCGCGCAGCGATCGGTGCAGTTCCGCTTCGCGGGTGCGCCGCATCGACACGCGCGCGAGCGGAATCGCACCCGATGCGAGGATGGCGAGGACGGCCGTCGAGATCACGAGCTCGATGAACGTGAAGCCGGACTCGCCTTCCCGTCGCTTCTGCCGCAACCGCGCCATCAGGGCCATGGCTACCGCACCACCACCGTCAGCGGCGTTGCCATCGCCGGGATGGGCTGGGCCGTCGGCGTCAGCGCCGTGATGCTCATCGTCACGTTGCCGGACCCGGCGGCCACGGCGTCGAACACGATGGCTCCGAGCAGACCGGCGCCCGACACGCCAGGCGCGCCGGCGGGTCGGCCGATCAGAATGTCGATCCGTCCGGCCGCCTCGTTGATCTGTGGCGTGAACGTGGTGGCCACGCCGCCATTCGTCATGAACGAGCCCTGCGTCACCGTGCGTGCTTTGAGCACCGCGGGGTTATAGGTGACGGTGAGCCGCACGCTGCCCAACTGCGTCACGTCGCTGATCTGAATCGGCGCCGTGTAGGGCCCACCGCCGGCCTGTAGCGGCCCGGGCATCGTGAGGGTCACCGTCGCGGGACGTGCTGCGGTCGCGGGCGGCGTGTTCGCCGGAGGCTGCCCGCTCGGCGGCGCCGGAGTCTGCGCCGGCGGCGGCGCCTGCTGCGCCCCAGTGGGCGGCGGGTTCTGCCCCACCGGCGTTACCGGCACGACGACGGGATTGCGCTGCGGCTGCGGTGTCTGCTGCACCGGCGCGGGCTGCGCGCCAGTGGGCGGCGCCTGGCCCGCCTGCGGCGCGGGCGGCGCCGACGTGGTGATGCCGGCCGCGGCCATTTCGGCCGCCGTCAGCGGCGGCGCGATGAGCGGCGGCGCGCCCGTGAGCCCGAAGTTCTGGTTGGTGCCCACGTAGATCGGGCGCAGGTCATCGAGCGAGAGCTCGTGTCCGCGCACGATCCGCGGCGTGATCAGCATCACGATGTCACTGGTCCGCACGCTGTTGTCCGAATAGCCGAACAGCGAGCGCAGCAGTGGGATCTTCGAAATGCCCGGGAGCCCCTGCAGGTTCTTCGAGTCCACTTCCTGCAGCAGGCCGGCAATCAGGTTCGACTCACCGTCACGCAGGCGCAACACCGTTGACACTTTGCGCGACGTGAATGACGGCAATTGGCTGCCGGCGACGGTGACGTCGACGCCCTTCGCGCTGTTCTCCACCGTGAGTTCCAGACGGATTTCGTTGTCATAGGTCACATGCGGCGTCATCGTCACGTTGACGCCCACATCCTTCAGCGTGAACGATGTCGTTGGCTGGCTGGCCACGCCGCCGGCCGCGATTGGCGCAAACGTCGTGCTGGGCACAGGAATCTGCTCGCCGAGGTTGAGCGTGACCGGCTTGTCTTCCGTGCCGCGCAGTGACGGCTTCGCGAGGATCTTCGTGCGGTTGTCGGTTTCGAGTGCCTTGACGATCGCTGAGGGCACGCTCAGGTAGAAGTCCGACATGCTGACGCCCTGGCTCACCGTGTTGAGATTGAACGGCGGTGGCGAGGCCGGAAATGCGCCGCCACCCGAAGTGTTGGGCGGTGCGGACTCCGGCGAGAACGTGTAGCCGAGCTGGTAGTTGCTGAGGTTCAGGCCGTACGACTGCGCGCTGGAGCGATCCACTTCGAGAATCTCGACGTCGATCACGACTTCCGCGCGTGGCTTGTCCATCGACCGGATGAGCCGTTCGATCACTTCCATGACCGCCACCGACGCGCGCACCATGATCGAGTTGGACGTTTTGTTCGCCACAGGGACGGGGCGCACACCGAGCGCGCTCAACTGGTTGAGCACGGTGGTGAGGTTCTGCACGGTCTCGTTTGCATCCGCGTGCGAGAGGTAGAAGACCTGGACCACCTGATCCTCGAGGCGCAGGCGATTCGCCGGACTGTCGAGCGAGATCAGGATGGTTTTCGGATCCACGACCTTGAAGAAGAGATTGCTGGCGCTGAGCACCTGGTTGAGCGCGTCCTGGAGCGTCACGCCCTGCAGGCTGGCCGTGTATTCCTTGGCGAGGTTCGAGTCCGGCGCGGACGCGGAGTCGTACGTGACGTTGAGACCAGCGGATGCGGCAATCGTGCCGATCACGTCGCGCACGGCGGTCTTGTTGAAGTTCAACAGCGGCAGCGGCATGCGCGGATCCACGGACAGCTGTGGAATCGCCGACAACTTGCGCGCCTGGTCCCGCATTTCCTGCATCGGCGACTTCGGCCGTGAGTCCTCGATGCGCTGACGAATGATCCGGTCGATCTCCACCGCCTTTGCGGCCGCGAGCGTATTGGTCAGGTCCAGATCGGCCGCCTGGCGGTACTCGGCGGCGGCACCGGGCAGCTGGTCCTCGGTTTCGAGCTGACGCGCGCGGGCCATGTGATTCTGCGACGCCGTTCGCGTCGCTCGCTCGTACGCGAGCCGCACGTCCACGCGCCCCGGATCGCGGCTCAGGGCTTCCTTGTAGTACGCCGCGGCCGCGTCCCAGTCGCCCGCCTTCTGCGCCTGCTGTCCGTTGACATACGCGCGACCCGTGGCGCATCCAGCCGCCAACAGGGCCACCAGCGTCATGCTTGCCCATCGTCTCAAACTCACTGTCGGTCCTCGCTCACGTCAGGCCCTGTTCGGGGCTCATTGCGGAGTTCGTGGCGCATGCGCCTACGGCTCCGTTCCAGCGCCTCGAAGCGGGATCGTCTGGCGTCCCCTGCCGTCGAGGTATTCCATCACAATGGACTCCACGCCAATCCGGACAATCCGAAAGCGCCCGTCGATCACGTCGCCCTCGCCGCCGAGCAGGATGCCCTTGCCTTCCGTCAGCGACGCCATCTTCCTTCCGTTCGGCAACTGCACCACGCCGACGAACTTCAGCGGAATCGCCGGCGGTGGCGGCGGCCCGGGTGGCGGTGGCGGCGGTCCCATATTCACAGGCGGCGCGGGCGGCGGTGTTGGCGGTCGCGGCGGCGCGGGTGGCGGTGGCGGCACGCCGAACCGGAAGGGGTTTCTGCCCGCCGACGGCGTGTCGTTCACCGACTCGAGCTCCGCGAACTTCAACGCGCCTGGCAACGACAACGGCCCGCCCGCTCCCACAGGTGCTCCGCCTGTCGAGAGGTTGGACGCTGCCATCGTGCCTTCAGCCGGGCCGAACATGTCGCCATAGTAGTAATACACGACGCCGGCCAGCACGACGGCCAGCAGCGCGAGCATGTACAGCTGCCGGCGCTGTTCGCTGAGCGGCTTACTGCTGATCTTCATTTCGCCGCCGGCCTTTCCGGCGCCCGGTAGTACGTCGCGATTTCGAGCGACAGCTCCAGTTGTCCGTTGTTCTGCTGCTGGCGCGTGGCCTGCGACAATTGCACGGAACGAATCGCGAGAAACGCTTCGGAGGTCTCCACGTCGTAGATGAAACGGAGGACCGAGGCGTAGTCGCCGAGCAACTCCACCTTCGTGGTGAGACGCTGCAGGGGCGTGTCCTTGATCACTGCGTCATCGAAGGCGCGCGCGCCCAGCGTGAGTTTGTTTTCGAGCGCGAGCTTTGCCACTTCGACCAGCGCCAGCTTCTGAGCCGCGGCCTGGGTCACGGGCAGCACTTGTCCGTAGAACTTCGACAGTTCCTCCTCGGCTCTCACACGGCTCGTCCGGGCGTTTTGCATCTGCTTCAGCCGCTGCGTGGCCACGGCTGTTGAGAACCGCGCGGCCTCGGCCGACACGGTGTCGCTGGCGACGCCTTTCTTGAGCGGCAGCACCACAGCCACCAGCAACGCGGCATCGATGACCAAGAGTGCCGCGAGCGGTACCAGCACGCTTCGGCGTTCCGCGAAAATACGGCGCCACAACGGAATCACAGGCCACCGCCCTTCTTCGCCGGGACGGGCGCCGGCGGCTTCGGTGTGGGCTTCTCTGCCGGCGTCTCCGCCGGTTTGTCGGCGGGCTTGGCGGCGGGCTTCCCGGTGCTGACGGGCGGCAAGTACCGCGCTTCCAACGTGGCGCGGCGCATGCCGTCTTCGGTGGAGTCTTCCTGGCGCGGCAGCACGTCATAAAACGCGCCGGTTCCCTGCAACCCTTCGATAAACGTCGAGAGATCGTCCGGCCGCTTCGAGACGACGCTCATCATGACCAAGACGCCGTTCTTGTCGATCACGGGCGTCACCGAGACGACGCGCACGTCGTTCGGCAACGTCTTCTCGATCAGCCCGAAGAAGACCGTCCAGGAAAACGTGCGCTCGTCGATCAGCGCATTGGCCTGCTGCGTCGAGAGGGCGAGGCCCTTGAGCGTCTTGGCATTGATGGTCTTCTGCAGCGCGACCGATTCCATGTCGGCGCGGGCGGCGGCCGCGTTATCGCGCGCGATCTCGTCGCGCAGAGCCGTGCGCGTGCCCGAGAGCGAGAGGATCTGCTGGACTGAGACTACGACCACCGCGATGGCGATCACGCCGACGACGGCGATGACGAACGACGTGAGCCGCTCGTTGTAGAAGGGACGCGACGAGAGATTGGTGCGCAGCATCACGCCACCTTCCGCGCGCGGAGCAACGCGCCGACGGGCGCGGCCAGGGCGTCGAGCAGTTCCGGACTCGCGGACACGCGATCGGTCAACGCGGCGGCCGCCCGCACGTCCAGCGTCTGCACCTCGGCCTGCAGCCGATCGGCGATTTCCTTGCGCGCACGCTCGTGCCCGCCGCCGACGATGCCGGCGCCGCCGCCCGACAGAAGCACGCGCGCGAACTGCGTGCCGCCGAGCCGGTCCTCGTGATACATCGCCGTCTGGTGCACGAGCGCGCTCAGCGGTTCGCTGTCCGCCGCCGGTTTGTGTCGATGGAACATCAGCGCGGTCCCGCGCATGATCACGATCGTCGTCGAGTCGTCGGCGAGGCAGACGAGCAGCCAGTCGCCGCTCGGCGCCGCACCGCAGGCCAGCGCCGCATTGATGACGTTCACACTCGCCAGGTCCACGATGCCCGCATGCGCGCCGATCGCGTCGGCCACGGCTTCGTATTCGGCGATCACATCGCGTCGCGACACGACGGCGGCCAGCGTCGTGGTGCCGCCGTCCACCGTGGCCGGGACGTAGCTCAACACGGCGTCCTCCACAGGGAAGGGCACGGACTTCTTCACGTTCCAGCGAATCAACTGCTCGAGCTCGCTTTGCCGGCTCGGCATCTGCTCGAACGGCAGCAGTGAGACGCGTGCGACGGTGTCGGGTACCACGAGCGCCACGCGGGATGGGGACTTGATGCCGGCGCGGTCGAGCGCGCGCTTGAGCGCGTCGGCAACCACTTTCGGATGCGCGATATTGCGCAGCGTCAACGACGGCACCACCGCGTCGTCCGGCAGCGTTTCGGACGCGTAGGCGGTGACGACGGCCGGCGTACCGCGACCCAGTTGAGCGACCGTGAGTCGCCGGTGCGCGATCTCGATCGCGACTTCCGGCTGCGGCGGCGCCAGCCACGACGGCAAACGAAGCGATGGACTCATTCGACGAACGTCACCTTGTTGATTTCGCGAAGTGTGGTGACGCCATCCAAAACGCGTTCCACCGCGCATTCGCGCAGGAAGCGCATGCCATCTTCGCGCGCCGCCTTCTTGATTTCCGTCGTTGGCCGACGGTCGAGAATCATGTCACGGATGCGATCGGTCAGATCCATCAGCTCGCAGATGGCCGTGCGGCCTTTGTAGCCCGTGCCGCCGCATTCCATGCAGCCCGCGCCCTCGTAGAAGGCGTGGCTGTCGGCGAGAGTGGGATCCAACGCCGACTCGATCAGGAATTCGCGCGACATCTTGATCGGCCGTTTGCAGTGATGGCAGATCTGCCGGACGAGGCGCTGCGCGAGCACGCAGTTGAGCGCCGACACGAACTGATACGGCTCGACGCCCATGTTCAGGAAGCGGCCGAGCACGTCGA
>CAYHEX010000066.1:0-15330 GCA_964355365.1 uncultured Solibacteraceae bacterium | reverse complement strand
CGCCGTTCCGCGAGGCCGAGTTCGACATGATGTACGGCGAAGGCATCTCACGCGAAGGCGACATGCTCGATCAGGGCGTGGAGCGCAAGATCATCGAGAAGTCGGGCACGTGGTTCTCGTACGGCGGCGAGCGGCTCGGCCAGGGCCGCGAGAACTCGAAGCAGTTCCTCAAAGCGAACCCGGCGATCGCGAACGAGATCGAGAAGAAGCTGCGAATCGAGATGGGTCTCGTCGCGGGCACACCCGAAGCGGCGGCCGAATAGCCAACTCTCGGGCGGTTTCAGGGGCAGTGAGGGCTAGCCTTCACTGCCCTTTTCCATGTATGCTTTTCGTTCGTTCTAGTGGGTTTGCGCCCGGTGTGCCGAAGTAGCTCAGTTGGTAGAGCATACGACTGAAAATCGTAGTGTCGACAGTTCGATTCTGTCCTTCGGCACCAACTCTGGAATCAATCACTTACAACAGTTGCCTGTCTAGCGGTCTGCTTGATCGTGTGCTCTGTCGTGTCGCCGAAATTGGCGACATGCTCCAACGCCATCAGCGTTCGCGGCGGACAACCGTCACGCCGATGGCCAGCGGGATGAGGGCGAGCAGAACGCTCCGGGAGGCGTCTGTTCGCAATTTCTGCCACTCCCGGAGCCCCGCACAGTCGCACTTTTTGCCACTTCTGCGAGCCGTCGCCTAACTTCCCCTCTGGGCCTCGGTCGGCATGCGCTTTGCTCTTCTCCCTCCCGTTGGGACGATGTATCGTCGTCCCTCGACTGCGCTCGGAACGGGGCGTCGGGAGTCAGGAAGATGTCGGAAGAAGGTTTTGATCGAATTGAAGAAAAGCTGACCCGCCATGATGCGCGGTTCGATGCCATCGATGCGCGATTCGACGGCGTCGACGCGCGGTTCGATGGAGTCGACACGCGAATCGATTCCCTCGCAACGGAGATGCGGGCCGGCTTCGAAGCCGTCAACCAGCGCATCGGCGTGCTGCACGAAGACCTGCTGAACACGATCGCCGCGTCGACAGAGCGCGACGCGGTCAGCCGGCAGGAGTTCAAGAAGGCCATGGCCGACATTGCCGAGAAGTTCGGCCGCCGACTCGACCCACTCGAGACGACGGTGCGGACGCACAGCGCAGAAATCGCGGAACTGAGACGCGCCCGATAGAACGCAGGATTGCACCGCTCTTCTCGAGAGTTCTGACGCCACGGCCCAGCACGTTTGATATGTCGCCGCGGTCCGCGACAACGTTCAAACATCAGCCGATCGCATCCTGCGCGCTGCCGGAATCCCGGCAGAGGTTTGCGCAATTTCCGTTGCTATACTCGCGAACGAAGTAACACTCGCGCCCGTCGTTCTGACGCGGCGCACTTCGGCGAGGCATCAACCTCCATGGCGTCTACCAAGTCCGCGGTCGACTCACTTCGCACACTTCCGACAGACGAAATCCGGCAGGTGATGTGGCGGATGACCGATCGATTCGGGCATCAGATCCTCGTGCAATCGGCGCGCGCGGTCGCGCGCGGTCCGGTCGCGCGACTCGTGGCGGCCGGTGCGCGCAGCTCACACGACTGGACGCCCGAGAAAGCGACGCTGCTCCAGGCGTTCGATGACGCCGGCATCACCGCGATGTATCTCGATCCCGAACAGGGCGGCTTCATCGACGGGCCAAAGAACTTTGCGATGGCCCTCGCGGCGTTCGAACTCGCGTGGGTCGATGCGGGCGCGGCCACGTGCAGTTTGGCCGGCCACCTCGGACTCGCGCCTATTCATGAGCGCGGAACACCCGAGCAGGCCGCGCACTACATGGCCGCCAGCCGGCCCACCCAGCCGGGCGAGGATCGGAAGACGCTGCGCGGGGCCTTCTGCCTCACCGAACCCATTCCGTACGTCGGCGTCGAGACGGGCATCCTCGGCGGCAAGGTGCGCGTGGCCGAGTGGGTTGATGGCCACGAGCCGATGCTGCAGGTCGACAAGCGAGGCCGCTTCATCACGAACATGGGCTTCGCGAACTTCGTCACCGCCGCGGTGGAGTCCTCGGACGATCGCATCAAAGGCAGTTGCATGATCATCCTCGAAGAGACCGACCCGGGCCTCTTCGATCGCGGCACACCGACGCGCAAGCTCGTACACCAACTCTCATCAACCAACGATCCCGTCTTCAGCCTCACCGTCCCCGCCAGTCGCATCGTCGGCGGCTACTCTGTGCAGGACGGCGTGATCATCCCGAAATACAGTCACGGCGCGGTGATCGAAGCCGTGTTCCGGCGCACGCGCGTCACCGTGGGCCTGATGACCGCGGCCAAGCTGCTGTCGGCCGTGGAGCCGATTCTCCGCTATCAGCGCACGCGATTCCGCGGCGGCGACTCCATCACGCCGGGATCACCGCGGTATGAACTGGGTCTGCAGCAACGCGAAGACGTCGTGCATCGCCTCATCGACATCTGGGCTTCGGGCGAAGCGAGCGCGTCGCTTGGATTTGCCACGGCGCGCATGTTCGACGACCTCGATCCGCTGCAGAAGCGCAAGGAAGCGATCTTCCTGGCGCAAGGCATCGACGGTCCGCGCGCGGAGATGCGCGCGATGGTGCAGGTGTCGGCCGACGCGCAGGAATACGTGAAGCTGGCAGCCACGCCGGCAGCACGACGCGATGCGGAGCGCTTTGCGGCGCTCGAAGCCAACGAGATGGTGCAATACGCGCTGCTCGACACGGTCGCCAGCGTGTTCTGCCCCGCCGTGAAACTGTGGAACACCGGGCAAGGCTCGGCGATGATGCGTGAGGCCGTGAGCCTGATGGGCGGCTACGGCATCACCGAGGACTGCCCCGGCTTCATCGGCTTCAAGTGGATGGACTCGCAGCTCGAAGCGACCTACGAAGGGCCCGAGGCCGTGCAACGCCGCCAGCTCTCCGTCACGATGACGAACGAGGTGTTTCTGGCGCAGTTCCGGCAGTGGATCGTCGAGATGCGCGGCATCGCCAACCGCCGGCCGCAGACCGGCGCCTGCACGGTGGCGAGCGCGATGCAGCTGTGGCTCTGGACGCTCACACATCTGCGCGAAGCCAAAGACGCAGACGGCGCATTGCTCTACCACGGCAGTCGTCAGGGCGTGACGTTCCCGATGGCCGACGCGCTCTGCTGGCTGCTCGGCGTCCGCTCGCAGATCCTCGACGTGCTCGAGCTTGAATCCCGCGGCGCCGAGAATCCAGGCATCGCCGACGCCGTGCCGGGTTACGTGCAGTTCTTCACGGACCTGTGCCACGTGCAAGCGGCGCGTTCGGCCGGCGAGGTCGGCCGCGTCTGCGCAGAACTGGTGATGGGCTACCTGCGCCATCCGTCGTGGGAAGAACCGGGATCGCCCGGCTGCATCGGATGCGACGAGGCTGACGAAATGGAAGGCCTCATGCCCGGCTTCAGCGCCAGCGCGCACATCTACATGGAGGTCATTCAGGCCGACGGCTCGCACGCAAAGAAGGCCGGCCCCTGCGCGAAGTTTACGGGCCTCGACACCTTCAGAACGCTTCGCGCGCGATTGGATGGATGCCTCACCGGATCGCGCCTCGCGAAAGATCGCGCGGCTGAGGCGCTGACGCACGTGATGATTCCGGAGGCGCCCGATTACCCCGTCTGACGACCCCGTCGGGAGCGAACGCCTCGTCATGGACGTCGATCTGGTGTGCGTGGGCTTCGGCCCGGCCACCGGCGGCTTCCTGACGACGCTGAACCGCGCGTTGGTGAACGAGGACGGCTCGCCGCGCATTGAAAGCCGCGTGATGCCCGGCCTTCCGCTGCAGGTGCTCTGCTTCGAACGTGCGGATGATGTCGGCGTCGGCGTGTCCGGCGTGGTCACGCGCGCACGAGGCATCCGAGCGTCATTCCCTGACTTCGACCCGGCACAGATACCGCTAACCGCTCGCGTCAAAGATGAGTCGCTCGTGTACCTGCTGGACCCGACAGGCGCGAGTCGCCGATCGCGCCCAGTGCGCTGGTTGGACCGTTTGCTGCGAGCACCGGGCGGACTCGTCGTGGATCGACAGGCCGTCAAGCTCCCGTTCGTGCCGGGGTTTCTCAACAAGCACGACGGCTTCGTCTTCTCGCTCGGTCAGTTCACGCAATGGGTCAGCGGTCAGGTCATGGCCAGTGGCGCAACGCAGATCTGGCCGGCGTCGCCGGTGGCCGGGCCGCTCTTTGACGGGGACTGTGTCACCGGGATTCGTCTCGTCGATCAGGGCACGGATGCCAAGGGACAACCGGGCGCGGGCTTCGTGCCCGGCATGGACGTCCGCGCCTCGCTCACCGTGGTCGGCGATGGTCCAGTCGGCGCGGTGGGTCGCGCGCTCGAGGCGAAGTTCGGTCTGCCGGCCGGCAACGTCCGCGACGAATGGGCGCTCGGCATGAAGATGGTCGTGGATCTTCGTGACGACGTGGAGTTGGAGCCGGGAACGGTGCTGCACACGTTCGGCTTCCCCGAGCCGGAGATCTTCGGATTCATGTACGCGCTCACGCCACGGACCGTGTCGCTCGGCATCTTCGTGCCGTCGTGGTTCCGCAGTCCGGTGCGCACCGCGTATCGCTACCTGCAGCACTGGATGATGCATCCGTACCTGTGGCGATGGCTCGAGGGCGGCACGCTGCGCTCGTGGGGCGCCAAGTCGGTGCAGGAATCCGGCCGCCGCGGCGAGCCGCATCTTGCGGGCGATGGCTATGCGCGCATCGGCGAAGGATCGGGCACGACCAACGCGCTCACGGGGTCGGGCGTGGATGAGGCGTGGACATCCGGCGTGCTGCTCGCCGAGGCCGTGATCGAACTCGCGCAGGCGGGACAGCCGTTCACCAAGGACAACCTCGACCGTGCATATGTGGCGCGGCGACGAGCGAGTTGGCTGGACAAGGAACTGCGCGCGGCAGAAGGCGCGCGCAACGGGTTCGAGCGCGGCGTGCTGTGGGGCCTCGCAGGCATGGGCCTCGCGGGGCTGACGAATGGCGCGCTCCGATGGCCCGGCGCACGACACGTGAAGCCACTTCCCTCTCTGGAGGAGTATTTCGCCGGCCGGATCCCGGCCGACGAGGTCGCGCGCATGCGTGACAAGTCGATCGCCGACGGCAGCGCCATGCACGACGCGTTCATGGATCAGTGCGGGTGGCCCGCCATTCCGTACGACGGCCGCCTGCTGATCACGCATCAGGACGCGCTGCTGATGGGCGGCAAGGTGCAGGCGGCGTCCGGCTATGCCGATCACGTGCATTTCGAGCAGGACGGGCTCTGCGCAACGTGCCAGACCCACGTATGCGTGGACATGTGCTCCGGCCAGGCGATCGCATCGACGCCAGGCGCCGGCGTGCACTTCGATCGCGAGAAGTGCATCCACTGCGGGGCATGTCTCTGGAATTGCGAAGCGCCGGTCGATCCGGCCACGGGCCGCGCGAACGTTGAGTTCAACGCGGGCGCCGGCGGCCTGCATTCGGTTGAGAACTGATCAGGAGACACGTCACTCATGAGCTACCACATCGTTGTGTGCGCCGGCATCGTGCCGGATCCGCTGCAGTCGCTCGAGCCCGTCATGGGGCCGAACGGACCGAGCCTCAAGAACGAAGCGATGTTGCCGGCGGTGCTCGATCCGTGGGCGGGACATGCGTTGTTCGAGGCGGCCCACCTCGCCGCCGCTCACCCAGGCAGCCGCGTGTGGCTCGTCAGTCTGGCGCCGAAGGCCAAGCTGCAGCAGGTCATGATGACCGTCGCGCAAAAGGTGCCGTTCGAGTTCGTGGCGATCGACGGCCCGGCGAGCGGTTTTGCCGACGCGACCGCGACCGCTGCGGCGCTGGCGGATGCGATCCTCGCCATCCCCGGACTCGACCGATCGCATCTGCTCCTGTTCGGCGGCTGGGAATCCGCGTCGCGCGCCGCTGGCGCCACGCTGCAGATGATCGGCGAACGCCTCGGGATCACCGATCAGTTCCAGGGAGTCGACGCGCTCACGGTTGGCGCGGATGGCGCGTTCGAGATTCTCGAGCGCATCGAAGGCGGCCGCCATCAGGTCTCGACCTGTGTCGGCGCGCCTGCTGTGCTTGGCTGGGCCACGGGCCATCTCCATGAGCCGGCGAACAACCCTCAACTCGGCATGACCAACATGCGCACGCTGATGCCCGCGCTTCAGAAAGCCAAGCCCGCCGCCATCGGCACAGGTGGCACATTCTCCAGTGCCTCCGTGCCGTCACAACGACGCGACACACGCGTGGTGAAAGACCTCTCCCCTGACGCGATTGCGCAGGAGATCGTGGAGTGGATTCAGCAATGAGCGTCCTGATACTCGCCCATGTGGAAGCTGACGGCTCGCTCGCGCGGCCCGCACTCGAAACACTGACTGCCGGCGCCGCACTTTCAGCGCAGATTGGCGTACCGCTCGCCGTCGGCCTCGTCGGCGTCGACACCACCGCAGCCGCCGGCGTCGCCGCCGGCTGCGGTGCCACCCGCGTCATCGTCGTCAGCGGCGCGGCGTTTGGCGACTCGCGATACGTCACTGACGCCGCTGCAGCGGAAGCCCTCTGCCGCGCGAGCGGTGCCGATCTGGTGATCGCGGCGGGCACGTCGCGGTGGCTGCGCGTCCTCGCGGGTGTCGCTGGTCGACTCGGCGGGCGCGTTGATACGCACATCACACACGTCGCCGCCGACAGCGGCGCGGTGTCGATCGCGCGCTGGTACTACCGCCAGCGCATCGAAGGCGTCACGTCCCGCGCGGAGCGCCCCTGGATTCTCGCCATCGAGCCAGGCACGCACGAGGCGTTTGGCGGCGCTCCATCGGCGGTCGACGCTGAGTCGGTGCCGGTCGCGCTTCCGGAACTTCGCACCACTGTCGTCGGCGTGCGGGCCCCGTCAGCGGGCGAGCAAACCATTCGGCCGGACGCGTCCCTGCTCCTCGTTGCCGGCGCCGGATGGACGAAGAAACAGCCCGACGGCCAGACGCACGTGGCGGACGCCGAGGGGCTGATCCTCAGTTGTCTGCGTGCTGCGCACGCGTCGCTGGGCGGGAGCAAGTCACTCGTCGATCTGAGCGGCGAAGGCCAGGCCGTTCTGCCGTTCATGACGCATCTCAACCAGATCGGACAGACCGGTTCGAGCCCACGGCATCGCAAAGGCCTGGCGACCTGTTGCCACGGCGAAGAACCGCACGTCGTTGGCTGGCGGTTCATTACCGAACGACGCGCGATCAACCTCAACGCCAACTGCGGCTGGGCCCAGGGAAAAGCGGACGTGCTCTACGTGGCGGATGCGTTCGAAGTGCTGAGGAAAGTGAACGAGCGGCTGGTATCCTCGTCTCTCTGACTTCCGTCTCTGAGTACGACCACTTCGCCGACATCTACGCCGTGTGGACCGACACGGCCGGATCGACGCGCGCCAACCTGTCGTTCTACCTCGACGCGTACGCCGCCGCCGACGGGCCGGTCGTCGAGTTGGGCGTTGGGGACGGGCGGATTGCGGTGCCCGCGGCGATGGCGGGCCGAGACGTCATCGGTGTTGACCTCTCTCCGGCCATGCTTACGCTCTGCCGCCGCCGCGCCGATGAGGCGGGCGTGCTCAACCGCCTCGCGTTGATTGAAGCGGACTTCGGCCACTTCCATTTGAGCGCGCCGGCCGGGCTGATCGCCCTGCCGTACCACAGCCTCGGCCATGTGCTCACGCTTGACGACAAGCGGCGGGTCTTGGCGCATGTGTTCTCGCAACTCCGCCCGGGCGGCCGCTTCATCTTCGATGACTTCCTGATGACGCCTGCCCTCCTCGCGCACATGCAGCAGGTTCAGTTACGGGCCGAATATCGCGATGCCGCCGGCACGGATATGCTGCTCTGGGTGACGTCGCTGGTCGATGCGTCGGCGCAGTCGATTCGCGTCGTCACGTGGGAAGATGCACTGGATACCACCGGCCGTTTGATCGATCGACGATACCGGCGGCTCAGTCTGAGTTGGCTGACGCCGGCGCAGGCTCGCGAGTTGCTCACGGCGGCAGGGTTCCTGGTGGAGGCCTGCTATGGAGATTTCGACAAGACACCGTTCGCGCCGGAGACGGCTCGCGAACAGGTCTGGGTGGCCCGGCGCCCGGCCCACTCACAATAGGGAGACACGATGATCGGAACAGCAGGACTCAAAGACCTTCGCGTGGACTGCATCGTCGGCATCTACGATCACGAGCGGGCCGCGCCGCAGTCAGTGCTGATGGACATCGATCTGGACTACGATTTCGCCCCAGCTGCCGAATCGGATGCGATTGGCGACGCGGTGAACTACGACACGGTCGCAAACAGCGTGGCGGCCCTTGCCGAGCGGCGCGCCTTCAAGCTCATCGAGACGATGGCGGAAGAGACGGCGGCGCTGCTGCTGGCCGAGCTGCCGCAGGTCGTGGCCGTGCGGCTGGAACTCCGAAAACCCGCCGCCGTGCCAGCCGCCGCGTGCTCGTTCGTGCGAGTGGAGCGCACGCGGTTCTGAGCGCTGAGACACGCGCCACCACGCCGCGCCCGGTCGCCGTTGTCACCGGCGGCGCGCGTCGGCTTGGCCGGCACCTCTCCACCGTTCTGGCGGGCCGCGGCTACGACGTCGTCATTCTCTACCGCGAGTCCGAAGCCGATGCGCGTTCGCTCACGGAGGAACTCGCGGCGACCGGTGGCCGCGCGCGGGCGCTTGCCGTCGACGTCAGCGTCGAGGGACAGGTTGGTGACGTGTTCGCGAATATCGCGGCGACTGAGGGGCGCGTCGACCTGTTGCTCAACAACGTCGGCAACTACAATCCGCAGGACATCACGCTGCTGACGCCGGCGGTGTGGGACGCCACGCTGTCAACGAATCTCTCGGGCGCGTACTACTGCTGCTTCCATGCGCTTCCCTTGATGCGCAGCGGGAGCAACATCATCAACATCGGCATGGCCGGACTCGAAGGCACGCGCGCCAACGTGCGGGGCGCCGACTACTACGTCAGCAAAACTGGCCTGCTCTCACTCACGCGGTCGCTCGCCAAGGCGTACGCGGAACAACACATCCGCGTGAACATGGTGTCACCGGGCCAGCTCGACAACTCCGTCGACCTCCCGCCACCCGACGAGATCGGCCGCTGGGTTCCGCTCGGCCGCGCCGGGGCGCTCACCGACATCTCGCAGGCCGTGGAATACCTGCTCGATGCCACATATGTCACCGGCGTCAACATCGACGTTGCCGGTGGCTACCGGCTGTAGCGCGCCCGATGCACACCGCCAGCGCGCTCGTCCCGCTGTGGAATCGGGCGGCCGAGTGGGCGCGGCGTCTCGCGATGATTCGCGAGGCACAGTCGTTCCTCTATCTCTCGACGTTCTACATCGAATACGACGACTACGCCATCGAAGCACTCGATGCGCTCGACGCGGCCCGCCAACGCGGCGTGGCGGTCAACCTGCTGATCGACGGTTTCGGACAGCAACTCGGCGGTGTCGTCATGTCGCCCGACCAGCGCGCCGCCCTGGCGGCGCGGCTCGACCGTCTGCAACGCGCAGGCGCGATCGTCACGTTCTATCGTCCTCGTCACCGGCTGCAGCGCTGGCTCGGCGGCGGCCAGCACGTCAAGATCCAGGTCTCTGACGCGGGCGAAGCGATCTTCGGAAGCAGCAACATCACGCGCGCGTCCTACGAGGGATGGAACGAGTACTCCGTCGCGCTGCGTGGCCCAGTCGTCGCCGCACTTCTCAGCAGCTACGCCGACATCGGCGGCGTTGTGAGCGCGGGCCACGTCGAGCATCTTCGCGCCAAGAGCGCCGGGCAATCCGCCGAGATTCCGCTCGACTACTGGTTCTGCAATCCGACTTTTCTGCAGGGACCGCTCGGTCCGCTCGGCTGGCGCGGTCCGAATCTCGTCACCGATCGATTGGTCGACATGATCGACGCGGCTCGGCGATCGATCATGATCACCAGCTTCTACTTCAAACCGGTCGAGCCGCTGGTTGCGGCGTTGGCTGCAGCCGCGGCACGCGGCGTACGGATCGAAGTGCACCATTCGCATCGCGATGCCCTCCCGGCCACGGAACTGGCCTGGATCGGCGCGGCCGCGCACTATCGGCGGCTGCGCTCTGCTGGCGTCTCCATCTACGAGAACCGCCACGGGGAGCATTCGAAGATCGTGTTGGTGGACGACAATCGCGTGGCGTTCGGCAGCTACAACTTTGAGCATGCCGCCCACGATCGGCTGGCCGAGGCCATGCTCGTCTGCTCGCATCCCACAGCCGTGGAGCCGGCGCGAGCCATATTCGCTGAGCTGCGAAGCCACGCAGATAATGTCCACGTCACCGCGAAGTGGCTGACTGCGCTTCCGGCACGGCTCCGCATCAAACGCACGCTCCTCAGTCCGCTGAAACGGTGGCTGTAATGCCCGCAGAGAACCTCAGGTTCACGGAGATCGAGCACAAGTACCTGGTCGGCGACGACTTCGACCTCGCGCGCTTTCACGCCGCGCTCGCCGCGCTCGGGCCGACCGGCGTCAACACGATCCATGTGCGGGATCGATACTTCCTCACGGATGGCGGCACGGCCCAGCGGTATCTCCTCCGGCATCGCTTTGATGCCGAGTTGCAGCAACTGACCATCAAGACTGTGGAGACGGACACCGAGCAGCGTGACGAGATCAACCTCGAACTGGGCCTGGGCGCCGGCGATCAGGCAGCTCAGGTGGACGCCTTTGTCGGTCGGCTGGGCGTGCGATGGAGCGGCTCCATCGAGAAGGACTTGCGGGTGTGGTACTTCGACGACTGCGAGGTGGTGCACTACGTCGCGTGGACAGGGTCACGAAGCGTCGCGTGCGTCGAGTTCGAGGCGACACTGAAGCCATCGGTTTCAGAAGCGCTTGATGTCGTCACGCGTTACGAACACGCGACCGGGTTCGCTGGAGTGGAACGGTCGCGCCTGTCGCTGCCCCAGCTGCTGTTCCCTGAGTTGTCGACTTACCTGAAGGGCTGAGCCGTCTACCGCGCTATTTCCCCACAGACGCGCTGGCGCTGGCGACCAGCACCACGCAGAGGCCGGTCAGCACCGCGACAGTGATTCCCAGGTTCTTCGCGAACGTCTTCAGGGCGCTGCCCTTCAGGGGCTTGATGCTTCGAATCGCCCCTGGGGCGATCGTCGCCGGCGTGCGACTGGTCCGAGTGACGAGCAGGATATCGACGGTATCTGCCAGCACGTTGTCGAGAATCGCATCGACTTGGGTGCCGTCCATGCGCACAATGCGGACGACCGTTCCCGGTGGAATCTCGCGAGCCTTCTTCAGGATCGCTGCCTGACGCGCCTGCTCCTTGTCCTGCGCACTGTCACGCGACGAGGCGGCCGACCCCGTGATTCCAAATGCCAGCGCGTTGAGAAGAGCGACGATCACGACCGCGGCCACGCGTTTCATACGATCTCCCCTGCCGCCAGTTCCGCATTCCTGCGAAGCGGCTCAAGCCGCGACGTCTCCAGACCATCGCGGTAGAACAGATTATAGGTATCGAACGGAATCAGACGCCCATCCGGATGGACGATGTGCACGCAGGTCTTCTTGACCGACCGGACATCGAAGGACCACGCGTCGATGAACTGCATGATGAGCACGCGGAACAGGTTCGCGTAGCCGAGCGACTCGGGCACGTCGAGCCGCGGCAAACAGCACAGCAGATCCTTCAGCGTCTGCGCCGAGGACGCCGGCGAATGGTTCGTCGCCAGCAGCTTGAACAGGCCTTCGTGCACGGCCGGTTCCTGCTCGTACACGATCGTGTTGCGGCCGCCTTCAATCAAAATCTGCGGGTCGATCATGCCGGTCAGTGGCACCACCTTGCCACCGAGCTTCAGCGCATAGGCCATCGCCAACGAATCGGGATGGCAGGGTACAGGCAGCACGTCTTCGGGTTTGAAGACCGATGTCTGTTCCAGGATCCTCCGGCGCACCTCTGTGAGCGTCAGACGATCGGTGGCCGGAT
The DNA here is from genome assembly GCA_964355365.1 of uncultured Solibacteraceae bacterium. Taxonomy (GTDB): domain Bacteria; phylum Acidobacteriota; class Vicinamibacteria; order Vicinamibacterales; family SCN-69-37; genus SCUN01. The sequence continues at coordinate 3,386 of CAYHEX010000066.1, read as the reverse complement.
CGAACTGCTCCACCCGACCCGCGTCCTGCACCGGCTGCAGCGTCACACCGCGCACGCAGGGCTGCTCGAGGGCGAAGTCGATGATCTTGCCGATCTCGCCGTCGTTGAGCCCTTTCTTCAGCGTGACCACCAGCGTCGTGGAGATGCCCAGCTCGTTCAGTCGATCGAGCGCGCGCTGCCGGATCTTGCGCAGGTCGGCGCCGCGCAGCGCCATGAGCGGCTCACGCTCGAAGGAGTCGAACTGCAGATACAGTTCGAAGTCCGGCATATAGGTCGCGAGTCGTCTGGCAAACGCCTCGTCCTCCGCGATGCGGATGCCGTTCGTGTTCACCATCACGTGGCGGATCGGCGCCGCCTTCACACGGTCGAGGATCTCGAAGAAATCCGGATGCAGTGTCGGCTCGCCACCCGAGATCTGCACCACGTCGGCGATGCCCTCGTTCCTCACCACCGCATCGATCATTCGCTGCACGTGCTCCACGCTGCGGTACGTCGGCCGTGCGGGACTGCTCTCCGCGTAGCAGACCGGGCACTGCAGGTTGCAGTGATCCGTGATCTCGATCAAGGACAGGCACGAGTGCTGCTGATGATCCGTGCAGAGCCCGCAGTCGTACGGACAGCCGTACTTGACCGGCGTGTTGAACTTCTGCGGCATCTCCGGCCGCTTGATGAAGACCTCACGGCACCGGCGGTAGTAGTCGATGTCGTCGGCCATGAGCACGCGCTGCTCCCCGTGCTGCGGGCACCGCTTGATCATGTACACCGCGTCGTCCTGGAACACGATCTTCGCGTCGACACGGCGGAAACAGGTCGCGCAGATGGACACCGCGACGTCGTAGAACATGTAGGGACGCACGCGTTCAGGCACGACGCACCTCCGACACCAGCCGCGGCAGATGCGGCGCGTAGAAGGCGAGCGTGGCGAGGCAGGCCCACTGAATCATCGAGAGCCCGCTCACGTGCGCCGCGGGTTTCAGGAAGTCCACGAGGAATCTAAACACGAGATATGCCGACATGAACAGCTTGAACGCGTCGCCGGTGACCGCGGCCAACGACTTCCGGCGGGCGATGAGCACACCGGCCAGCCCGAGCACGAACACGATCTCGTACAGCTGCGTCGGATGCCGCGAGATCCCGTCACCAAAGTTCACGCCCCAGGGCATGGCGGTCGGCAGCCCATACGTGCCATCGGGCAGGCCCGCCAGGTAGCAACCGACGCGACCGATCGCGATGCCGACGCACATCGGCAGGGCAAGCACATCGCCGGTGGCCACGGAGACGCCCCGCCACTTCTTGACCAGTTCGACCGCGATCAGGCCGCCGATCAACCCGCCGACAATCGTCTTGCCGCCGGCGACGAACATCGGATCGGTCCAGAACTGCGCGGACTGCGCCGGATCTTCGAGCAGGTGCAGCAGCCGGGCGCCAATCAACCCGCCGACGATAGCGGCGGCCGTGACCCCTCGGCGCTGCGACCGGCTCACAACGTCGCCAAAGTGCGCACGCTGCCGCCGGTACAGGAGGTAGGCCACGACCCATCCCAGGCTTTCAAAGACGCTATGCGCAGTCTCAGGCGTCATGCGCTATTCGTCCTTCCACCAGCCCATGGCCCGGCCGATTGAGGAAATCGCCACCACAGCCAGCATCGCCACCACGGACGCGACCAGCACGTTCGCCGTCATCTCCGAGAAGCTCATCGGGGCGTTGTCGGCCGCCGGCTGAAATCGAATCGCCGGGTGGTTCTTGAACCAGACGATGGCGACGACGGTGGTGAGTGCGAACAGCAGTCGCGTGCGGGTCCGACGCATGAGGCGAAGGATACCCCGGAGATGAGGCCCTAGAACAGCCCGTTCGCGGCGTCCATGACCGCGCGCACCCACGGCTCGGGGTAAGCGCCCATCACCACCACGCCAATCGCGCAGATGAGGATGGCGACCAGCAGCGGCGGCGCGATGGCCACCGGCTGCGGGTTCTCGGGTTTGTCGATGTACATCCGGCTGCTGAGGACCAGGTAGTAATAGAGCGCCACAATGGTCGCCATCGCGCCGAGCAGCGCGAGTGCATACATGTGCTGGTCGATGACGGCGCGGAAGATGAACAACTTGGCCCAGAAGCCGGCCACAAACGGGATGCCGCCGAGCGACAACAGAAACACGAGCAGACTCAGCGCCAGCACCGGCGACCGCTGCGCGAGGCCCTTGTAGGCGTCCATGTCATCGGAGTGCTCGGCGTTGCCGACGGCCTGCACGCACAGGAAGGCGCCCATGTTCCCGAACAGGTACGCCACCAAGTAGAAGAGGATCATGCCCGTACCCGAGGCCGAGACGGCCGCGAAGCCCATGAGCATGTAGCCGATGTGCGCGACGCCGGAATACGCGAGCATGCGCTTCACGTTCTTCTGCGGAATGGCCATCAGATTGCCGGCGACGATCGTGAGTCCGGCCATCGCGGAGATGAGAGGTACCCAGACCAGCGCCGTGCTGCCCGCGCCTTCCAGGTACAGCCGGAAGATGAGGATGAAGCCGGCGGCCTTGGGCGCGACGGAGAGCCACGCCACGAACGGCGTTGACGCGGCCTCGTAGGTGTCGGGCACCCACATGTGGAAAGGCACTGCCGCAATCTTGAAGCCTACGCCCGCGAGCATGAGCACCAGGCCCAGCTTTACAAACACATTGCCCGAGGCCATCGCCACGGCAATGGCGCTCATGTTGGTCGTGCCGGTCGCGCCGAAGATAAACGAGATGCCGTAGAGCAGGATCGCCGACGAAATCGAGCCGACGAGGAAGAACTTGAGCGCGCCCTCCCCTGCCGTGTCTTCCTTTTTCAGAAAGCCGGTCAGGAAGTAGAGCGGAATTGACATCAGTTCAAACGCGACGAACAACAGAATCAGTTCACGCGCCGATGCGAGCACCAGCATGCCCAGCAGCGACGCGAGTAACGCGAAGTGATACTCCGCACCGCGGCGGGCAAAGTTCACGCTCGGCATGCCGAGTGTGGCCAGCACGCTGATCGCGGCGGACACCAGAAACAGCCGCTTCGCGAAGATCGCCAACGCGTCCATCTGGAAACTGCCCGCGAACAGGCTGCCTCCCGGCGCCGTCGCGAACGACACGCCGATGAGCGCCAGCAGGCCGACCAGCGCGACCCAACCGGTCATCCGATTCGGCGTGGCCGGCCGGAAGAGCCCCATGAACAGGACCACCAGCATGAGCGCGCCCAGACCGATCTCGAGTCCGAGTGGCGCGGTGGGGGCGAGGATGAAGGGGTTCATCGCATCACTCCCATCCGGACGAGCATGGGCACGGTCGTCGAGTCAATTGGACTCACCATCAGATTCGGCAACACACCAAAGAGCACCAGGACGAACACGAGCAACACAATCGCCA
>CAYHEX010000065.1:0-15341 GCA_964355365.1 uncultured Solibacteraceae bacterium | reverse complement strand
ACTCTTCTCTTCGTTGGTTCCACGGTCCTCTTCGCGCAGACGGCGACCGCGCCGCGTCCGCCGGTGCAGACGCCGGCTCGACCGGCGCCCGCGAAGCCCGCAGCGCTGCCCGCGCCTGCCTCCGTGTTTGGCTTCGAGCCGGGCGCCGACAACAAACTCGCGACCTACGACCAGTCGGTGACCTACTTCCGCCTGCTCGCCGAGGCCGCGCCGCGCAACATGGTGATTCACGAGGCCGGCAAGACGAGCCAGGGGCGGACGTACATCTTCGCGCTGATCTCGAGCGCCGAGAACATCGCGAAGATCGATCGCCTGCGCGAGATTGCGATCAGGCTCGCGCATCCGGAAGGGATGACCGAGGCGCAGGCGAAGGCACTCGCGAAGGAAGGCAAGGCGTTCGTGCACATCGACGGCGGCTTGCACTCGACGGAAAGCGCGGGGCCGCAGCAGACGCCGCTGCTCGCGTACGACATCCTGCGACAGAAAGACGACCCGAAGTTCAAAGCCATCCTCGACAACACGGTGCTGATGCTGTGGCCGACGATCAACCCCGACGGCCAGCAGATGGTGGCGGAGGCGTGGATGTCGTCGCAGCAGAGCCCGGCGCAGCTGTATCAGGACTACGTGGGCCACGACAACAACCGCGACGCCTACATGATGAACATGATCGAGTCGCGCGTGATGGAACACGCCTGGCGCGTCTGGGAACCGAACATCATCTACGTGCATCATCAGACGTCTCCGTTCCCGACGCGCATCTGGCTGCCGCCGTTCGCCGCGCCGATCGCGACGCACGCACCGGCGCTCATGTCGAGTCAGCTCAACATGATCGGCATGGCCATTGCGCAGGGGCTCGACGAAGAAGGCAAGCCGGGCGCGACGCACATGGGCGATGGCTTCGACGCGTGGTACCCCGGTTACATCGACTACCTGCCCGTGTTCAAGAACATCCCGGCGTTCTGGACGGAGACGCAGGGCGGATCGCCCGCGCCGCGCACGTCCACGCCCGAACAGGTGCCGGCCAACATGCGTATCGCGCAGCCGCTCTACCCGAACCCGTGGCTCGGCGGCACGTGGCGCCTGCGCGACGCGGTGGACTACATGGAGACCGCGTCGATCTCCACGCTCGACTGGGCCGCGAAGTACAAAGACAACCTGCTCATGAACCGCTACAAGTCCGGTCGCGAACAGATCGAGCGCGGCAAGAAGGAAGGGCCGTTCGCCTACGTGTTCCCGCAGGATCAGCGCGACCCGGTCGCGCCCGTGGAACTGCTCCGTCGTCTCGCGTTCAGCGGCGTGCGCGTGTCGCAGGCCACGGCGCCGATCACGATCGACGGCACGTCATATCCGACGGGCACGTGGGTGGTGCTCACCGATCAGGAGTTCGCGGCCCTCGCGCGTGAAGTGCTGGACGTGCAGGTCTATCCCGACCTGCGCGAGTCGCCGAACGGTCCGCTCGATCAGCCGTACGACGCGGCCGGCTGGACGCTGCCGTTCACGTTCGGCGTGAAGATGACCGCCGCGAAGACGCCGATCAGCGACGACACGCGCAAGAATCTGAAGGTGCTCGGCGCGCTGCCCGATCCGAAAGCGAAGCCGACGGCGTACAACATGACCGCTTCGGCCGATGTCGCCGCGTTCGACAGCGTGCCCGGCATCGGCTTCAACTCGATGACGATGGCGGCGGCGGTGGTGCCCGTGGCGGGAGCCATCACCGGCACGGGCGCGGGCCTCGCGCTCGATCCGGCCCAGACCAACACGTTCAAGGCGATCTACTCCGCGTGGAAGCAGGGCGGCGCGGTGAAGTTCGTCGCCGCGTCGGGCTCGACCGGCGCGCGCTACGTGATCACCGGCCTCGCGCCGGCGGCGCAGGACACGCTCGTGAAGTCACTTGCGCTGCAGGCGACGCGCACCGACGCCGCGGGCGTCGACATGAAGAAGCCGCGCATCGGTCTCTACAATCCGCCGAACAGCATGGACTCTGGCTGGACGCGCTGGGTGCTCGAGCAGTACGGCGTCGAGTACACGCCGATTCTCCCCGCGGATTTCCCCGGCACGGGCGCGCTCAAGAACCGCTTCGACGTGATCCTGCTCACTGACGATGGCGGCGCGGCGTTCGGCGGCGGTGGTGGTCGTGGCGGGCGTGGCGGTCCGGCCGGTATGGCGGGTGCTCCCACCGGCGCAGGTCAACCGGCGGCGGCGCCGCAGGGGCCGACACCGGCTGACCGCGCGAAGGCCGTCGCTGATTTCGTGACCGCCGGCGGCACGCTCGTCACGTTCAATCGCGCCTCACTGCAGGCGGCGACGGCGTTGCAGTTCCCGATCACGAGCGCATCGGCCGGAAAGACCCGCACGGAGTTTTTCGTCGGCGGTTCGGTGCTCAAGATCAACGTGGACAACACCCAGCGCGTGATGGCCGGTATGGAGACGGAGGCCGGCGTGTTCTTCGACAGCGGTCCGGTGTTCGACGTGGCGCCCGGCTTCAAGGCCACCGTGCTCGCGCGGTATCAGGACACGGGGTCGCCGTTGATGTCTGGCTATCTGCTCGGCGAGAAGTTCATGAACGGCAAAGCCGCCGCGCTCGACGTCGACCTCGGCGCCGGTCACGTCGTCATGCTCGGCTTCCGCCCGCAGTGGCGCGGTCAGACCATGGGCGCGTTCAAAGTGATCTTCAACGCGCTGCTGTCAGGTAAATAGGGCCGTCGCATCGCGGCAGTCGTCGTATCGCGATAGTCGTAGCCGGGGACCTTCAGGTCCCCGGTTCGCTATTCAATCGGGAAGATCGTCGACACATCGTCGGCGGGCCGCGGAATCACGTGGACGCCGACGAGTTCACCCACCTTGCGGGCGGCCGCGGCGCCGGCGTCGGTCGCCGCTTTCACGGAGGCCACATCACCACGCACGATCGCGGTGCAGAGGCCGGCATCCACTTTCTGATACCCGACGAAGGTCACGTTCGCGGTCTTGAGCATCGCGTCCGTGGCTTCAACCATCCCAACGTAGCCGCGAGTTTCGACCATGCCGAGTGCGTCGCCGCTGGGAGTTTTTGCCGTCGCCATAGATTGAAACTCTAGCTGATTCGACCGCGGGCTGCCACTTTGATTCGCCCGGTCACCGCGTCGCCGTCGATGAGCACCAGCTCGTCCATGAGGTTCGTCACCACACAGGAGTGGTTGGGCAGCACTCGTACCCGGTCGCCGATCTTCAGTCGGGTCGGCGCCGTGGCTTTGACGGTTGCGTGCTCCTCCGAGAGACGCTCGATCAGCAGCGTCGGATCGGGCGTGCCGTCGGGGAGGATCACCAGGCCGTGGCCGGGCAGCGCGCTGAAGCCACGCGCGCCGTCGAGCGCCAGTGTCTTTGCCCCGCAGTCGAGAATCACGCGATCCGGCGCGGGCCGTGACACGACCGTGGCGGCGATGAACATCGCGCACGTATCGAGCGTTGCCGCTCCGAGTCCCGTCTGCGTGCGATCCAGGAACACGTAATTGCCCGGACGCATTTCAGTCGGCGCGAACGCGTTGCCCATTTGCTTCTCGATGAACCGCGACGTCGGCGTCGACCCGACGCTGATCTCTTCGATCTTCACGCCGAGCGCGGTCGCGCGCTCCGCCAGGTCCCGCAGCATCTCCGCCTCGCGCGTGGCCATGTACTCGAGCTCCATCTCCGAACCCGCGTGGTACGCCTGACCGGCATGGCTGAGGAGTCCGCGGAAATTCAATCCAGGCAGCGACGCCACGAACGCGACCCGATCCGCCGCGTCTGCCGCCGAGGGGTTGATCCCGCAACGATGGAAGCCGACGTCGACCTTGACGAGGACGTCGAGCTTGATGCCGGCACGCCCGCCGGCCGCTGCCTGTGCCGCCACCATCGCGTCAGACCACCCCTGCGCGACGCTCATGTCGTCGACGATGATCGAGAGTTCTACTCGGGCTAACAAAGCCAGCACTCGATCCGAGTTCAACGGGTTGATCGGATAGGGCAGCCGGATGTCCGTGATGCCCGCGTCGGCGAAGACTTCGGCTTCGCCAAGCTTCGCGCAGCAGATGCCCACCGCGCCGGCCTCGATCTGCATCTTCGCGATCTCGACGCTCTTGTGCGTCTTCGCATGCGGTCGCAGCGCCACCCCCGCGCCGCGGGCGCGCGCGGCCATTGCCTGGATATTTGCGCGAAGGCGCGTGTTGTCTACGAACGCAAACGGAGTACGGATATCAGCCAGCTGCACCACAGCAAGATTCTAAGAGCTTTTCACCATGGAGGGCCATGGAGATCCATGGAGAACCTCAAGCCCGACGACCCCGACGGGCATGACACTCATGAAGGAATGCCGTGTTGCAGGGTCTGGCGGCCCGGCTACGCCGGGCTAACGACGAGCGAGGAAGATCAAGAACGAGAGAGCCCGGTGATCGTGGGGCTTTCTCGTTCTTGATCTTCCTCGCTCGTCGTGCCGCCGAAGGCGGCCGCCAGACCAGTCACTGTGCCCACTCCATGGACCTTCATGGGTCTCCATGGTGAATGCCCTTGATCGGAGAATCATGCCGCTCGCAGCGCGACGTTGGGATCCACTCGCGTTGCCCGTTTGGCCGGGATGAACGTCGCGGTCAGCGACACGAGGGTGACGAGCATCGCGACTGAGATGTACGTGAGCGGGTCTGTGCCGTCCACGCCGAACAGCGTGGTCTGCAGCGCGTCGCCGAGCGCGCTGGCGGCCGCGAACGTCAGGCCGAGGCCGATCACCAGGCCAATCGCAATCTGCGTGGATCCCTGGCGCATCACGAGGCCGAGGATGCCGCCCGTGTCGGCCCCGAGCGCCATGCGCACGCCGAATTCCTGCGTGCGCTGATTCACCGAGAACGACATGACGCCGTAGATGCCGACCGACGCGAGCACGATCGCGACGATGCCGAAGATGGTGAACATCGTGGCGATGATCCGGTTGGCGCCGACGAACGACTCCTGCTGCGCTTTCGGTGTGCCGACGAAGTACAGCGGCAGGTTCGGATCGGCCTTCGCCACCATCTGGCGCAACACGGTCGCCGCCTGATCGAGGCTCTGCCCGGGCCGCGGCTTCACTGCCACGGTGGCGAACTGGCTGATGAGCGGTTCAGTGGTCACCGGGCCGGCAGGGTTCGCAAAGAACGGCACGTAATACCCCGCGTCATCGATGCCTGGATTGTTGAACGGGCCGAGCATCCGCGTAGTGGTGACCACACCGACGATCGTGCGCCACGGTCCGGGTGTGCGGCCGTCGGCGTTGGCGGTGCGGAACTGCCGGCCGAGTGCGCTCTCGCGGCCGAAGTGCTTCTGCGCGAAGGCGGCGTTGACGACGGCGACGGGTTGCCGCGCGTCGAGGTCTTCGTCGGTGAATCCGCGGCCCTCGAGCATCTTCTGGCTGGTCACATCGAAGAACCCGGCGGTGACCTGCTCGAAGTTTGCCTGCGGCCGGTCCTTGTCGGTTTGATAAGTCTTGCCGGTCAACTCGATGTACGAGTTACCCGAGAACACCATCCGGAAACGATTGGTGAAGCCCGCCGCCGAGAACGTGGGCTCGTCACGTAGTTGCAGCAGCAGGCGGTCGAAGAAGATCTTGCGCGCTTGCGGGGTCGGGTAGTCGCCGTCCATCAGCGCCATGCGCGCGGACATCACGCCGGTCGTGTCGTAGCCGTAGTTGATGTTCTGCTGGTTCACGATCGACCGCGCCTGCAGGATCGAGCCGATCAGCAGGATGCAGGTGACGACGATCTGCACCATGACGAGGCCGCGCGAGATCACAGTGACGCTGCGGTTGGTCGTGCCGCGACTGCCATCACGCAGGACGGCGACGGCGCTTGCGCGCGACGACATCCACGCGGGCAGCAGTCCCGAGGCCACGGCCGCCAGCACAGTCGACGCGACGGTGACGAGCAGCACCATCGGATTCATGTCGAACACGATGTAGGACGGCGGCGGGTTGTCGAGCGCACGCACGGCCGACGAGATCCAGCGGATCGCCCCGTACGCCAGCGCCACGCCGACCGCGGCGCCGATGCTCGAGAGCAACAGGCTCTCGGTCAGCATCTGCCGGATCAGGCGCAGGCGACCCGCGCCGAGGGACGACCGGATCGCCAGTTCTTTGGCCCGCAACGTGGCGCGGGCGAACTGCATGTTCATCACGTTCACGCACGCGATCAACAGCACGCCCACGCAGAACCCCAGCATCGTCCACATCGTGGCGCGCAGCTGCAGGGGCGTGAATGAATCGATGAGCTTCTGCACCTGGCCGGTGTTGAAGGGCTTGTTCGTATCCGGGTAGGCGGCGGCGAATCGTTGCGCGAACGCGCTGGCCTCCGCGTTGGCCTGATCGAGCGTGACGTCGGGTTTGATGAGCGCCAGCACCGCAGGGCTGTTGCCGTTCGGATCGTTGCGCGGTTTCGGCGGGAATTCGCTGAAGAGCGGGATCCAGATTTCCTCGTTGGTGGGGAACGAGAAGCCCTGCGCCATCACGCCGACCACCGTGGCGGGCTTGCCGTTGACCCGGAACGCCGTGCCGACGATATCGGCCGCGCCGCCGAAGTCGCGCTGCCACATCGCGTAGCTGATGAGTGCCACTTTCTCGGCGCCCGGCGTGTTGTCGGCCGCAGTGAAGTCGCGTCCCTGCATCGGCGACACGCCCAGGATGCGCAGGAAGTCCTCGGTGATGTACGCGCCCGTGTAGCGTCGCGGCTGGCCCTTCACGGTGATGTTGACCGTGGAGCCATTCAGGTAGCCGGCGATCATTTCGTACGACTGTTGTAGCGGCCGGAACTCCTCGTAGTCGAGGGCGCTGATCTGTCCGTTGATGCCGTTGGCCGTCGCCGTGGTGGGGTCCACAAAGTTCACGCTCACGAGCCGGTCGGCATTCGGGAACGAGAAGCCGCGGAGCATGATGCCGTCCACCACGCTGAACATCGCGGTCACGCCGCAGATGCCGAGGGCCAGCACGGTCACCGCCAGTGCGCAGAACGACTTCTCTTTGATCAGAACGCGAAGGCCGATGCGGAGGTCGCTGATAAAGGTGGACACAGGTGTTCAGACGGAAACGGCTGCGCCCGCGTTCATCGATTCGTCCCAGAAATCCGACGGTTGGTACCTTGAACGTCGCCGACATCAGGGGCAGCTCAAATCCGGGGACCTGGAGGTGCTCGGGGACCTGAAGGTCCCCGACTACGACCAACACGACTTCGGGGACCTGAAGGTCCCCGACTACGATTGACTCTACGACCGACACTACGACTGACACTCGTAGCCGCGGACCTTCAGGTCCGCGGTGTGCTCACCCTCGCAGAATCCCCAACGCGCCGCCTGTCTTGAACCCCGGAAAAATGGTCGCCGTGGACTTGGCGTCGAGGTGTTTCGTGACCAGTTCCGTGAAGACGTCGCGGAAGTCGGTGGTCACCGCGAGGTCGCGGTTCTCGTAGCGGCGCTCGGGCGCGAGGCCGGGCCACTTGCCGTAGACCTTGCCGCCCTTGACCGGGCCGCCCATGATCATCATCGCGTTGGCGTGCCCGTGATCGGTGCCGCGGTTGCCGTTCTCGTTCACCGCGCGCCCGAACTCGCTCATCGTGACCACGACGACGTCGGACATCGCGTCGCCCATGTCGACGTAGAAGGCGGCGAGGCCCTTCGCGAAGTCGTCGAGGCGGTTCGCGAGCTGACCGGTGCCGTTGCCCTGCTGCACGTGCGTGTCCCAGCCGCCGAGCTCCGCGAAGGCGATCTCGAGGCCGAGATCGCTCTTGATGAGCTGGGCGATCTGCTTCATGGCGTCGCCGAAGCCGGATTTCGGGTACTCCGCACCATTCGCGGGCGTGTATGGGCCGCCGACCTTCGCGTCCTTCATCAGCTTGACGGCATCGAACGCGTCAACACCGGTTCGACCCAATCCGGCCGAGGCGCCGAGCATCTGGTCGGCCGCCGCGGCGTATTGCGACTCGAAGCCAGCCTGCATCATGTCGCTCTGCTTGCCGGCCTGGATGCCGAACTTACCGACTGTGGCCATGGCGAGCGCCGGCGCCGTGCCCTGCAGCGAGCGAGGCAGTTGCTGCGTGAGAGAGACGGCGCGAAACGGCGTGGCGTCCGCGTGCTCGCGCGCGTGGAGGTAGCGATTGAGCCAGCCGTCCTGCGTGCTCTTCACGCCCGGCGTGCCGCTTTCCATGTAGTCCTGCGCGTCGAAGTGCGAGCGCGTCGGATCCGGCGATCCGCACGCGTGCACGATCGCGAGCTCATTGCGGTGAAACAGGTCCGCGAGCGGCGCCATCTTTGGATGGATACCGAAGAACCCGTCGAGATCGACGACGCCGTTGTCGGTGCCGGGCTTGGGGATGCCGATCGACGGGCGCGTCTTGTAGTACCACTCCTCGCCGTAGGGCACGATCATGCTCAGGCCGTCGGCGGCGCCACGCTGAAACACGGTGACCAGCACTTTGCGGCGCGCGCGCGCGGCCGTGAGCGCGTTGGTGACAAATCCCGGAGCGAAGCCCAGCGCGAGCATCGCCATGCTGCCGTTCTTGAGGAAGATTCTGCGGTTCATCATGAGCTCCGATCAGGCCACTTGCGCGGCCGACTGTCCGTTACCGCTTCTGAAATTCCGGTGAGCCGAGCAGCAGCGCGAGTAGTTGCTGCGGATTCGGCGCCTTGGCGAGTGTGGCGGACGTCGACGCGGAGATCCGTCCGGCCAACACTTGGCCGATGAGCGCGTCGCGCGCGGCCAGGCTGGTGTCGGGCGCGAGCGTCGTCACGTTGACTTTGATCGCGCGCTGCTGGTTGCTGACCAACTGCAGGCCGAAGTTCATGCGCGCGAGGAGTGCGCCCGTGTTGACCCACGCGTCGGCGGTGGTCTTGTATCCGGTTGGCGGCTGGCAGCCGTAGAGCGGCATGCCGAGCGTGGTGCGCAGCGCCTGCACGACCGGCGCCGCGCCGAAGACCGTGGCGCCGGTGACGCGCGTGGCGGAGATCGCGAAGTCGAGCGGCGTCTTCACCATCGCGCTGTAGGCGTCCACCGAGAAGAACTCCGGCGAGGTGATGATCGCGCGCGTGACCTCGCGCAGGTCGCCTTTCGTGGAGAGATACACGGCCGCGGCGCGATCGACCACCGTCTGCGGCGGGGCATCGCCGACGAACCGCTGCGCGAGTGCGAAGGCGATGTGCTTCGCGGTGGCCGGATGCATGGCGAGCAGGTCGAGCACCTTCTCGCCCTCGCGCATGCCGTCCACGCCCGTGTAGCCGGCGATGACCTGGCCGAGCACGGTCTTGTTGTCCGGATCGTGCATCTGCGGACGGAAGGTGAACTTGCCGCCACCGCGCGGCTGATCGATCGTCCACCCGGTGAACACGCGCGCGACTTCCTGGACGTCCTTCTGGCTGTAGCCACCGTCAACGCCGAGCGTGTGCAGTTCCATCAACTCGCGCGCGTAGTTCTCGTTCAGACCCTGCGGGATGTTCTTCTTGACCTGCTCGAGCCGCGTCATCGCCTGCTCGCGCTGCTGTGGCGTGATGCGCGCGTTCGGATTCCTCAGCCGCTGTTCGATCTGCGCCATCTGCTCGTTCGCCGTGCGCGCGCCCATCTTCGGGTCGGCGCTCTGGAAGTTGTCCAGATAGAACAGCATCGCCGGGTGGTGCGCCACCGCGCCGAGCATGTCGCGGAAGCGGCCGAGCACGTACGGCCGGATCGCGTCGCGCTCGTAGCTGTTGAGGTACTCGTTCACCGCGCCCTTCTGCGCGTAGACGTTGAAGTGGTTGAACCAGAAGTCCACGAGCACTTCGTTCAACTGCCGCTCGCTGTCGACCGCGCGAATGACCCGCGCCTGCATCAGGTTCTGCAGCACCGCCTGCGACTCCTGGCGGAGCTTCATGGCTTCGGGCGACAACTGATCCTGCGCCGCCTGCGCCGCCATCTTGTCGTCGGCGGCCTTCGCCTCCTTCACCTCGGCGCGCGCCAGCTTCTGCTGCTGATCGCGTCGCATCTCTTCGAGCGGCCGGTAGTACTTCGTCGCCAACTCCTCCGTGCTCATCGTCAGCGTCGGGAACGCCGCGAGGGCCGCGTCGACGTTGGTGTCGGCAATCTTCTCCGGGTGCAGCTGTTGGTCGATGTACGCGGCCAGACCCATCGTGCGAACGCGATCGATGTCACCTGGCTTCGGGCCGTAGCCGACGCGGTTGAGCACGTGCAGGATCGTCTGCGCGTCCGGATCTGACGGAACCGCCGAGTCGGACTTCTGGGCGCCGGCGTGCCACTGCGGCGCCAGCGTAAGGGCCAGGATGAGAAGGGACGTGCGCAGGATGCGTGGGTGCATGGTGTGCCTCTGCTTCGTTTAGACCGACGCTCAACCAGAAGGTGAAACCCCAACGATAATGAGTAGATGGTCACCTACATTAACGCGGCCGGCGCCAGCCTGACGCAGATTCTCGAAGCCAGCTATCCCATCTGGAATGAGGGACTTAGCTTCGACGGCTACGCGCGTTACAACGCGGTGCAGATGCGCACCGCCTGGGGTGCGGCGCACCAGCGTCGCATGGCGCTCGTTGACGGCGATACCGTGCTGTCGAGTGCGAAGTGGTACGACATCGACGCACAGCTCGAGGGCACGCCGCGACGCGTACTCGGCATCGGCGCGGTGTTCACGCCTGAGACGCAGCGGGGCCGCGGCTACGCCGTCGATCTCATCGAGCGCATGACCGCGGAAGCGGCGCGCGAGGGCTATCACGCCGCCGTGCTGTTCTCGGAGATTGGCGCGCCGTACTACGAACGCCTCGGCTTCACCGCGATTGCGCGCGAGACGCTGACCCTCGATGTGATCCAGAAGAAAGGCGCGCCGGCCACGCTGGTGCGTGCGGGCAACGACGCGGACCTGTCACGCCTCGCCGAACTCCACGACATCAGCGACGCGTTCGCGCGCTTCTCGCCGCGCCGTACGGCGGAGCTGATCCAATTCGCCGTGCAGAAGCGCCGCACCCTCTCCGCGCTGGCGCCGCTCGGCACGCGCACCACGGAGTTCTACGTGGCGGAAGAAGGCAACCACGCCGTGGCCTACGTGTTGATGTCGCGCGGCCCCGCCAGCAACCGCACCGACGGCACCGAGACGATGTGGCTCGACGCCTGCGGCGATCGTGACCCCACCGGCGCGCGCGTCGGCGCCATCCTGCAGGTGCTTCTGGCCCGCACACCCGCCGAGACACCGCCGCCACTCTCGGCGTGGCTCCCCGACAACTGGCTCCCGCCGCAGGTGCGCATCGCATCCCGCGCGCCCGCCGACGACATCCTCATGATCAAACCGCTCGGCGCCACACCACTTCCGCCACTGCACGGCAGCGAAGTGACGTGGTGGAGGGCAGATTACTTCTGAACCTGTCGTCCAGGGTCCAGAGTCCTGAGTCCAGCGTTCAAGAGCGCCCGCCCAAAACCTTGGACTTTGGACGAACTCTGGACGCTGGACTCCGGACCGGACTCTGGACCCAGGACTCTGGACCCTGGACTACATCTATCGTTCTATGAACCGCTTCCACTCCGTCGCGAGCGCCAACTGCGCCCCCGCGGTCTTCTCGTAGGCAGTGAAGTAGCGCCGGAAGCGCGCGCGGTCGTTCTCGACTGAGTCGATCGGCCTCGATGCCGACGCGGCTTCGTAGATCAGCCGCATCGCCAGCATCAGCCGGTCCTGATCAGCCGCGTGCTTCTCCAGGTACGGATCCAGCACCTTCAGCGCATCCGCCGCCTGGCCGCCCTGTGCCAGCGCCGTCCCGAACCTCATCGTCACATCATCCGCATCCGGCCAGAGCAGCGCGGCTTCGCGCAGAAGGCCGATCGCGTCCGCCGTGCGGTGCAAGCGCAGCATGGCGTCGCCAAGCAGCGTGTACACAAACGGCGCCTCGGCGTCGGTGATGAGCGCCGTCTGCCACACGGCCACGGCGTCAGCGTCGCGTCCGGTGGCGGCGCGCGCGGCGCCCAGGTAGAACGCGGCGGGGAAGAAGTCCGGCGCGTCTTTCAGCGCCTCCTTGAAATTAGCGTCCGCGCTGGTCGCGTCCTTCTCCGACAAATACGCCAGTCCCGCGAGAAATGACGAAGCGGGATGCGGCGGCGCGCCGGTGAGGCTCTGTCGCAGCTCAACGAATCGTCCGCCCCTCGCCGCAGCAATCGCAGGCGCGAGGGCCGGCGGCATCTGCGGCATGCCGACGATGTTCATGCGATCCACGAAGAAGGCCACGACGCGCGGATTCAGCACGGCGTCGCGGTCGAACGACTCGATCTTCGACGTGAACGCGATCCGCTCGCCGGGCGCGGCGGTTGACGACATCGGTGCCGGACCCGCCGTTGGCCGTTCCGCCAGTGAGTGCGTCACCGTAAACGGCCGCGTGACCTGGCCGACCACTTTGCCGTCCACGGTGAACACCGCGCGCGCGATGTAGTCGCCGGCCGCCAACAGCGCAATCGGCACGGCGCCCTCGGCAGTACGCTTGCCGTCGGCCTTGCGATCGCGGAACGTCAGGTCTGCGGTTTCATTGGGCGGATCGTGTTCGGTCTTCCCGATCTCGATCCGCGCCGTGGTGCTCTGCAACGGCCCGTTCGCCTCCGAGTACACCTCGGTGTACGCCATCATCGTGTCGGCGTTGATTCGACCGTCCACCGTCGGCCGCGCGTTGCGTCCCGACACTTCCGCCAGCATCAGCTCGCCGAACTTCAGCTGGCCGGCGCTCGTGAGCTTGACGTCCACCGTGCGCTCCACCGAGCCGGCGCGGCCCTTCGGATCGATCACCGCCAGCTTGATGTTGTAGATCCCCGGATCGACCACGATCGCGCCCGTGTAGCGCTGCGGTCGGCCCGCATCGTCCGCCGACGGCAGGGCGAGCGCCCGTTCGAACTGCGACGCGGCCAGATCGCCGCGCGCGTTGGTGACGATGTAGCCGAGCGCAAAGTCGCCGGTCGCGTTGAACGAGCGATCGAGCTCGGCGGTGACCAGCACCTTGAGCTTGTTCGACGTGTCGTCGCGGTACGTGAAGGTGGTGAGCTTGACGGCCACGTCGGAGATCGGGAGCGGATTGCGCAGCGCGTCAACGAGCAACTCGTCAGCGGACCGCGTGCTCGCCGGCGCGGCCACTTTGAACTGCGGGCGCGCGCGCACGTTCACGCCGGGCCGCGAGACCTGCACGGAGATGTCGTGCGCCTTGCCGTCGCGGTCCACCAGATCGGGCTCGAAGCTGAGCAGGTAGTAGCCCGACAGTTCGAGATCCAGGCGCGAGAACACCGCGTTCGCGTTGACGGCCACCGGCAGCACAATGCCGCGCGCGGCGCCCGTCAGCCGGTCGAGCCCCTCCACGAACAGGTCGTGATCCTCGTAGTGCGTTGGCGATTTCCCGCGCACGCTGGCGTCCACGAAAGAGCCGTCCACCTGCACCGAGAAGATCGTGACCTGCGCTTCAGACGTGAGCGGCCCGACCCAGGAGATGTCCGTGACGTTGCGCTCGATCACCAGCCCCTCGGTGATGAGGACCACCGTCTTCGGCGTGTTGCTGCCGTTCAGCCGCTGAATGATCCCGCGCAGCGACAGCAGCGACGCCGCCGTCTGCGCGCGCGCGGACTGGAACACCGTGCGCGCTTCGTTCGCGCGGTCGGTCTGGCACTGCTGATAGCCGACCGGATCGACGGTCGAAACCGTCGCGCACTCGCGGTCGATCACTTCGAGCCACGTCCGGGACTTCGCGCCCTCGCGCAGGAACGTCAACGCTTCCATGATGCCGACGCGCCGGGTCGTCTCCGCTTCGATCATCTTGCCGACGCCGTTTTCGAGCAGGCGCTTCACGAGCGCGTGATTCGCGGTGAAGCCCACCAGCGGACCCGTGCCCGGGAGGAACTCGAGCGAGACGCGATCGGACGTGTTGAGGCCGTCGAGGAACTTCGCCGCGGCCGCGATGACATTGCGGCCGTTGCCTTTGTGAATATTGCCTTCGTCAATAGCGATGAGAATCAGCCGCCCGGGCTTGGCGCCCTGGTTGGTGCTGTACACCGTCTTTTCCGGATCCGACGTGTCGTCGGTGTGCCGCAGACTGATGAACTCGGCCGACGACAACTTGCGCGGCTTGCCATCCACCTTGAGCGTGAATTCGTCGAGCTTGAGGTCGTCGATCGGCCGGCCGTTCTTGTCGACGATGCTCACGTCCACCGCCACGACATCGACGCCGGTCTTGAACGTGGCCTGCTGGCCCGCCGAAAGCGTGGCTTGCGCCAGCAGGAGGGCCGCCAGTATCAAACGCATGCGGCTATTCTCGCCTACGAGCCTTCAATGCCGCATCAAGAGTTCGCGCGGCGTGCAGGCCGGGGCCGCCCGTGACCCCGCCGCCGCCGTGCGTGCCGGCGCCGGTCAGAAACAGCCGGCCGATGGGCGTGTTGCCGCCCGCCCACCCCAGCAGCGGGCGCATCGTCCACCACTGATCGATGGTCTGTTCGCCGTGGTAGATGTGGCCGCCGGTGGCGCCCCATCCCGACTCGATGTCTTCCGGCGTGATGATCTCGCGTCCGACGATGGAGTCTTCGAGACTGCTTGCGTGCGGTGCGAGCACGTCGAGCACGCGGCGATAGAGCATCTCGCGCTGGTCTTCCCAGGTGCTGTCGCGCGGCGTCTCGGGCATCGTGTGCACCACGATGGACATCACGTGCTGGCCTTCCGGCGCGAGCGAGCCGTCGAGCACGGTCGGCACACACACTTCGAGCGACGGATGCTCCGGCAGTTGGCCGTACTTCGCCGCGTCATAGGCGCGCTCGAGGTAGTCGATGCCCGGCGCGATCAGCAACCGGCCCCGCAACGCGATGTCGTCGCCGTGCAGCGCGCCGAAGATGGGCCGCGCGGACAACGCGAGGTTGATCTTCGCGGTGGCGCCGCGGGCGCGGATGTTGGTGACGCGCTGCTGGAACGTGGGCGGCAGCTCGACGGGATCCACGAGCGACTGGAACACGGTCTTCGGGTCCATCGCGGCGAGGACGAATCGTGACGCGATCTCCTCGCCGTCGTCGAGCACGACGCCCGTCGCGTCGCCGTTGACGATACGGATGCGAGCGACCGACGCGTTTGTGCGGATGGTCACGCCGGCCTGTTCGGCGACGGTGGCCAGCGCGGCCGTCAGCGCGCCCGGACCGCCGGCGACGGTAATGCCGCTGCCCACCGGCATGGGATCGTCAGCGAGTCGCTGCAGCAACATGGCGCCGGTGCCGGCCGACCAGGGGCCGGCGAAATGTCCGAACGTCGCGCGCGACGCTACGGCGGCCTGCACGAGATCGTTGGTGAACCACTCTGCGGTGATGTCGGCCACCGTCTGGCCGGCGTGATCGCCGCGCGCGGCGGCGA
>CAYHEX010000064.1:0-15370 GCA_964355365.1 uncultured Solibacteraceae bacterium | reverse complement strand
CGTCCACCGCCACGACCGTCAGGCAGACACCGCTGACGGCGATGCTCTCGCCGAGTTGCAGGTCCGCCGCCACCGCGGCGCCGATGCGGAGCCGACGCCCCGCCGCGGTCTCGTCGAGGCGTTCCACCGTGCCGATCGATTCAATCAGTCCTGTGAACATCCCACTCCACCACCGTGTCTGCGCCGTGCACGCAACGCGTCACATTTTCTCCGCGCAGCTCCGGAACAAACGCCGCAACGCCCTGCCCGACACGGACTGGCGTCTCAATCAACTGGACGCGATCTACCACACCGGCGTCCCACATGGCGCGCTGCAGCGTCGACCCGCCCTCGACGAGCAGCGACAGCACGTCGCGCTCCGCGAGCATGCCCAAGGCCGCCGCGATCGCGCCAGACTCGGGCAACGCCACAACCGTGGCGCCGGCTGCGCGAAGGTCATCGGCTCGACGAGACGCTTCGACCCGCACGCTCATGAACATTATGACCGGCCCCGCATCGAGCGTCTGAAAGAGCCGCGCTGACGGCATCACGCGACCGCGACGGTCGAACACCACCCGGATGAGCGGCCGCTGGCGGTAGACAAGGCGCGCCGTTAACTGCGGATCGTCAACCATGACGGTCGTGGATCCCACCGCAATCGCGTCCACAGCGGCGCGCTGGCGATGCATCGCACGGTCCATCGCGGGTCCTGTGAGCTTCACCGCCGCATCCGGGCGCCCGGCCAATCCGTCGGCCGACACCGCGGCCTTCAGCGTCACGTGCGGTCTGCGTTTCGCAACCCACGTGACAAATGGCGCGTTCTGCCGTGCAGCGGCGCGGTGCTCCACATTGGTGTCCACACGGACACCGCGTTCGCGCAGGAACGCGAAGCCGCCGCCGGCCACCCGCGGATTCGGGTCCTCGAGCGCCGCAACCACCCTCGCAATTCCCGCCGCAGCGACACGTTCCGCGCACGGTCCGGTCCTGCCGGTATGGCAGCAGGGCTCCAGCGTGCAGTACAAAGTGCCACCGCGCGCCCTTGATCCCGCGGCGTCGAGCGCGAAGACCTCGGCGTGCGGCCCACCGGCGATGCGATGCGCACCTTGACCGACCACCACACCGTCAGCGGACACCACGACGGCGCCGACCACAGGATTGGGCGTCGTCGTGCCTCGACCGCGCTCCGCCAGAAACAGCGCGCGCTGCATGAATTCAATATCTACGGTGGTTACCACTGGTCGACAAAGAGCGCGTTGACGTAGTCATCGGCGTCGAACGGCACCAGGTCGTCAATGCCCTCACCGACGCCGATGTACCGAATCGGCAGCTTCAGTTCGTGGGCAATGGCCACGGCCACGCCGCCTTTCGCCGTGCCGTCCAACTTGGTGAGAATCAGCCCGTTCACCCCGCCAACCGACATGAATTCGCGCGCTTGCACAAGACCGTTCTGGCCGACCGTCGCGTCGAGCACCAACAACACTTCGTGCGGCGCGCCGGGAATTTCGCGCGACACCACGCGGCGGATCTTGTCGAGTTCCGCCATGAGATTGGCGCGCGTGTGCAAGCGGCCCGCGGTGTCGATCAACAGGATGTCGCGCTGGCGGGCTTTCGCCGCAACCGCCGCATCATGCACCACCGACGCGGGATCTGCTCCATGCTGCGCGCGGATCAGGTCAACGCCCGCGCGATCGGCCCACACCGCCAACTGCTCGACGGCAGCCGCTCGAAATGTGTCCGCCGCGCAGATCAACACGGACCGGCCCTGCTGCTTCAACAGATTGGCAAGCTTCCCGACGCTGGTTGTCTTTCCGGTGCCATTGACCCCGACGATCAACACCACCCGCGGCCGCTCACCCATATCGAGCGGAGGTGGCGCGCCGGCAAAGACGCGCTTGATCTCATCGCCAACACGCTCGCGCAGCGGCCCGGCAGCCCCAGCCTGCTTGACGGCCGCCAGGATCCGCTCGGTCGCGGGCAACCCGACATCCGCGCCGATCAGCGCGTCTTCAATCTCGCCGAGCGTGGCGGCCGCCGCTTTCGAGGCCGGCGTGTCAACGACTCGATCGGTGAGATCGGTCAGGCGCTCACGAATCTGGGCCGCGGTCTTGGCAAGGCCGGCCCGCACGCGGGAGAAAAATGAGGACACTAGTGCTCGCTCTTCTGCGGACGTCCCATGAGATCGGCGACCGCCTCGCGCGGCGATCGCTCCCCTCCTAGAACCTCTTGCATCTTCGCCACGATCGGCAATTCGATGCCGTGCGATCGCGCGAGCGCCAACGCGACCGAGGTCGTGCGCACACCTTCAGCGACCATCTTCATGCCGGCCAGAATCTCCGTGAGCGACCGGCCGCGCCCCAGCTCCATCCCGACGTGGCGATTGCGGCTGAGCCCCCCGGTGCACGTCAGCACCAGATCGCCGAGTCCGCTCAACCCACTCAACGTCTCGCGACGACCGCCCATGGCAAACGCTAATCGCGACATCTCCGCGAGACCGCGGGTGATGAGCGCCGACATCGCGTTGTGGCCCAGTTCCATGGACTGAACCATCCCGGCGGCGATGGCAATCACGTTCTTGAGTGCGGCTCCGATCTCGACACCAGCCACGTCGTCCGTGTGATACAGACGGAACGCCCGGCCGCGGAACTCATCCTGCACGCAACGTACGGCGGCATCGTCATGCGATGCCGCGACGAGCGCCGTCGGCAAGCCGCGCGCCACTTCGGCGGCAAAGCTCGGCCCGGACAGCACGACCACCGGGTGCAGGCCGCGCGACTCCTGCACCATCACCTGCGACATGCTCAGCAACGTGTCGGCTTCGAGTCCCTTTGTTGCGCTCACAAGAATCGCACCGGCCGGCAAATGCGGCATGGCCTGCCGCAACAGCGCGCGTAGTCCGTGCGACGGGATCGCGATCACCACGTACCGAACCTCGGCGAGCGACACGGAAAGATCCGGCGACACAGTCAGCGGAGCCGGAAATGCCAGATCGGGCAAATAGGTGGGATTGGCTCGTCGCTCGGCCATCTCAGCGATGAGCGACGGATCACGGCCCCACAGGACCACGTCGTGCCCCACCCCACTGAGGTGGATAGCCAGCGCCGTCCCCCAACTCCCGGCCCCGAGCACGGCCGCCCGATGCGCCGCGCGCGCGGCGTCGTCACGCATGGCGCCTATTCTATCGGACCGCGCGCCGGACGAGGTCCAGCGCCACCATCACCGACCACTGCCGAACCAGCTGACGGTCGCCGGGCACAACGCGAGTGAGGGTCGTCAGTTGGTCGCCCGGTCCTGAGACGGCGAAACTCACCATGCCGACCGGCTTCGCCTCGGTGCCACCATCCGGCCCGGCGATGCCGGTGACCGCCACGCTCACATCTGATTTGAGCGCGCGCCGCACGCCGAGGGCCATGGCAGCCGCGACCGGTTCGCTGACGACGCCGTGCGTGTCGATCACATCCGAAGGCACGTTCAGTACACCCCGCTTGACGTCGTTCGCGTAGGCGACAACTCCGCCGAGCAGGTACGCGGAACTGCCCGGCACGTCGGTCAGCCTGGCGGCGACAAGGCCTCCAGTGCAGGACTCGGCCACGGCCAATGTGAGACTCCGCGCGCGCAGCGCATCGCCGACGACCACCTCAATCGCTCGGCCGTCCGTGCTGAACACGCTGTCACCCAACGCCGCCACCAGAGCCGCTACGGCCGTATCCAATGGCCCATCGATCATCGCGTCGCCGCCGGCTCGCGCGGACAGATGGAGCTCCACTTGCCCCGGCGAGGCCAGAATCGTCGTGCTGATCGGCACCGGTAGCGCCGACAACGGCCCGTAGATCGGCGCCGCGATTTCGTCAACCCTCGACTCTGGTTGCCCGGCAATCTTGATGACCCGGCGGCAGAGGCGCCGCCCCGCCGTCCGCGCAGCGAGACGGTCTTTGACTGAGGCTTCGAACATCGGCTCGAGTTCCCGCGGCGGTCCCGGCAGCAGCAACACGAGCTTGTCGCCCTGAGTAATCAGCAGGCCCGGGGCAGATCCCCTTGGATTTGGCAGTACCGTGGCGCCGTGCAGCACCATGGCCTGTCGCCGATTGATCTCGGGCATCGGCGACCCGCGCCGAGCGAATCGCGCCCTCAGTTCAGCCACCAGCGCCGAGTCCTCGACCATGGCCAGCCCCAGCACCAATGACGCGGCTTCGCGCGTCAGGTCATCTGCCGTTGGACCGAGACCACCGGTGGTGATCACGAGGTCCGTCTGCTGCAACGCCAGCGACAGCGCACGTTCAAGATCTCTCACGTCATCGCCGACGATGGACTTGGCGGTGACGTCGATGCCCAGTTCGTTCAGACGGGCGGTGAGGTACAGGGAATTCGTGTCCGTGCGGTACGGCGTGAGCAACTCGGTGCCGATGGCGAGAATATTCGCCGTCCCGATGGCGCGCATCGCTAGTTGAGGCCGGGGATGAAACGCATCATCAAATGCAGCAGCACGCAGCCGTAGACGCCGGCCATCAGGTCATCCGCCATGATGCCAACACCGCCGTGCAGGCGCTCGAATCGATTCGCCGGGTACGGTTTGATGATGTCCAGGATTCTAAAAAGGAAGAAGCCGACGATGGTTGCCGTGAGCCCGGCACCGGTCAGCGCGAGGGTCACCAACTGCCCGGCCACTTCGTCGATCACCACTTGGCCGGGATCCTCTCGCCCGACGTGCTTTGCGGTTTCCGTCGCCGCCCACGTGCCAACGACCGTCACGACCGCGATGATCATGAACTGCGCGGACGTCGACCAGTGCCGCGTCAGCCAATAAATCAGGATGCCGGCTGCCGACCCGAACGTGCCAGGTGCGATCGGTGCGAAACCTAGTCCGCCGACCGATGAGATCCACACCGCCACCCGAGTCATGCGCGGACGACGCGGGTGTGGGCGATCTTGTCGTGCAGCGCGCGACCGTCGCCGACCAGACTCACCCAGAATCCGGCCCCGAGCGGCACGCACGAAATGATGGCCCCTATCGCTCGCGCAAACGCCTGGCCCAGTGTGATCCTGTCATTGATGACCGCGCCCGTTGTCGTTCCCACGACGCGAATCCCGGCCGCCATCTTCCCAATCGTCTGGCCACACGCTGCAGTGAACAGCACCAGATAACCGCCGTCCACAAGGAGGAAAAACAGGGCGATCGGCAAGAGCGGCAGCAAATGCGCCTGCGATGGCTCCAGCCCGAGCACTCCGAGCGTGAACCACACGACGGCGGCGTTGATCGAGCCAAGCAGCAGAACATCAACACCGGCCGCCCAAACCCGCTTGCCCGCGCTCACGCCTTGCAGCCAACCCGCCGGCAGCGACTCGGGGGTTGGTTCCGCAGAGAGGCGATCGGCCATGGGCGTACGTCGGACCGGGCTCACCTCCGCATCGTCGATCCCCAAGAGCAAGTCCCCTGCCGCGCTGTGAGCCTCCGCCTTCGCCGCTGCGCGAGCATACTTCGCGCGCAACCGAGCGGGATCAGGCGTGGCACGTCGAACCGCCAGCGGCGGGCGCGGCACCGCAGGCACTTGCACCAGCGGACGATCATCCACTTCTTCAACGGCGGGCGCCGATTCGACGACTTGCGTGGCCGCCTCAATCGTCAGCGGCATGCCGGCGCGAACCGCAGCGGTCCGCGGCGCAGCCGTGGCCGCGGTCTCGGACATCACCTGCATGAACAAGGGCAACTCGGTGGTGACCGGGGCGAGCGCCGGGGCACTCAGCGGAACCGATGGCGGAACAGGGACGCGCGCCGCCCGTGGCGCAGGCGATCGCGGCGACGCGGCAACGGCACGAGCCGCTGCGACAACCGTCGCTGACGCATCTTCGACCATTTTCACAACCTCGGCCGGAGGCGGCGTGGCCACGGCCGATGCAGTGACCACAGCGGCGGGCTTGAACTCCACCTCGAGCACGGGCTCCGATCGGCCGCGTGATAACAGGTCGTCAAGATCGAATCCGCCGGCAATCGCCGCTGACGTGGACCTTGACGCGGCTCCGTCAATCACCTGGAGGTCGAAGTCCTCCAGCGCGCCCGGCTCGTTCGTCTCTGGAATGATGGTCAACGACGAGAGGTCGTCGCTGCCGAAGGAGAAATCGTATCCGCAGTTCTTGCAGCGGGGACTCGGCTCAAAACCGAGGTACTGGCATTTTGGACAGCGCATGTCAGTGCAATCTCCCTGACGACACGGCGCGAGACGCGTCGGCCGACAGCAACAACCGTTGGATTTCCACTCTGAGCTGATCCGCTTCGGTCCTTAACGAGCTTTCAATCGCCACCCGATCCAGCGCACGCAGCGCATCGGCCAACCGGCCACGGGCATACAGCGTTCTGGCTCGAACCAACGCCACGTCCGAACTGCTCAACACCGGAACGACCGACGACGCAACCGCCGCCGGCGTCATAGCCGGCTCGGCCGACTGACTGGCGGGCAGCACCACGCGCGCGACGAGCCACAGCATCACAAGGGCCGTCACACCGACTAAGCCCCACCACAGGGCCGGAGCCTGCAAGTAAGCGTCTACACTCGACACCGCAGTGGATGACGGGGCCTCTACAGCGGGCATGCCCGTGCGTGCTCGCTCGGCGCGGTCCAGTCGCATTCGCAAGGCCGCGGCGCGCTCATCATCGCCGGTGACCGCAATGGCTTCGGTCAACAACTGGCGGGCGGCGCCCGTGCGCCCCTGATCAAGCAACGTCTGGCTGGCGTGCAGCAATTCGTCCGAACGGCGCTGCCGTTCGGCCAGCGCGGTGCGGGCGCGGTCGATGTAGGCGCGGGCGCGCGGATGCGCGCGGTCGACAAAGAGCACCCGCGTCCAGATGTGCACGGCGTCTTCGTAGCGGCCGGCGAAGTAGCGATCGAGTCCTTCCACCAACAGCGATTCCACTCGGCTGTCCCGATCGGGACCAGCACCAGCGTCAGCGATTTCGCGGCGAGTGTCTGACATTGCGAGGCCTGCCAGCGATTATAGCGACCTGCCTCGGCCAGTACAAGAGGGATCCTGTGGTACAAATTCGTCATGGCCATTGTCGAGTGCATCCCCAACATCAGCGAAGGTCGGCGTCAGGACGTTCTGGATTCGTGCGCCAGCGCCATTGCCGGAGCCGGCGCCCGGCTCCTCGACGTCAAGCCAGACCCCTCACACAACCGGACGGTCTTTACATTCGCCGGTGAGCCATCGGCCGTACGTGACGCCGTGCTCGCGCTATTCGACGCGGCCCTGCCGGCCATCGACTTGCGTCAGCACACGGGAGAGCATCCGCGCATGGGTGCGGTCGACGTCGTGCCGTTCGTGCCGATCGATGGCGTGACGATGACTGACTGCGTGAACATGGCGCGCGAAGTTGGCGCCGAGGTGGCCAGCAGGCATGCCTTGCCGATCTACCTGTATGAGGAGGCCGCCACCAGGCCCGCCCGACGCAACCTCGAGGACGTGCGCCGCGGCGAGTTTGAGGGACTCGCCAAGAAGATGGCCGCCCCTGACTGGCAGCCTGATTTTGGTCCGGCCCAGCCACACCCATCGGCGGGCGCGTCGGTGTTCGGCGCCCGCATGCCGCTGATCGCCTACAACATCAATCTCGCCACGAACCGACTGGACGTTGCCAAGAAGATTGCGACCGCAGTGCGTCACAGTTCGGGCGGCCTGCGCTTCGTGAAAGCGATGGGCATCGAGCTGGGCGACCGGGACGTTGTGCAGGTCTCGATGAATCTGACCAACTACGAGAAGACGCCGGTGTTCCGCGTCTTCGAGTTGGTGAAGCGGGAGGCCGCGCGGTACGGCGTGACGGTGCTGGAGAGCGAGATCGTCGGACTGATTCCGCAGGCGGCGCTGTTGGCGTCGGCGGCGTGGTACCTGCAGCTCGATGGCTTCAACGACGGCCAGGTGCTCGAAAACAAACTCCGCGGTTAGACCGGCTCGTCGTCCTTGCGGGTGTGGATGCCCAACCCCCGCATCTTGCGGTACAAGTTGCTGCGCTCCACGCCCAGCGCATCGGCTGTCCGCGACATGTTGCCGTCGAACGCGGCGAGCGCCTGGAGCAGATACTCACGCTCCCAGCTATCCCGGGCCTCGTAGAGCGGCCGAACCGTGACCGGCGTGGAGATGACCGTTCGCGGCGTCGAAACGGCCGGCGCGGCCATCTCGAACAACTCATCCAGGAACCACAGAACCTCGACGACGATGGTGTCGCTCGGCACCATGATCATCAGTCGCTCGATGACGTTGCGCAGTTCGCGCACGTTGCCCGGCCACCGATACGACCGCAGGGCCTGTCCGGCCTCGGGCGAGACCCGCTTCACTCGCCGGCCATACTCACTGGCAAACTCAGCAATGAAATGCTCCGCCAGGCGGATCACGTCCGTGCCTCGTTCACGCAGCGGCGGCACCGCGAGCGGGATGACATTCAATCGAAAGAACAGATCCTCACGAAATCGGCCGCCTCGAATCTCGTCCGGCAGATCCTTGTTGGTCGCGGCGAGAATCCGCACATCCACGCGGACGCTGGTGTGTCCGCCAACCGGTTCGACAATCTGTTCCTGCAGGGCGCGCAACACCTTCGCCTGCGTCTTCAGGCTCATGTCACCGATTTCGTCCAGGAACAGCGTGCCGCCGCTGGCCAGCTCGAACTTGCCGCGTCGATCCGACACCGCACCGGTAAACGCGCCCTTCAGATGGCCAAACAGTTCCGACTCGATCAGCTCTTCGGGAATTGCCGCACAGTTGACCTCGATGAACGGACCCGTGCGGCGCTGACTGAGCGCATGGATCTGGCGCGCCACCAACTCCTTGCCTGTGCCGTTTTCACCCGAGATGAGCACGCGTCCGTTGGTGGGCGCCGCCATGCCGATCTGCTCGCGGAGCGCCCCCATGACCGGGCTGTCGCCGACGATGACAAGGGGCCTGTCGACACGCGCGCGCAGCGCCCGGTTCTCGACCTCGAGGCGTCGCTGGCGAATCGCATTGCGCACGGCCAGCACGGTCTTGTCGATCGACAGCGGCTTCTCGATGAAATCAAAGGCGCCAAGTCTCGTTGCGCGCATTGCGGTCTCAACCGTGCCGTGTCCCGAAATCATGATCACCGGGTTCTCCACTCGCCGCTCGCGTAACCGCTCAAGCGTGGCGAGGCCATCCATTCCCGGCAGCCAGATGTCCAGCAAGATGACGTCGTACGACTGGCGCGTGACCTGCTCGAGGCAGTCCTCCCCGCTTTCGACGGCATCTACCGTGTAGCCCTCGTCGCGCAAGACCCCGGCCAACGAGGCGCGTACACCGGCTTCATCATCAACAATCAAAATGGACGACATAGTCATGCGGCGGGCAGGTCCACGGTGAACACGGTGCCCTGCGGTTCGGCATCCGCGACGTCCACGGTGCCCCCATGTTCAGTGATGATCCGGCGAACGATCGCCAGACCGAGGCCGCTCCCGCGACCCTTGGTCGAATAGTACGGCAGAAACAGCTTCTCGCGATCGGCTGCAGGAATCCCCGGGCCGTTGTCGCTCACGGTCAGGCGCACCACACCGCTGCCCGGCTCATGGGACGTTGCCAGACGAATATGCGGCGGTTCGCCGCTCGGGCGCCGCGCGGCCCCGGCGCCACCGAGTGCGTCGATGGCGTTGTCCACAAGATTGATGATGACCTGCCGCATCTGCTCCGGATCCATCCGCACCGCGGGCATCGCCGGCCGAAAGTCGTGCGTCAATTCGAGCGCGCCCTGCTGCAACACGCCGCGATACAGGCGAACCGTATCCGCCGCCAGGCTGTTCAAGTCCGCCGCAACGAGCTTCGGTCCGCGCATGCGCGCGAACTGCGCGAACTCATCCACCAGGCCCTTGAGCGCCTCGACCTCCGTGATGATCGCACCGGTGCATTCGTCGACCAGGGCGCGGGCGTTGGGCGGCGCGGTCGCGAAGTTCCGCTGCAGCCGCTCAGCGCTGAGCTGGATCGGGGTCAACGGGTTCTTGATTTCGTGCGCCAGTCGCCGCGCCACATCGCGCCACGCCGCCACCCGCTGGGCTCGGATCAGCGGCGTGACGTCGTCGAGCACGATCACGGCACCTTCCGGGAGACCACCCTCTGCGATCAAGACGGTGGAGGCCACGGCCAAATGAATCTCTCGTTCCTCGCGCGCCAGCGTGATCTCTTCGACCAGCCCCGCCTGCCGCCCGAGTGACGTCGCTTCAATGATCGGCAGGAGCGGAGCCAGGTCGTCGCGCGAGAACACGGCGGTCGCCGGCTGACCGATCGCGTGGGCATCGACGCCCAGCAACCGCTGCGCCGCCCCGTTGACGGTCGACACCCTGCCGTCGGCCGACAGGGAAATGACGCCCGTGGCGACGCGCTCCAGGATCGTCTCGATGTACCGGCGCCGCGCGTCGAGCCGCTCGTGGCTCGTCCGCAACTCGGCCGCCATCGTGTTGAATGACTCAACGAGCGATCCGAGTTCGTCACTCGAGTCCGGCTCGATCCTCAGATCCAACTGACCAGCGCCCACTGCGCGCGCGCCCTCCGCCAGCATCTGCACGGGACGCGTAATCCGCTTGGCGACGAACAGGCCGAACCACGTGGCCGTAACCAGGATCAAGAGCGTCACCGCCAGAAACAGCGAGAGATAGAACCCCTTCAGCGGCACCTTGAGCACGCTGAGTTGCTGATACTGACTGTAGGCGTCAGCCATCCGCCGCGCGTGCGCGGCGATCTGACCACTCATGGCCTCGGAGGCCACGACCACTCCCACCACGACACCAGCAGAAGACCGCACCGGTGACGCCGCTCGGATGAGCAGACCGTTGTCGATTTTGTCGTCGAGTTTCTCGGCGCGGCCGGACATCGCCACGCGCGCGGCCAGCCGATCCGCTGACGCCTGCGCGTGACTGCGGGGCATACTCGATTCGCCGACCGAGGTCAAAAACACCGCATCCGGTGCGCCCCCCGCGTTCGCCACCACACGGTAAACCTCGATCATGCCGGTCGATGTTGACGCCACTTCCGCCGTGAGGAACGGCTGCAACACCGCCGGATCACCTGCCGCCACCGCATCGGCGGCCAACGTCACCGCCAGCCGCTGCGCGCGCGCTTCAGCGACCGTCGCGCGATCGGTATATACGATCTGCGCGATATCGTTGGCGGCGGTCACAAGTTCCTCCGCCGGAGTGCTGAACCAGCGCTTGGCCGATCCCGTGATCAACTCACTGCCAATGATCAGCACCAGCACCGCCGGCAGAATCGTCATGGCCAGGAGCGCCGCCACGAGCTTCGCGCGAAAGCGCGCGAATGGCACCGCACGCCGGCGGTCCACCCAGAGTTTGAACACGTTCCGTCCCAGCACCAGACCGAGCGCAGCGACCAGCGAGAGAATGACCGGCGCCAGCGCGTAGAGGACGACGTTGTTGATGAACTCGGGGCGGAGGGACTCGGCGTACGTGGCGGCCCAAAACAGGAACGCCAGCAGCGCGAGCAGCGCCACGACCACGATGCCGATCAGGCGCGGATTGTCCAGAAGGCGCCGCCGCGATGGCGCGGTGGCGGCGGTGGGTTCCGGCGACAACAATGAGGCGAGCGCCACGATCGCTACCGAATGAACGTGAAGTCCGCGCGTCCCGCGGCGTCGTCGCGCCCCCAGGGCCAGAGGGAGAAACTGCGGCGAGGTGTCGCCCGCATCCGAACGCGCACGTAGTACTCGCCATTCGGCTCAAGGCTGTCGCCGCGCGAGAGGCTGACGCGCTCGAACTCCGTCGCCCACTTCTTCGCGTCGATTTCCTTGGTCGTGCTCTCAGACGACACGATCTGCCCCTCTGTCATTTTCGACACTTGAAAGGCCCGGGTCAGGTTGTCGTACTTGATCGATGAGGCCACCGTCACGGTCGACACCGTGCGGTCGAACCAGACCACAGACGCTTGCCGCAGTTCCACGAGGT
This sequence comes from uncultured Solibacteraceae bacterium, assembly GCA_964355365.1. Lineage (GTDB taxonomy): Bacteria > Acidobacteriota > Vicinamibacteria > Vicinamibacterales > SCN-69-37 > SCUN01. The sequence continues at coordinate 3,458 of CAYHEX010000064.1, read as the reverse complement.
AGGTCAACGTGGTCGGGAGACCGCTCTGCACCGCCTCCTGAACGTCCGAGGTATAGCTGTCCACCGCCGAGAACGACGCGAAGACCTGCCCTTCGGCCACCAGCGGCGTGACACGCACGTCGGCCGCGAGGAGCATCGCCACGGCGAGGCACCACCACACGGCAACCACGCCGGCGCGTCGCCAGATCCGGTTGTTCATTCGCGGGACTTCAACAAATCGTTCAACTCGTTCTTGAACTCATCGATGTCGCGGAAGTTCCTGTACACCGACGCAAACCGGACGTAGGCAACTTTGTCCAGATGCTTCAGCGACTCCATCACGTGGGCCCCGATCTCCTCCGTGGACATCTCCCGTTCCGGCTTCTCCTGGAGGGCTGACTCCACTTTGTCCGCAATGGCCTCGAGCGCCGAGACGCGCACCGGCCGCTTCTCGCACGCCTTGAGGAGTCCGGCGACGAACTTCTGACGTTCGAACCGTTCGCGACGGCCGTCTTTCTTGACGACCATGTAAGGGATTTCGTCGATGCGCTCGTAGCTGGTGAAGCGCCGCCCACATTCGAGGCACTCGCGGCGCCGACGGATCGCCTCGCCTTCTTTGCTTTCGCGGGAATCGACGACTTTGTCGCCCAGATGCCCACAATACGGACACTTCACAGCTGCCTCCGTTCGGCCTCCGGGCCTCCGTCTGGTTCCACGCCACGCAAGCGCGCAAGCGTCCAACCATCTTGCGCCATGTAGGCCAATCCCAGCAGCGAAATCGGCACGAACGACACCGCGTGCAGCACGATGGCCGCAGCCGAGGCTTGCTCGCGGCCGGCGCCGAGAAACGAGGTCGCCGCCAGCTGATACATGAAGTGAAAACTGCCCACACCGGCCGGCACGGGCACGGCCACACCCACGACCAGATACATCATGATGAGGAACGCTGAGGGGAATGCCATCGTCAAATCGAGCGCACGCGATGCGAGCCAGATTCCGAAGCCGATCGACACCCAGAGACACAGCGACATGGCGACGGCCATGAGCAAGTGGCGCGGCCGACGCATCACGGCCAGCCCCTCGATGAGCGTGTGCGCGAATCGCCGGGCGACATCGGCGAACCGCTGCGGCAGCCACCCGGCCGCGGTGTCTGCCCATCGTCGCAGGGTCTCGGGACGACGCGCACCGACGATGAGTCCAACCAGACCCGCAACCGACGCGACCGCCGCGAACATCCCGGCGCCCTTCACTTCGCGCCCGACGTCAATTGCCGACGTCATCAGGAACACGCCGAACAGCAACATGACCGAGGCCAAGTCGAGCAACCGCTCGATCAGCACCGTGGCAAAGGCCGCCGGCGCACTGACCGGCTCGGCGCGCGAAATCAAATACGGACGCAGCACTTCGCCCAATCGTCCCGGCAGCAGATTGGTCGCTGTAAACCCGATCACCGTGATGCGGAAGCTGTTGCGAAACGACGAACCGCCGATCGGGGCCAGCAACGCCTGCCATCTCCACGCGCGGAACGTATATGTCTGTACGGTCACGATCACGGCCAGCGCGATGAGGCCGGGGTGGGCGTTACCGATGGCTCGGCCCAGTTCATGGAAGTCGATGCCACGGAGGAACCACGCAAGCAGTGCGACCGTAAAGGCCGCGATAGCCGCGGTCTGCCAAGGGAAACCACGGTTGGACGAAACTGGGATCATCACGCGAGCTGCACAGTTCGTACTATAAGATTGGCGGCAAGTCTATGGGAAAACGAGAGTTATTGATCGTGCTGGCATTTATCGTCGCCGGCGCCGTCGCATTTCAACTCAGCGCACCACCGGCGAAAGACGCCTCAACCGGCTTCTCGTTCTCTAAGCTGATCGACACCGCGAAACGGGGCATGCGAGGGAACCAGAGCTATGCCGCTCCCCCGCGGACGATCGTCTACGCGGTCGGTGCGGACATCACCGAGCTTCGGATGGCCGGCTCGGCCGGGCCCCTCAAGATCATCGGAGAGGATCGCAAAGACGTCGCTCTCGAATTGATCGTGATGTCGACCGGCGAGACCGAGGCGGCCGCCATCGTGACGGCCAACAAAACCGTCGTCAGCGAAGACCGTATCGGGGGCATCCTGGCGCTAGAGTTCAAGTTCCCGGAAGAAGAAAGCCAGACCTCGCAGGCCGTGCTCAAGATACCGTCGCGACTCGGCGTGCGGCTGAATGGCAATCGCGACACCACGATCTCGCACGTGCGGTCCGTGGAGTTTGTGGGGCCGATGCGCAGCACGACGCAGGTGGATCATGTCGCGGGTGCGGTCGTCGGCGAGCAGAACGGCGGCACGATCACGCTCGCCTCGATCGGCACGCTGAAGCTGACCCTGACACGCACGCGCGCCCGCATCAGCGACATCACGGCGGAGGCATCGCTGGATGTCCGCGACGGCGACACGGAAATCGTCGGCTCCCGCGGCCCCATGGTGATCGAAGAACGCCGCGGTGATGTGACGATTCGCGCGCACAACGGTCCGGTCAAGATCTCCGGTGCCGACGGCCAGGTGCGCATTGAAGGCGCCACAGCGGAGGTGCGCCTCGATCTGCGCCGCGCGGCAGTGGACGTAGAACTGGCGAGCGGCGTTGGCAGCAGCCTGACGACGAGCGACGAGGAACTGCGCGTCACGTGGCGCGATCCGGCGCACGTGCAGGTTGATGCGGTGGCGAGTAACGGCACGATCGATGCCGCGGACTGGGCGCTCACGCCCGTCAAGTCGTCTGTGGACAGCCGACTCGACGCCGCGCTGGGCACGAAATCTCCCATGGCGCCGCGTGTGCTGCTGCGCAATCAGGGCGCGGACATCGTCTTGAAGAAATCAAGCAAAAAATAATCCGCAGGAAAACGCGGCGAACACTTGACCTCTTTCTCAGAGGTGCGTACGCTTCTCGTTCTTCACTGTCCGTATGGCATCCTCACTCATCCTCGAAACCAACCTCACCGGCCTGACGCTCCAGCGTCGCGGCAAAGTGCGTGACGTGTACGATCTGGGCGACCATCTCCTGATCGTCGCCACGGATCGCATCTCGGCATTCGACTATGTGCTGGGCTCCGGCATTCCGGACAAGGGCAAGGTGCTGACGCAGTTGTCGGCATTCTGGTTCGGCAAGATCGTCGGCGACCTCGTTCCGCACCATCTGGTGTCGATTGACGTCGCGGACTTTCCGGTCGAGACCGTGCCCCATCACGACATCCTGCGCGGCCGTTCGATGCTGGTGCGCAAGACGAACCCGTTGCCGGTGGAATGTGTGGCACGCGGATTCCTGTCGGGATCTGGCCTGAAGGACTACAACAAGACGGGCGCGGTGTGCGGTCATACGCTGCCGCCGGGCCTGCGCGATTCGGACCGATTGCCCTCGCCGATCTTCACGCCGGCGACCAAGGCCGAATCGGGCCACGACGAGAACATCAGTGAAGCCGCCGCCGCCGAGATTCTGGGC
>CAYHEX010000063.1:0-15542 GCA_964355365.1 uncultured Solibacteraceae bacterium | reverse complement strand
GACGTTGAACAGACCGTCCTGTCATCGGTGATCCGGGCCTATGCCGATGTCATCCGCGACGGTGAGATTCTCGCCATCCGCCAGTCGAACCTCTCCGTTCTTCAGCGCCAGCTGGAAGAAGCCTCGGCCCGGTTCGAGGTCGGCGAGATCACCCGCACCGACGTGGCCCAGTCCGAATCGCGCCTGGCCCAGTCCGAGGCCGATCTGGCCAATGCCCGCGCCCAGCTGTCTGTATCGCGCGCCGCCTATGCCGCAGTGGTCGGGCAGGCACCGGGCGAGCTGGCACCGATGCCGGCGCTTCCGGGTGTCCCGGCCGACTTCGACAACGCCCTCGATGTCGCGCTTTCGGACAATCCGGCCATCCTTTCTGCCGCTTACACCCAGCGCGCCGCTGAGGCCCAGGTGGCGGCCGCCAAGGCCGAATACATGCCGTCCGCGAGTTTGACGGCCTCCTACGGCGGAGGCACCTCTGACCTCGGCCAGCTCGGCGACATCGTTGACCAGACCCGTTTTCAGGCCGGCGCATCCCTGTCAGTGCCGCTGTTCACGGGCGGATTGAATCGTTCCCGCATCGCCCAGGCCGTGGAGCGCGCCAATGTGGCGCAGATCAACCTGGAGGGAGAGCGGCGCAACATCTACCAGTCGTTCAGCTCGGCCTTTGCCCAGTCCATCTCGTCCCGCGCCACGCTTCAGGCCGGCGAGGAAGCCGTTCGGGCTGCGACCGTGGCTGCCGAGGGTGTGCGGCAGGAGGCCCAGGTCGGTCTGCGGACGACCCTCGATGTGCTGAACCAGGAGCTGGAGCTTCGTAACGCCCAGATCAATCTGGCGAGCGCCCGTCGCAATGAATACGTCGCGCAGGCCAGTCTGCTGGCCGCCATGGGTCGGCTCGAAGGGGCGGATCTGGATGCCGATCTGACGGCCTACGACCCGGCGGCCAACTACAACCGGGTGCGCAACCGTGGCGGCCTGCCGTGGGACGGGATCGTCGAAGCCATCGATCGTATCGCCTCGCCCGGCGTTATGCCCGCCAACAACGCCGAGGATGCGCCGATTGATGCGCAGCTCAAATCGGAGGTCGTCCAGACCGCACCGCGCGGCTGACAGCCCTCCGATCGCCTCTCGCGCGACTGTCGGGGCCGGCTGTTAACCTGTGGCGCGAAAACGCCCGTTGATTCCAGCGGCCTGAGATGCGACGACATGGTCCGGGAGGGTACTCCTCCGACTTGTCTTAATTCGAATTGATCGTGCGTTCGGCGCGCGCCCCGGGGTTTCGATATGACCGACCAGACTGCCCAGGAACCGACGATGGAGGAGATCCTGGCGTCGATTCGCCGGATCATCTCCGAGGATGACGCCTCGGCGGAGGCGGCGCCGGATCCGGAACCCGAAACGGTTGTCGAGAACGCCCCGGTGGAGGAACCTCCGGCGGTCGAGGAGCCCGAACCCTCTGAAGAGGACATTCTGGAACTGACCGAGGCCTATGAGGCGCCTGTTGAAGAGAGCCTTGGCGACCTCGACATCCTGACGCCGGAACCGTTCCCCACTGCTTCGGTCCCTGAGACGGACTTTGTCGAAACGGCCGAGGCCTATGAGCCCGAGCCCGAGCCGGAGCCCGAGCCGATCGACGAGGGCCTTGTCGGTGTGAGTGCGGCGGCCAGTGCCGCATCTGCGTTTGCCGGTTTCGCCTCAACCATCCGGAAGCCTGATCCGATCGATTCATGGTCCGGCTCCGGTCCGACGGTCGATGAACTGGCGCGCGCCCTGCTTCGCCCGATGCTGAAGGAATGGCTGGACGCCAATCTGCCGGGCATCGTCGAGGCCCAGGTACGCAAGGAAGTCGAACGCATCGCCCGTAACGCCGGCTGACTTCACCCGCGACCCGATCAAGGCTAGATCATTCCGGGGCGGCTCCAGTCGGGGCCGCCCTTTCTCTTTGCCCGAAGACCCTCCCAATGCTCGACAAGACCTTCGACCCGACCGCCGCCGAACCCCGGCTCTATGCGAAATGGGAGGCGAGCGGTGTGTTTGCCCCCACGACCGACGGTGCTGCCGAGGCCTATTCGATCGTCATTCCGCCGCCCAATGTGACGGGTTCGCTGCACATCGGGCACGCGCTGAACAAGATCCTGAAGGACGTCGTCGTGAAGTCGCGGACCATGGCCGGCTTCGACTCGCCGTATGTGCCCGGCTGGGATTGCCACGGCCTGCCCATCGAACTGAATGTCGAGAAAGAACTCGGCGCGGCGGCCAAGGATGCGTCCAAGGGCGACTTCCGCCGCGCGTGTCGCGAGTACGCCGAAAAGTTCGTCGGGTCGCAGCGCGAGGACTTCAAGCGGCTTGGGATCACCGGAGACTGGGAACGGCCGTACCTGACGATGGCGTTCAAGTATCAGGCGGCGATTGTGCGCGCGCTGGGCCGGTTCGTGGAACGCGGCCTGGTCTACAAGGGCAAGAAGCCGGTCTACTGGTGTCTGCGCGATCGCACGGCGCTCGCCGAAGCCGAAGTCGAGTACGACAACCACACGTCGCCGTCGATCTACGTGGAGTTCCCGCTGTCGGACACAGACAACGGCACACTTGGCCGTCGCGTGCCCGCGCTGGCGGGGAGGCAGGTGTCGGTCGTCATCTGGACGACGACCCCGTGGACGATCCCGGCGAACCTCGCGGTCGCGTTCCACCCGGAGTTCGACTACGCGGCCTACGACGTCGACGGCACCGCGGTCATCCTCGCTGAGGGACTGGCCGAGACCGTGGCGCAGAAAACCGGCAAGGCGCTCGGCGCCAAGCTCGCCTCATTCAAAGGCGAGGCGCTGGAGCGGGTCGTGTTCCGTCATCCCCTGTACGACCGTGACTCGCTCGGCGTGCTCGCCGACTACGTGACGCTCGACACCGGCACCGGCGCGGTGCACACGGCCCCGGGGCATGGCGCCGACGACTACCGTACCGGCGTCAAATACGGACTGGACATCTATGCGCCGATCGGCGCCGATGGCCGATTCCTCGCCGACGTCGGAGTCGTTGCCGGGCTGAAAGTATTCGAGGCCAATCCCGTCGTGCAACAGGCGTTGCTCGACGCCGGGCGCCTCTGGCACGCCTCGAAGTTCGAGCATTCGTATCCGCACTGCTGGCGCTGTCACCAGCCGGTGATCTTCCTCGCGACGTCGCAGTGGTTCATCTCGATGGATGGTCTGCGCGAGCGCGCCACCGCCGAAGCCGGCGCGGTCGACTGGGTGCCGGCCTGGGGCCGCGAACGCATGACGGGCATGTTCGCCACGCGCCCTGACTGGTGCATCTCCCGCCAGCGCGCGTGGGGTGTGCCGATCCCGGCCCTCTCGTGCCGGACGTGCGGCGAGTCGTCCTTGACGCCGGAGCTCGTTGAGCACGCCGCAACGATCTTCGAGACGAAGAGCGCCGACGCGTGGTACGACGATCCGGCCGAGACCTTTGTGCCGGCCGGCTTCACCTGCAAATGCGGCAGCCGCGACTTCGACGCCGAGCGCAACATCCTCGACGTCTGGTTCGACTCGGGTTCGAGTTCGCTCGCGGTGCTGGCGGTGCGCCCCGAACTCACGTGGCCATCGGACTTGTACCTCGAGGGCACGGACCAATACCGCGGGTGGTTCCAGTCGTCGCTGCTCGTCGGAGTGGGCGCCCGTGATCATGCGCCCTACCGGCAAGTCCTGACCCACGGATTCGTCGTCGACGATCACGGCCGCAAGATGTCCAAGTCGATTGGGAATGTGCTGGCGCCGCAGACGGTGATCAAGGCCAGCGGCGCCGAAGTCCTGCGTCTCTGGGTCTCGATGGTCAACTACCAGGACGAAGTGCGCATCGGCAAGGAAATCCTCGATCGCACCATTGAGGCCTATCGCAAGATCCGCAACACCTTCCGGTATCTGCTGTCGAACCTCCCGGACTTCGTGCCGGAGACGGACCTGGTGCCGCACGATCAGATGGAAGAGGTCGATCGCTTCATCCTGTCGAAATACGGCCGACTTGCCGAGCGGATGATCGGCGCCTACGAGAGCTACGACTTCCAGGCGATCTTCCAGGGCGTCAACGCGTTCATGACGGTCGATCTCAGTTCGTTCTACCTCGACGTGTCCAAGGATCGGCTCTACACGTTCGGCACCACCTCGCGCGAGCGTCGGTCGGCGCAGACGGCCGTCTATGTGATGGCGGACGGTCTCGCACGCCTGATCGCCCCGATTCTGGTCTTCACCTCCGACGAGATCTGGCGATGCCTGCCGGGAGCACGCGAGAACTCTGTGCATCTGGCCGACTTCCCCAAGAACGCGGCGACGCTCGTCGATGACGCGCTCGAGTCCCGATGGGCCACGCTCCTGTCGGTACGGGATGCCGTCAATGTTGCGCTTGAGGGCGCGCGCCAGCGCAAAGACATCGGACAGAACCTGATGGCGCATGTCACCGTCACCGCAGGCGGCGCGGTCGGCGACCTGCTCAACGCGATGGCCGCCGACCTGCCGATGTTCTTCATCACATCAGCAGTCACTGTGGCGAAAGGCGATGCGGACGTTGTGACGGTGGACGTGGCGAAGGCGGACGGCGACAAGTGCCCGCGCTGCTGGCGCTACGTCACAGAGACGGTGACGACAGGCGACCACACGGGACTGTGCCTGCGCTGCGACCTAGCGGTTGGTGCCGGCCGTGTCTGAGTTGACCGATGCTCCCCGCGCGACCACAGCCAACACATCGCGCCTCGTCGTCGGCGTGGCGGTCATCATCGTCCTGGATCAGCTGGCCAAGCTCGCGGTGGTTCGCGCCCTCCCGGTCTACGAGAGCGTCAACGTCATCCCCCATCTGCTGGACTTGACCTATGTGCGCAACACCGGCGTCGCGTTTGGCCTGCTGAACGAATCGACCCTGCCCTTCAAGGGCGTGCTGACCGCCTCGCTCGCGTGCATCGCCCTTGGGGGCATCGCGCTGTATGCTCGACAGCTGCAGGCGCATGAGCGCTGGGCCCGAATCGGGCTCACGCTGATTCTCGGCGGTGCGTTTGGTAACCTGATCGATCGCTTGCGCCTCGGCTACGTCATCGATTTCGTGGACGTCTACTGGCGCAACTGGCACTTCTGGGCGTTTAATGTGGCCGACGCCGCGATCACCGTCGGCGCGATCTTTGTGTTTCTTGATCTTTTCCTGGGGACTCGACATGCATCCCGTTCTGTTTGAAATTTCCGGCTGGCCCGTCTACTCGTATGGCGTGCTGCTCGCGGCCGCCTATCTTGCCGGCCTGCAGATGGCGGTGGTCCGCGCGCGCCGGGCGGGTCTGGACGCCGCCGAGGTCATGGACTTCGGCATCTACCTCATCATCGCCGCCCTGATCGGCGCGAAGTTGATGCTGGTCGTCGTCGACTTCAGCTACTTCCGCCAGAACCCGAAAGAATTGCTGTCGCTCGCACGCGCCGGCGGCGTCTTCTACGGCGGCCTGATCGCCGCCGTCCTCGTCGGCATCTGGCTGGTCCGGAAATACCAACTGCATATCTGGACCGTGGGCGACCTCATGGCGCCAGGCATCGCACTGGGGCACGTCATCGGCCGCGTGGGCTGCTTGCTGGCAGGCTGTTGCTATGGCCGCCCGACCAGCGTGCCGTGGGCGATCACGTTCAACAACCCGGCAGCGGCGTTGAACGTGGGCACGCCCCTCGCGATTCCGCTGCATCCGACACAGATCTACGACGCGGGCGCCGAACTGCTGATTCTGGTGTTCCTGCTCGCCACCGAACGCAAGGGCCACAAGTTCGCGGGACGCACCTTCTGGCTCTATCTGGTGCTCTACGCGATTTCGCGGTTCATCATCGAGTTCTATCGGGGCGACGACCGCGGCATGGCATTCAACGTGCTGTCCACCTCACAGGTGGTGTCCGCCGCCATCGTTCCGCTCGGCCTGTTCATGTTGTGGCGACTCCGGGCCCGCGCGCGCTGACCGTCGCGGACAGCGACGATCAGAGACGTCTCGACCAGTTACTGACGCGCGAGTGGCCTGACCTCTCGCGCTCGCAGGTCCAGCGACTCATTCACGACGGCCAGGTGGCGGTCGTCGGCCACGACGCCGTCAAGCCGAGCCATCGCATGAGCCCCGGTGACGTGGTCCGCATCACCGTGCCGCCGCCCGCGCCAATGGTGCCGATGGCCGAGGATCTGGCGATCGGTATTCTGTATGACGACGCCGACGTGGTGGTGGTCAACAAACCGGCCGGCATGGTCGTGCACCCCGCTGTGGGACACGCGGGCGGCACGTTGGTCAACGCACTCCTGCATCACGTCCGCGGACTCAGCGGCGCCGGCGGCGACGATCGCCCGGGCATCGTGCATCGCCTCGATAAAGGCACCTCTGGCGTGATCGTGGTCGCCAAGCACGACGCCGCGCATCGCGCGCTCGCCAAACAGTTTCACGATCGACTGGTCACGAAGGACTACCTCGCCCTCGTGTGGGGCGCGATGAAGCCGGGGCAGATCATGGACAAAGCCATCGGTCGAGACCCGCGCCATCGCACGAAGATGTCGAGTCGCGGCGCGCATACACGGTCCGCCGTCACAACCATCCTCAACGTGGAGACACTGCGCGGAGTCAGCCTTGTGACCGTGCGAATTGGCACGGGCCGCACGCACCAGATCCGGGTGCATCTGAGCGAAGCCGGACACGCGATTCTCGGCGACGACACCTACGGCGGCGTCAAGCGACACCCCCTGGCCCATCTGCGCGTGGTGTCGCGTCTGACGCGACCGTTTCTCCATGCGTGGCGGCTGACATTCCAGCACCCGGGATCCGGGAAATCGGTGACGTTCGAAGCGCCGATGCCGGCCGACCTGACCGATGTGCTTGAAGCGCTGAGAAACCCAGACGAAAAGGTACGCAGTTGATGTCAGACACACCTCGACGCCCCGAGATTCTGACTCGCGAGACGATCTTCACCGGCCGCGTGCTGCGGCTGGAACGCGAGGAGATCCGCCTGCCTGGCGGGCCGGTCACCGCGATGGAGATCGTTCGCCATCGTGGATCGGTCGTGTTGATACCCCAGCCAAACCCGGACGCCGTCGTGCTGATCCGGCAGTATCGCCACGTCATTGGCGACTGGATCTGGGAACTCCCCGCCGGCACGTTGGACGAAGGCGAAGATCCCGCCGACGGCGCGCGGCGCGAATGTGAGGAAGAAATCGGACAGGCGCCATACCGCGTGACGCGACTCGGCGCGTGGTATCCCACACCCGGCTTCTGTGACGAATTGATGACGTTCTACCGGTGCGAGGACCTGCGCGCGCCCTCGGGCCACGCGCATCAGGATGAAGATGAGCAGATCGAGCCGCGGACCTTCACACTCATCGAAGCGCGGCGCCTGATCGAGTCCGGTCAGGTGCGCGACATGAAGACCGTATTCGGGCTCGCGCTCATCGGCATCAACGCCAGCGCCAGCACCTCATCCATCTCTGAAACGTAGTGCACGATCAGCCCACGGCGCACGTCGTCGGTTAAATCCTCGACCACGTGTTTCTCATTCTGTCTCGGCAGAATGACTTCGCGAATGCCGTGACGCCGAGCGGCCAGGACCTTCTCCTTCACACCGCCGATCGGCAACACGCGTCCGGATAGCGTGATCTCGCCGGTCATCGCGACGTCGCCGCGCACCGCTCGCCCGGACAGGGCGGAGGCCAGCGCAACCACCATCGTGATGCCCGCCGACGGTCCGTCCTTTGGAATGGCACCGGACGGCACATGCAGGTGGATTTCCGAATCACCGAAGAACTTCGGATCAATGCCGTGGTTCGCCGCGTGCGCCCGGATCCACGAAAGCGCGGCGCGTGCGGACTCCTTCATGACGTCGCCCAACTGCCCCGTCAGCGTGAGTTGCCCGGTCCCCGCCATGCGCGACGCCTCAACAAAGAGCACCTCACCGCCGGCCGCAGTCCATGCCAGGCCGATGGCCACTCCGGGTTGACGCGTGCGATCCGCCAGATCCTCATCGAGGTAGCTCGGAGCCCCCAGCAGATCCACAACGACCTGCGGTGTCACCGCCGTGGGATCAACATGCCCCTCGGCATGCCGACGGGCTATCTTGCGACAGATCGCGCCGAGCTCACGTTCGAGATTGCGGACGCCCGCTTCCCGCGTGTAGCCGCGAATCACCGCCGAGAGCGCGGCGTCCGTGAAGGTCAGCACGTCCGGCGTCAGCCCGTGATTGGCAATCTGTTTGGCCAGCAGATGCTCGCGCGCGATCCGCAGCTTCTCTTCCTCCGTGTATCCGGGCAACTCCAACACTTCCATGCGATCCCGAAGCGCCGGCGGCAAGGTATCCAGGACATTGGCCGTGGTGATGAACAGCACCTCGGACAAGTCAAACGGCACGTCGAGATAGTGATCGCGGAAGGTGTGATTCTGCTCAGGGTCGAGGACCTCGAGGAGCGCCGACGCCGGATCGCCGCGGAAATCCGTGCCGAGCTTGTCGATCTCGTCGAGGATGAAGACGGGATTGCGCGCGCCGGCGCGACGGAGTCCCTGGATGATCTGCCCGGGCAACGACCCGACGTACGTGCGTCGGTGGCCGCGGATCTCGGCTTCGTCGCGCATGCCACCGAGCGAGACCCGCACGAACTCCCGTCCGAGCGAAGTGGCGATGGAGCGCGCGAGCGACGTCTTGCCCACGCCGGGCGGACCGACGAAACACAGGATGGGCCCCTTCACGCCCGGATTGAGCTTACGCACGGCCAGGTACTCGAGGATCCGGTCCTTTGCCTTCTCCAGACCGGAGTGGTCGGCATCGAGCACCTGCTGCGTCCGCACGAGATCGATCGTTTCGTCGCTGCGCTTGGTCCACGGTAACGTGACGAGCCAGTCGATGTAGGTGCGCGACACGGTGTACTCGGCCGCGGCTGGCGGCATCCGCTCGAGCCGATCGAGTTCGCGCAGCGCCTCCTTCTTCACGTCCTCAGGCATCCCCGCCACGTCGATCTTCTCGCGAAGTTCGTCGAGTTCGCGCGTGTCGTCGTCAACGTCGCCGAGCTCTTTCTGAATCGCCTTGAGCTGCTCGCGCAGAAAGTACTCGCGTTGGTTTTTGCCAACCTCCGACTGCACCTGCGACTGAATCTTCGAGCCGATCTCGAGCACCTCGAGCTCTTTGATCAGCAGGCGATGCAGGTTCTCGAGACGACTGCGCACGTCCAGGGTGCCGAGGATTTCCTGTTTGACGGGTGTGGCCAGCGTGCTGAGACTGGACGCGATGAAGTCGGCCAGACGGCCGGCGTCGCTGATGTTGGAGGACAACCCCGTGAGGTCGTCCGACAACACCGGCGACAGCTGCACGACCTGCTGAAACGTCGTGCGAACGTTCCGCTGCAGCGCGTCCACCTCCACGGCGTCCTCGGCTTGGACCACGGTTGGCGCTTCGGTGACGGCGGCGCGCAGGAACGGCAGGGTCTGGACCACCTGATCGAGGCGGATCCGCGCCAGCCCCTGCACGATGAGGCGCAGGCTGCCGTCTGGCAACTTGAACATCTTGTGAATATGCGTCAGCGTACCGACCGGATGCAGATCGGCCTGCCCGGGTTCCTCGGTCGAGGCGTCGAGCTGCGCGAACACCCCCACGGGCGAGTTGGTCGCAATCGCCTCATCGATGAGCTTGACCGAGCTCTCGCGCGCGACGGCGAGCGGCATGAAGGAATTCGGAAACAGCACCGTGTCGCGCAGCGGCAACACAGGCAATTCCGGGGGGACGGTATACGGACGCTCGTCGCTCATATTGAGACCACGCGAAGGATGCCACAAAAAGCAACAGGCCCCGTATTCGACGGGGCCTGTTGTAGGTGACTGACCTGAGTAGGCCGTCGGCCGGCTAGTTCAGGTCGAGCATGAACCCGGCGGCCGATCGCCGCTGAGCCAACTGGCGCTCGCGTTGCATGGTGACTTCGCGGGCCTCTTCACAGTCCTTGCAGCGGGCGGCAAACGGCAGCGCGCGCAGACGGCGCTCGGCAATTTCGTCGCCACACTCGAAGCAATTGCCGTACGTCCCCTCGTCCAGCCGCTTCAGGGCGTCCTCGATCTTCTTGAGGGTCTCAGTCTTCATCTGGATGAGCGCAAATTCGATGTCATCCTGAATGTCGGCCTCAGAAGTCTCGGCGTCATCCAGCACGCCTTTGGCTTCCTCAGCATTCTCGGCCCGGACGTCCCGCATCTTGTGCCGGACTTCAGCCAACAACTCTTTGCGTCGGCCCTCCAGGATGTCCTTCAGTTCGTCGTAGCGACCACGCGGCGCCGGTGCCTTCTTTGTGCGGGTTCCCATTTTCGTTTCCCTTCCCCTTCTCAAGCCGTCCGCTTCGTTGCACTAACTGTCGGCTCTTGGCTAAGCAATAAAAGTGCCAAATCCTACCAGCTTGGACGCGGCCTGTAAAGGCTTGGGTTGCCCACTTCGAGTGTCGGAAGTGTCCATTCTGCCCACCCAGGCCGGTAATTCTGCCCGGCTCCCCGCCATCCTGAGGTCTTAGACGTCGTCGGGACGGACTTCGGTTCTGCCAGGCCATTCTGTTGCTATACTAGGGTGTTTCTCCGGGCCGATTCGGGTCCGGCCAAGTGAGTTGGGACCTGATCATGGCGAAGATCTGCGAGATTTGTGGCAAGACCCCGGCCTACGGCCGCATCATCAGCCACGCGCACAACGTGCGCGCTCGGCGCTTTGAAGTCAACCTGCAGCGCGTCAAAGCCGTGGTCAACGGTGCGGCGAAGCGCGTGCGCGTCTGCACCCGCTGCATTCGTTCGAACAAGGTCACCAAAGCCGCCTAGGTGGTTGTGAGCACATCCCGTCAGGCGCTCACCACTTCGGACGCCCCAGCCGCGATCGGCCCGTACAGTCAGGCCATTTCGGCTGGAGATTTCCTCTTTGCGTCCGGACAGATCCCGCTCGACCCGGCAACGGGTCAGCTGGTGGAGGGCGGAATCGCGGAGCAGACGCACCGCGTGTTCAAGAATCTGGCGGCGATTCTGGCAGCCGCGGGGATCGGCTTTGAGAAGGTCGTGAAGACCAACGTGTATCTATCCGACATGACGGACTTCGCCGCCATGAACGAAATCTACGGCACCTACTTCCCCGTGCCGGCCCCGGCCCGGGCCACCATTCAGGCCGCGCGGCTCCCACGCGACGTCAAAGTCGAAATCGACTTCGTCGCGTATCTGAAATAGCTAGCGCACCGCACGCTCCACATCCAGCACGCCACCGATCTTGCGGATCGCCTTCATCACCTGCTGCAGGTGCTTGAGGTCACTGATCTCCACGGTCATCCGAATGAAGCCGCGATGCTCGGCGTCGGTCGTCGCTTCCAGGTCTCGAATATTGGTGTTGACCTCCGCGATCCGTGAACTCAGTTCGGCGAGGATCCCCTTGCGGTCTTCCACTCGAACCTTCAGCCGAACCGAGTAGGCGCCCGTTTCAATCCCGGCATCCCACTCGACATCGATCTTCCGCTCGGGCGCGTACATCAGATTCAGGACATTCGGACACGTCGACGAGTGCACGCTCACGCCCTTGCCCCGCGTGATGTAGCCGACGATCTTCTCACCGCGAATCGGATTGCAGCACCGCGCCAGAAAGACCATCACGTCATCGAGTCCGCGCACCTTGATCTTCTGCTCACCGGTGCCGAGCACGCGCTTGAAGACGGTGGCGATGGCGCCGTCTTTCGGCGGCTCGCGCAGGGCATCCTGCCCGACGAGCCGCGTCAGGATGGCGCGCGGCGCCACTTTGCCGTAGCCGATCGCGGCATAGAGATCATCGGGCTTCGGCGCGCCGTACTCCACCCCGATCCGCGACAACTCCTCCGGCGTGACACGCGCCTTGTCAATACCGAACCGCCGGACGTCTTTGTCGAACAGCTTCTTGCCCAGATCGACCGATCTGACTTTCTCCTGCGTGTGGATAAAGTGCTTGATCTTGTTGCGCGCCCGCGATGTCGTGACAAATGTCAGCCAGTCGCGACTGGGGGTGTGCCCGGCCTGCGTCACGATCTCCACGATGTCGCCGTTGCTGAGTTTCGCGCGCAGCGGCACCATCCGGCCGTTGACGCGCGCGCCCACACACTGGTGACCGACATCGGTGTGCACGCTGTAGGCGAAGTCCAGCGGCGTCGCGCCGGCCGGCAAACTGCGCACCTCACCCTTGGGGGTGAAGATGTAGACATCTTCCGGGTACAACTCAATGCGCAGGTTTTGCAGGAACTCGTGCGGATCGCGCACCTCCTGCTGAATCTCCAGCAGCTGTCTCAGCCAGGCGAAATACTGCTCGTCACGATCGGCGCCGACGCGGCCTTCCTTGTATTTCCAGTGCGCCGCGATGCCCTCTTCGGCGATCTGGTGCATCTCCTCAGTGCGAATCTGCACTTCAAACGGGACGCCGCGCTCGCTGACCACGGACGTATGCAGCGACTGATAGCCGTTGGGCCGCGGCATGGCAATGAAGTCCTTGAAACGCCCCGGCACCGGTGACCACAGTTGATGGATGATGCCCAGCGCGGCGTAACACCCGGCGACAGACTCGGTCACGACCCGCATCGCCACGAAATCGTAGACCTGATCGAGCGTAATGCGCTGCCGCTTCAGCTTTTGATGGATTGAAAACAGGCGCTTCGTGCGGCCGTCGATGGAGACCACGGGGATCTGCGCTTCCGCCAAGGCCACGCCGATGCTGCTTCGCAGATCCTCGATCAATCCCTCGGAAGCGACGCGCTTTTCCTCCACTTGCTGCCGCAGGGCCTGATACGCCAGCGGTTCGAGATGCCGGAACGCCAGTTCCTCCAACTCGTTCTTGACCTTGCTCATCCCCAGACGGTGGGCGATGGGCGCGTAGATCTCCCGCGTCTCCTGCGCAATACGCAACCGCCGGTCTTCCGGCAGATGCTGGAGCGTGCGCATGTTGTGAAGGCGATCCGCGAGCTTGACCAGGATGACCCGGATGTCATCCACCATCGCGAGCAACATCTTGCGGAAACTCTCGGCCTGCCGTTCTTCGCTCGACGAGAACTGCAGGGAACTCAGCTTGGTGACCCCCTCGACCACGTGGGCGACCTTTTCACCGAACAGTTCCCGAATCTTCTCGATCGTGTTCGGCGTGTCCTCGACGATGTCGTGCAGCAGGCCGGCGGCCACCGCGACTGGGTCCAGGCGCATATCGGCCAACAGGTCGGCCACCTCAAGTGGGTGGACCAGGTAGGGTTCCCCCGACCGGCGAACCTGCCCCTTGTGCTCGTACGCCGAGAAGACATACGCTCGGCGCAGGAGTTCGGTGTCCGCCTCGGGATTGGCAGCTTTGACTTTCTCGATGAGGTCTTCGAACCGTATCATTGCGGTCGGTGTCTAAGATGATAGACTGGCCCGGCTTTTTGGCACCTCGTCCGAAGGGAAAAACTCTCATGCACTTCCGTTCTTCATTCGCCCGCGGCTCCTTCCTGATCCTTGGCCTGACGGTCGGGCTTGGCTCGGTGGCTGGTTGCGGCCGCTACTCCATCAACAATCTGCGCTCTGTGAAGGCCTTCAAGGACGCCACCGAAGCCTACAAGAAGAGCGATTTCGTCAAAGCTGCCCGGCAGTTCCAGGAGTCGATCGACTACAACGGCGAGCAGGGCATCGTGTACTTCTACCTGGCCAACTGCTACGACCAGCAGTTCAAGCCGTCCCGAAAGGGCGAGCCGGCCAACGACGAGCTCATGAAGAAGGCCGTCGACAACTACCAGAAGGCCATCGACAAGCTCTCCAGCGCCCCGTCGCCGGATCCGAAGATTCAGGAGGCCAATGAGAAGTTCAAACGGTACTCCTATGAATACATGATCGCGGCCTACGGCCCGGACAAGCTCGACGACTTCGACAAGGCCGAGCCGATCGCCAAGAAACTGATCGAGCTGACCCCAAACGAGCCGATCAACTACCAGGCGCTCGGCCAGCTCTATGAGGGTCAGGGCCGTTACGACGAGGCCGAAGAGCAGTTCAAGAAGTCAGTGGAAGCCAGACCGAACGAACCGGGCGTCTACACCGCGATGGCCGGGTTCTTCAACCGGCAGGGCAAGTTCGACGAGACGATGGCCGCGCTGGAGTCTCGGACCAAATACGAGCCGAACAACCCCGAGGCCTACCACTACATGGCCACGTTCTATCAGGACAAGGTCGCGAAGGACCTTACCCTCAAGCCCGCCGAGAAGAGGGCGTATATCCTCAAGGGACTGGAAGTCGAAGATAAGGCCCTGGCGCTCAATCCGAACTACATCGACGCGATGGTCTACAAGAACATCATCCTCCGGCAGCAAGCGGGAGTCGAAAAGGACCCTGCCCTCCAGAAGCGCTTGATCGAGCAGGCGGACCAGCTCCGGAACAAGGCCATGGACATGCAGAAGAAGGCCAACGCGGGAACCAGCAAGTAGCGCGGCCACCACGGCTGAAGCACTCACGGGCGCGGCAGACCACCTGCCGCGCCCGTTCTCTTTTTCGACCACCTGCCGACTGACCGCGCTACCGATCTCAGCCCCATTGTGCCGGCGCGGATCGAGGCGCCTCGCAGTGACTGCCGACGCCGCCGGCCCACGTCCAGGTACCAGGAGGCCATCGCAGAGCGACACCCTGGCGGCGTCCCATGGCCTCGTCGCTACGACCCAGGAGGCCCACCCATGCCCGGGACTCGTTCTGAATAGCGCGGCCCTTGGACCGACCTGGACCGCCCAAGCGACGGTCTAACCCCCGCCCCAAAAGGAACGGGCGTGGCTGGAATCGCTCCAGCCACGCCCGTGTGTAACTCTTCCGATGAGTCGGCTACTTCGCGTTACGCATACCCTCGGTCACGATACCGACTTTGGTCACGCCGGCGCCGGTTGCAGCGTCGATGATGGCGACGATCTCTCCGTAGGCAACGGTCGGAGCCCCGATGATGAACAGGGTCTTCTCGCGGCGCGTTTCGAACGTCTCACGGAGCTTGGCCTCGAGGTCTCCCATCGCCAGTTCCGTATGGTTCACGCTCAGACGATGGTCGGCGGTGTATTCGACGACGATCTGAGAGGAATCAACGGCCTTGTCCGTGGGGGATGACTCGAGCGGCAGGTTGATGTCCTCGCCCTTCTGCGTCAGAGGCAGCGTGGCCATAAAAATGACCAAGAGCACGAGCAGTACGTCGATGAGCGGCGTCACGTTCATGTCCGCCGACGCTTCGGCCTTCGTGGCCGACGTCACCCGGTCAGCGCCGTGGTGCATGTGTGCATGCGACATGGCTAGTTGCCTCCCTTGTGAACGCCGGCGCGCTCAGTGATCAGCGCAACGCTCTCGATCTGTGCGGCGCGAAGCGCGTCCATCATCTTCATGATCTGGCCGTACTTGGTTTCCCTGTCGCCCTTGAGGTAGACGATGTGCTCCGTCTTGCCCTCGAGCGCGCCCTTGACGCGATCGACGAGCTGCGCCTCGGTGACCGGCAGGTTGTTGACGTACAGCTCGCCTTGACGATCGATGTTCACGATCGTCTGGTCCGAAGTATCGGGCTTGTCGGTCGAATTGGCCGCGACCGGCA
>CAYHEX010000062.1:0-15580 GCA_964355365.1 uncultured Solibacteraceae bacterium | reverse complement strand
CGTTGACACAGAATGCTGGCGGTAAGTCCTGTGACCGAATGAAATACCGGCCATCATCGGCCCCGGTCTCGCTCGGCACAAACGGCCGGAGGGCCCCCTGCTCGATCCGAAAGCAATGCCACGGATGCGCGGCCGCTGGCGACACACCGAGCACTGGGCGCAGCTGATGCTCAGCGAACAGCGCCAGACCGCGCACCACCGAGTCGCGCGACCGGAACGGCGAGGTTGGTTGCAGAAGAAGCAGTCCGTCGACTCGGCCGTTCGCTGATTCGTACCAGTCGAGCGCATGCCGAGCCACATCGGCGACCGGCGCCGTGTCGGTCGCGAGAGATGCGGGACGCAACCACGGCACGAGGGCCCCGGCGCTCCGGGCTATCGTCGCCAGCGCCTCGTCGTCGGTCGATACCAAGGTGTCGCAAATACCGGTCAACCCGCGCACGACATCGATCGACCAGAGGACGAGGGGCTTCCCTGCCAGCGGTCGCAGATTCTTGCCGGGAATCCGCTTCGAACCCGCCCGCGCGGCGACCAGCGCGAGGATTCTCACGAGTGCACAAACCTCTTGAGGATTTGCAGCCCAACCGGCCCGCTCTTCTCGGGATGAAACTGGCACCCCTGCACGTTGTCCCGCTGAACGGCCGCGCAGATCAAGTGATCGCCATACTCACAATCCGCCACCCGGTCCATGGGATCTGACGGTTCGCCCATGAACGAATGCACGAAGTAACACGCGGCTCCGGGGACGATGTCGGCGAGCATGGTGCCGGCCCACGACGAGCGGCCCGCTGACAGGGTCAACGCGTTCCACCCGATGTGCGGAACCTTCAGGGCGTGTCCGGCGGCATCGGCCGGCCGCACCGCCACGACCCGCCCTGGTATCAGTCCCAGGCCGACCGTCTGCCCAAATTCCTCAGACGTCTCGAACAACATCTGCATCCCCAGACAAATACCGAGGAGCGGCGTGCCTTTTCTGGCAACGGCCTGCACCACCTGGTCCAGACCATGCGCCGACAATTCCTGCATGCCCCGCGCAAATGCACCGACGCCTGGCAACACGACGCGGGGTGCGGACAAAACCGTCTCCGGATCGGACGACACTGTGACCGTGGCGCCGGCGGACTCGAGGCCGCGGCGCACGCTCAGCAGATTGCCGAGGCCATAGTCGACAACGACGACATCAAACGCGCTCATGCCGTCCTCACATCGAAACCCGCGGACCGTGCCACGCCGCGAATGTCGGCAATCGTCGCGCGCCGATAATGAAGAATATCGGCCATCGCCACCGCGTCGGCGCCGGCGTCAACCACCGAGAGGAGATCCTCCGGCCTGCCCATGCCGCCGCTGGCGATGATCGGCACGCCGACTTCCGCGGACACGGCGCGCACAAGATCCACCTCGAAGCCCTTGCGCGTTCCTTCGCGATCGACCGACGTCAGCAGCACCTCACCGGCGCCGAGGCCAACCGCCTCCTTCACCCATGCGACGACGTCGCGCCCCGTGCGTTCGCGGCCGTTGTCGGTGAACACTTCCCAACGCGACGGCCCGACGGACTTTGCCTCGATCGACAGCACGACGCACTGCGTACCGAACCGCGACGCGATGTCGCCAATCAAGCGAGGACTCGCCACGGCGGCCGTATTCACAGCCACCTTGTCCGCCCCACTTCTGAGCAAGCGCGTGGCGTCCTCAACGGAACGAATGCCGCCGCCCACCGTCAGCGGCACAAACACGTTCTCCGCGGTCCGTTCGACGATCTCACTGAGGTTGTTGCGGCCGTAAAGCCTCGCGACGATGTCCATGTAGATCAACTCACCGACACCCTGCTGGTAGTACCGAAGCGCGTGTTCGCCAGGCGCACCAATCACGCGAAGGCCTTCGAGATGAATTCCCTTGATCAGGTTGGGGCCCTTGATGTCGAGCCGCGCGATCAACCGCACTCTGGGACGGCTCATGTCGCTACGCCCTCGACCCAGTCTTGGAACGGTGCTGCGCCTCGGCGCGCTCCAGATCTTCGGCCTGGCCCGCGTCGAGCCAGGGCTCGTGCATCGGATACACGATCGTGCGCGCCCCCTGCGCCTGCAGCCGTGCGAAGAGCGACGGCATGTCGCAGTGCTCGTTGGTGACCAGTGACGCCAATGCGGATGGATTGAGCACGTAGATGCCGGCGTTGATATGACTACGCATCACAGGCTTCTCCTCGAACCCGACAATATCGACCCCCTTGGTCTGCACCACGCCGAACGGATGCTGCCACTCATGGAGCCGAACGGCCATCGTCGCAACCGCGCCGTGATCGCTGTGGAAGTCGAGCAACTCGCTGAACCGGATGTCGGCGAGTACGTCCCCGTTGGTGACGAGGATCGGCGCGCCAGGAACGGGATCGAGCAATGTCAACGCACCGGCGGTGCCGAGCGGCGATTGCTCGCGAAGGTAGTCGATGCGTACGCCCCAGCGACTGCCATTGCCGAAGTACTCCTCGATCATGTGCCCGAGGTAGTGCACGGCGATCACAAAGTGCGTGAGGCCTTCGTTCCTCGCTCGCTCAATAATGTGCTCCAGCATCGGCTTTCCGGCGACCGGCAGCAGAGGCTTCGGACAGTTCTCGGTGAGCGGACGCAGTCGAACGCCTCGCCCGCCGGCCATGATGATCATCATGTTGCCACGGCGCGGAGGCGCGAGAAGCTCGTTGAGCAGATGCAGACCGACCACGCGGCGCGACGCATCAACGACCGGAATCGCGCTGTAGACATTTGCCCGCATCAATTGCAGAACGGTGGCCCGATCCATTTCCTTGGGAACGACGAGCGGCTCGCGACGCACGACTGAACTGAGGGGACTGCCCAGCGTCAGGCCTCGCAGCAATCCGCGCCGAATGTCGCCGTCAGTGATCGTGCCTTCCAGCCGGCCGCTGGGCGACACCACCAGCGCGATCTGCATCGCCGACGCGTCCAGGCTACTGATTGCATCCTGGACCGTGCCGTCCTCGGCAACCAGCGTCTTGCGCCAGGGTTCGGCCGAACTCGACTCGGCGTGCGTCATTACAGAAACCTTCCGGGCGGATCGCTGCCGTCGTAGATCGACCTGACGAGGCGCATCGAGACCAGTGCATCCGCCAACGTTGGCAAGGGCGTTGTCTCCCCCGCCGCCGCAGCCACGGCCAGTTGGGCTTGGTGCCGCAGCCCGGCCTTGAAACGCTCGTCGATCGGATCGCTGTCGACCGGCACCAGCGCCCGCGTACCTCGCGCCTGAAACGCCGCGCGTTCGAGCGGCCGGAGTTCCCAGCGCTTCTGCGGCGTGTTGACCGTGACGGCCCAAGGGCCGGGCCCGTCCCAAATCGCTTCATACAAGCCCACGTCGCCGGAATCGAACGTGACTTTCGCGGCCACGTATCGCGGTTCCAGCGGATTCCACGGAATCACGCGGTCCACAGCTGAAACGCGCCCGCGCGCCATGACAGTGAAGTAGTCGATCACATGCACCGAATTGGCGTACATCCAGTTCTTGACGACCAGCGGAGGCTGGCCCGCCTGGAGCGCGGCGACCGGATCCTGCTGGTCTCGCACCACGATGAGCCGCGGCCCCTGCTGCTCAGCCAGATCAGCGATGACGGCGCGCGTACTCGCATAGTGCCGCCGGTTCAGTGCCACGAAGCCGCGGCGTTGCTTCGCATTCGCCGCCCGTTCGATGTCCTCGGCGTCGACGACATCGTACCCGGCAGGCTTCTCGATCAGCGCCGTCCACGGATGCTCAAAGCACGCGCGGCACGCGCCGTTCACCGACAGCTCCGGCACCGCGACGACGACCAGGTCGGCGTGGGTGCCGCTGTACAAGTCCGCGATCGAACCGAAGACGCCGGGCACATGCATCTCCGCCGCCAACGCCTCAGCGCGTGCGGGTGTGCGGCTGTGAATGCCGGCCACCTCGACGCCAGGGATGTCTTGAAATGCCCGAATGTGCTCGCGGGCCATGTAGCCGGCGCCAACGACAGCCACACGGCAGACTGAACTCATTCCGCTATTTCCCATCCAGCACTCCTTCACCGAGGTTCTGACCGCTTATCCACAGCAACGCGTTGGCAAGATCCATCTTCGGAAAACACTCGAGCGCGCTCGAGGGAGACGCGTTGACCACCTCGACGCCCACGGCTTGGCACCCGCGAGCCGCGAAATCCCACTGGCGGCGGCTGGTCTCGTCATCAGGTGACAGCATTCGCCGACCGTCGGCGACGTAGTCGTCGCAGAAGTAATTTCGGCGCGCGTCGGCGGGTACCGTCATGGGCAGGTACCGGCCATCAACCCCGACGAGTGCGACCCGGCGGTACCCAAGGGCCGCGAGCATCTGCAGCGAAGAGGCGCCCACGTTGCCGAAATCGCTCGCGGTCACGCCGTCAACACGAAACTCCGTGTCCTCCAAGACCGTGACGAAGGTGATCTGCTCCGATGCCGTAAGGCCACATTGACCGGCCACCGCGTTGAGAAAGGCCTTCGTGCGCGGATAGGCGGGCAGTACAGACTGAAGCTCAGCCGCGTCCTCCGAGACGCCGATCGGATCGAAGCAACAGTAATACGTCGGCGCGAAACCCCACCGCGGCCAGGCCACGTACGACCGGTTGAACGCCACCGAGTCGACGTCGGCGAGCGCCGACATGTCCACCGCGGCCAGGCTCGGGCCACTGCCGATTAGCACGCAGCCGTCTGACGGAGGCCTCACGCCCAAGGAAAGACTTCGGACCGATCGACGATGTCCGCCACCTTTACCGCAACACCGCCGCGCCGCGCCGACTCATGCGCCGCCACCAGAGCCAGCACGGCCTGACGTCCATCTTCGCCCGTCACGGAGTCGCTATCGTCGACGAGCGCTCGCAACACCGCCACCGACGTGTCGATGATCTCGGCGGGGCTGATCTTGGACTGGCGCTCGACGGCCGGCATGCCGTAGCGAGTCGTCGGCAGCGACCGATATTCTTCCTCGCGCTCGATCGAGATCATGTCTCCGCTGAGCTCGTTCACCGTGATCATGCCGTTGCGGCAGCCATAGATCACGCGGACACCGTGGCCCTGGTCGACGCCGATTTCCATGTAGAACCGTTTCCCCGACTTGGTCACGGCGCGCACCGAGCCCGCACGATCCTCGAACTGCGGCCCGCGCGGGTTCGCCACGACATCATCACTGAACCACGCCGACACCTCGGCGATGTCTTCGCCAGCCACAAAGCGAAAGGCTTCGAAATAGTGCGTGCCGTTCATGGAGAGGCCGAAGTTGCCGGCCACCACCGTCATGCTGGCGAAACCACCCAGTGCCGGTGAAGCCGCGAGACGTTTCGGCTCGATGTACTGCTCCATGAAACGCATCTGATGATTCACAGCCAGGCGAGCCCCGTGACGCCGGCACACCTCGATCAATCGGTCGCACTCCTCCAGCGAAACCGCCAAGGGCTTCTCGACGAGGATGTACTTCGCACCACGCTCCGCCGCCATCTCGGCCAGCGCCGCATGCGAGTCCGCTGTCGTGGCGACGATGACGCAGTCCGGACGAACGGCGGAGTACAGCCGGTCGAGGTCGTCATAGAGCACGTCATCAGCCAGACCGTATTCCTCCTGGGCCTGCGCGAGAGACTCACGGCGCACGTCATACACGGCAGCAACATCGAACCCGGCTTTACGGGCAACTTGAATATGACGGCGGCCCATACGGCCGACGCCCAGCACAGCAGCCTTCATCGTGGTGTCCTCAGGAATTCTGAAACGTACGACTCAACATGTACCAGCAGCGCCTCGGCGTACAAGGCATGGCCCGCTTCCGTCAGGTGGTGCCCATCGCTCAGCAGGAGTCGATCGCGGCTCTCTTCGGAGAAGCGCGCCTCCACATCGCAGAAGGCGTCCGGAACGGCCTGACGGATCAACTCGTTGTACTCGGCAACGCTCTGCCGAAATCCAGGACTCCGCCACTCGATGGCCGTCGTCGGCAGCGGCATGCCAACGGCGATGGGACGCAAGGTTGAGCGCCGACACGCGTCCACAATGCGCGCGTATTCCTTCACGAAGACGGCCTTCGACGTCTCGCAATAACTCCACATCAGCTGGAGGCGCCGGCGGTGCGGCACGAGGGCGGCAATCGCTCGCTCCCCGACTACGGGCACCCGGCGCAGCAGCGGCGCCAACTTGTAGGTGAATGGATGCCGCGCGGCGTCGACGACACCGGCCTGAATAATCGCGATGTTGAGACACTCGCCGGGGCCGCCGAAGTAGCCGGTGTCCTGCACCACCACCGCACGCTGTCTCGGAAGGGCCGCGCCCGCCGACCCTCGGAAGACAAGATTCACTCTGATCCCGAGGCGCGACGCGATGAGGTTCTTGAGCACAAACGGATACAGAAAACCCAGGTCATGCGGCTGGCCGGGTCGCCGAAACGCCAGACTGTCGCTGTAGATAAAAAGGTTGAGGCAGCCCCCTCCATCCGTCACGCGCCTCGAACCTCCGGGGCCGCGTACTGGCCGGCCATTGCGGCGAACGTCGGACTCGCGGCGATCAACTCGTCATAGCTGCCGGCTCCGAGCATGCGTCCCTCGCCCAGTTCGATGATGCGATCACAGTGCCGGATCGTCGTCAGACGATGGGCGATGATGACGATCGTCAGGTCGGAACCGAGGGTCCCGATCGAGTCCATCACGGCCTGCTCCGTCACGCTGTCGAGCGCGCTGGTTGCTTCATCGAAGATGAGGACGGAGGCGCGCTTGTAGAGGGCTCGAGCGATGCCGATGCGCTGACGCTGCCCCCCCGATAGCCGCACACCACGTTCGCCGACCAGCGCCTGATAGCCGTCGCGGCCTTGCTCGATGAACTCGGCGATCTGCGCGCGCGTCGCGGCGTCCTTCACGCGCGCCATGTCGATCGCGTCCGGAGCCACGCCAAACGCGATGTTCTCCGCGAGCGTCGCATCCGACAGGAACACGGTCTGCGGAACATGCGCGATGGTCCGCTGCCAGGATCGGCGCGACGCCCCGCTGATCGGGCGGTCGTCAACCAGGATCCGCCCCTCGGTCGGATCGAGCAACCCCATGAGCAAGTCGGCCGCGGTGCTCTTGCCGCTGCCCGTGGATCCCACGATGCCGACCCGCCCGCCCTTCGGGATCGCGACATGCAGGTCGTGAATCACCCACGGGCCGTCGTCGGAATAACGGAACCGCACATGGTCGAAACGAATCGCTTGGTGAAACTCCGCCGGCGGAGGCGGCGGCAGAGACGCATCGGCCGGCAGCGGCTGATCGAGCAACACCAACGTGTCGCGGAGCGACGCGCGGCTGCCGGCAATCGTGGACCAGGATGCGTAGGCCTGCTGGAATGTCGGAATCAATCGCTGGGCACCGAGGGCCAGTGCGCCCAGCACGGGCAACGCCACGCTGACGTCACCGACGCGTACCAGCGTGAAGTAGGCGAGAAAGGCCAGCAACGTCATGCCCAGCCCTTCCATCGCATACCGGGGGCTGGCGGAAATGAACGTGTTCCCGCCCTGCGCCAATCGAAGGGTGCGATCGGCCCGATGGTAAATCCCGCAGTAGACCGCCTGAGTGCCATCGAGCAGAATGTCGCGAATGCCGCCGAGGCCCTCGTGAAGGGTCTTGAACAACTCGGTCTGCGCGGCCGCAATCTTGTCGCTGTTGCGCGTCAACCGGTGACGCGACAGTAGCGTCACGGCGCCGTACGTCAGGCCGAAGCCCACCGCTGAGACCGCCGCCACCGTGGTGTCGATCGCCAACGAGGTCAGCACAATCGCCACGAGCACAACCATCGAGCTGATGCCAAAGAGCAGCGGCAGAATCACCCCCACCACGACGGTACTGGTCTTGGTGGCAATACCGCTGATCACTTCGCTGCTGTTTCTCGCGACATGCACACGATACGGCTGGTAGAGGCTGCGACGGTACATGTCGATGCTGAGATCCACGCCCAGCGCAAAACTGAATCGCGTGCTCGCCCAGAGCACGAACAAGCGGAGCGCCCCGGCCATCAGCGCCATCGCGGCAAACAACACCGTCAATGGCAACATCAACTGCGCTGCCGACGTGAGGCCCGCGGCGCCGGCCAGACGTGCCACGGCCGGCTGCTGGAACACACGGTCCGGCGCCACGAGCACGCCGAGAAACGGCAATACGGCGCCGAGGCTCAGGACCTCAGCGATGGCGCCGACCAGCATCGCGACCAGCAGAAGAACGAACTGACGCCGCCGGCGCGGTGGGAGATGCCCCCAGAGGCGACGCAGCAGCGGGCTAAGACTGGTGCCAGACGGCATGCCGAAGTTTCCACTGCTGCCCGTCGTGCACCCACAAATGCGGTGAACGGAACTGGTCGGTGAGCGCCCGGAAATACTCGCGATCCATGATCGGCTGCTCGAACATCCGGCTGGCCGCAGCGAACTGTGCGGGGGGCAGGCTCAGATAGGCAAAGATCTCGTCCGCAAACCGCTCCGGGAACTCGTGATCGAATCGCTTGACCAGCGCGACGCCTTCCTCGCGGTTGATTTCGCCCGATCGAATCTCCTGCGCCGCATCGTAACTGGCGCGGCCGATGCCGAACTTCGTGCCGGTCGTGTAGTAATGGAAGTCGTCGATGCGGTCGTCGATGCTGTTGTACTTGCTGTACGTGCCGGGCGTGCGCTCGGGCGACGCCTGAAACCCGCCATGCTCGACCGAGTAGTAGTAGCTCCCCTGCGGGTGCCACTTCAGGTAATAGCCCAGGTAGTGCACCTCAACGTGCTTCTCGGCTAACTGATTCGGATCGGCCGGCAGATACGGCTGCAGGTCATTCTGATCCATGCCGAACTCTGATTTCAGATCCGCGACCGAGACGCCGCCCAGAAACACGTTCGACTGGTCCTGCGCGGAGAAGTACGCCCAGCTGCGCTGCGCGCTGTCGGCATCGAGGCTCGGGTTGCCGTACTCCGCTTCGTTTTCACCGTAGAACACCAACGGAATGTTGAACAACAGCGCCATCTTCGGCGCGAGCGCCTTCTGGCCGAACATGAAGGCCTGAAACGGGTGGAACAGCAACTCGGTCGAGAGGCGCGTCAGCAGCCGATGGACCCGGCCGTTGGGCGTCATGAGGTAGTTGTCATGGCCGGCGTGAATCCAGGCCTGAAAGTTCTTCCAGCCCCACTCCGTGTACACATGCGGCGCCCACGTCACCGTGAGCGGATGCATGCCGTACTTGTTCTTCAGAATGTGCGACGCGTAGAAGCTGTCCTTGCCTCCGGAACCGGGCACGAGGCAGTCGTAGCTGCCGTCGTGTTTCCGATGCTGGTCGCACAGGTCGCGCAGCTGTTTGTCGCGGGCGTCCCAGTCGATGACATGTTGCTTGCGCTCGGCGAAATGGCACGCGTCGCAGATGTCGTGCTCGTCGAAATGGATCGTCACCTTCTGAGACGCCGATGTGTGGCGGTACTCGACAGCGGAATTGGGCCGCTGATTCGAGATCACACACCTTTTGCAGAACCGCACCTCACGCGGCAGGCCGTACTTGGTGTCCGGGCTGCTGACGCCCTCGGCGAACTTCGACAGGTCAACTGGGGCGGGATAGCGAATGATGTCCATGGATTAGGTCTCGTTGACGGACGGCAAGTCATAGAACCGCTTCTGCACAATCGCATCAAGCGGGTGTTCGGCTAGCACACGGACGATGCGGTCGCTGGCCCCGCCGTCGCCGTAGGGATTGCTGACGTGGACCAGGCGGTCCTGGAATGTCTGTGAATACATTGTCTCGAGCGCCGCCGCGATCGACCCGCGCTCCGGCCGGCAGTCGATAACGCTCGACGCCCGGAGTCGGCCCTTCTGTCGATCGCCGATGTTGACGGTCCCCTTGCAAAAGCTCGGCACCTCGGCCAACCCGCTCGACGAATTGCCCACAACGCCGTCGACCTGCGCCAGGCACGACAGATATCGCCGCTGGCCCAGCGACTCGAATACATGGGCGTTGCTGTGCGTAGCGGCAAATCGATGCAACAGGTCGATGAGCGCGCGTCCCCCCGTGTCGGCGTTCGGCAGCGTGAAGATCAGTTCCGTGTCATCGAGCGCGGCGAGGGCCGCGAGCAGTTCCGCCATCTGGTCGGACGGCGAGGCCGCATCCAGCGTGGCGGGATGGAACGTGACGAGCACGTTCTTCGCGCCAAACGCGAAGCCCAGCGACGCCTCGAGTGCCGCGCGATCCATCAGCTCGGTCTTCACCACGGCATCAACACCCAGACCGCCCACGAGAAACACACGCCGCGGATCCTCGCCCAGTTGAATGACCCGGCGCCGATAGTCCTCCGCTGCAACAAAGTGCAGACTCGACATCTTGGTGATCGCGTGACGAATCGACTCGTCAAACGCGGCCTCGGTCGCCTCGCCGCCGTGCAGGTGCGCCACAGGAATCCGCGCCAGAAGCGCGGCCGTGACGGCCGCCAGAATTTCGTAGCGGTCCCCCAGCGCCACCACCACGTCCGGCTGCAGCCGATGGAGCGCGTCGGCGCAGCCGATGATGCCGAGGCCCGTGGACTTCGCCACCGACACCGCCGTGTCCCCGCTCAGCAACATCTCGACGGACTCGTCGATCGCGAATCCGTCGTTCACGATCTCCCGCGACGTCAGCCCGAACTCCGGCGACAGGTGCATGCCGGTCACCAGCAACTGGAGCTGCAACCGCGGGTCCTGACGAACGCCCGCCATGACCCACCGCAACAGACCGTAGTCCGCCCGCCCGCCCGTGACAACGCAGATCTTGCGGCTCATAACTCGATGAGTTCGTCCTCAGCGAACGCGCGGGGGGCCTGACGCCCAATCACATCGTCCCAGCGCATCGGCGAGAGTCCGCTGCCGGGGCGTTTCACCGTCAGATTGGACGCGTCGAACACCTCGCCAGCCCGGATCGCGCGCGCGGCCACCAGCGACTTGCGAACGACGACGAGGTTCTTGGCTTCGGCGGGGCCGGGGCGTTTGATGCCATCGCCCAAGGCGCGCTCGATGAGACGAATACCGCGGACCATGGCGGCCAACTCGGCGGGCTCGAGGCTCGACTGGTGATCCGGTCCTTCCGATGTCCGATCCAGAGTGAAGTGCTTTTCGATGACCGTCGCGCCCATCGCCACCGCAGCCAGTGAGATCTCGATACCGAGCGTGTGATCGGAGTAGCCAACCGCCACGCCGAGCCGCTCGCGAATCGTCTGCATCGCGCGCAGATTGACCTCATCGATCGGCGCCGGGTAGTCGGTGGTGCAATGGAGCACCGTGACTCGGGATCGCGGCGTGCCGGCGGCGGCCAGCACATCCAACGCCGCCTCTATCTCGGCCAGGGTCGCCATGCCGGTGGACAGCAGCACGTCCTTGCCGAAGCGCCCCAGGTGACGCAGATACGGAAGGTTCGTGATTTCGCCGGACGGGATCTTGAACACGTCCTGACCGAGTGCCGCGAGCAGATCGAGACTCTCGAGATCAAACCCCGTCGATAGGAACCGAATATTCCGCGCGGCACAGCGTTCGATCAGTGCGTGATGCATCGGCGCCGTCAACTCGAGCCGCTGGAGCATCGCGTGCTGGGATTCCGTCTGTCCTGTGGCCACCGCTTGGTAGCCGGCCTTCGCGGCGTCACGCGTGACCAATCGATCGGCCTTGAACGTCTGGAACTTGACGGCATCCGCCCCCGCCGCCGCGGCGGCGTCCACCAGCAGCAGCGCTGTGTCGAGGTGCCCCCCGTGGTTCACGCCGGCTTCCGCGATCACCAGCGTGTTCACGACCGCCTCTGTGGCACACACCCGCCGGATGGACAATCCGTCAGGAGTCGCTGTCCCATGCCGATCACGCAGTCCGCCCCGATTGCGATCCCCTGGCGCACACTCGTGCCGCTGCCGATGAATGTGCGGTCGCCCACGCGAACGCCGCTGTTGATGAGGGCGCCCGTCGAGATGTGGCAGTGGTCACCGATCTCGACGTCGTGCTCGACCAGAGACTGGCTGTTGATGATGCCGTTGCGGCCGATTCGGGCGGCCGCGTTGACAACCGCGCCATGCATCACGATCGTGCCGGCGCCGACGGTGGCGTGCGACGAGACATGCGCAAACGGCGACACCAGGGTCGGACACTCGCAGCCGAGTTGCTCCAGCCGCTCGAAGAGGCGGACGCGAGGCGCCGCCGACTTGATCTGGCCCACCACCACGAGCGCCCGCCGACACGCGTCGACCAGTCGCGGCAGGTCGTCGTCGTGCCCGAGTACTTCGTAGCCAAGGACGCGCGTGCCAACTTCATGCGGTTGTCCCACCAGTCCGGCGATCGCATAGCGGCCCTGCTGCTCGATCACATCGATACAGGCGCGCGCGTGGCCACCGGCGCCGACGAGCAGGAGCGTCTCCCGGCTCACGGCTGTCCCGCCCCGACAAGATGCGGACTGCTGGGGATATTGATCACACGGTCGGCCAGCGACTCGGCCACAGGAAGCGGCATGCGCGGATACTCCGCGTACGGCGCCATGCGATGCATCAGCGTCCAGGCGGGCCGCGTCATCACGCCGGCATCATTGGTGGCCGCGAGAATGGCGTCACGCTCGGCGCTCACCGACGCGTCGAGCACCAACGTCTGGAGCCAGTAGTTGCTTCGGCATCCGTCCGGCTCCTCGACGAGCCGCACGTCGGGCAGCGCGGCGAATGCGCGCCGATACCGCTCGAACAACTGCCGTTTGCGGTCCAGGAAGCCGGGCAACTGCTCGAGTTGCGCACAGCCCAGCGCCGCATTCAGATTTGGCAGACGATAGTTGTAGCCAATCTCATCGTGCATGAACGCCCAGCGATGGGGAACCTTCGCGGTGGTCGTCAGATGCTTCGCGTGCTTCGCCAGTTGCGGGTCATTGGTCAGGATCGCGCCGCCGCCGCCGGTCGTCAGCGTCTTGTTGCCGTTGAAACTGAGCGTGCCCATGAGGCCAAAGGTTCCGGTGTGGCGGCCGCCGATGGTGCTGCCGAGCGACTCGGCCGCGTCTTCCACCAGCACCAGTGAGAAGTCACGCGCCACGGACAGCAGGCCTTCGATGTCCGACGGATGCCCGAACGTGTGCATCGGGACGAGCGCGACAATCGCCCTGCCGGTGTGCCGATTGATGCACCGGCCGCTGCGCTGATCGGTCGTCGCCGAGAGGTAGGCACGGAGAGCCGCGGGATCGACTCCGAGCGCCTGCGGCTCAGCCTCCACGAAGTGCGGAGTCGCACCGCAGTAGGTAACGGCCGCCGCCGTGGCCACGAACGTCAGCGCCGGCACGAGTACTTCGGTGTCCGGCCCGGCACCCGCCAGGCGGAGCGCCACATGCAACGCGGCCGTACCGTTCACCACCGCAATCGCGTGTTTGGCGCCCGTAAAGTCGGCCAGCTCGTTCTCGAATCGGTCCACGAAGGGGCCGACCGACGACACAAACGTCGAGTCGAGACACTCCTTGAGGTACGCCCACTCGTTGCCCGCGAATGTCGGATCGTGCAGCGCCACCGGATTCGGACCGACCACCGACCGCAGTGCGTCAACGACCTGCCGTGCGAGTGCTGAGGGCGCCGCAGTCATCATTTGTTGTACTGATCCGGCTTGTAGCTGGCCAATCGAGTGGGCTCACGGAACCACGCAGCGGTCTCCGCGAGGCCGCGACGGAAACCGTCGAGACCGCCATACGTCGGCTGCCACCCGAGCAGGGCCAGCGCCTTCGAGTTGTCGGCAAGCAGACGCTCGACTTCACTCCGTTCGGGTCGCAACCGTACATCGTCAGTCACAATCTCCACGTCGACGCCCATGACGTGCGCGATCTCCCGAGCGGTGTCGCCGACGGAAATCTCGAATCCGCTGCCGAGGTTGATGACGTCACCGACGACGTCCGACGAGAGCGCGGCCAGAAAGCCGTGCACCGTGTCGGAGACGAAGCTGAAGTCGCGGGTGGGATGTAGTGAACCGAGCTTGATCCGGCGCTGCCCCGTCGCGATCTGCGTGATGATCGTTGGGATCACCGCGCGCGCTGACTGGCGAGGGCCGTAGGTATTGAACGGCCGGAGCACCATCACGGGCGTGCCGAACGACGCGAAGAAGGACAGCGCGATCTGGTCCGCGCCGATCTTGCTCGCCGAATACGGCGATTGCCCCTGGAGCGGATGCGCTTCAGTGATCGGCACGAAGCGGGCGGTGCCGTACACCTCGCTGGTCGACGTGTGCACGACGCGCGCGACACCCAAGTCGCGGGCGGCCTGCACGACGTTCAACGTGCCGGTGATGTTGGTCGCCACGTACGTGTCGGGCGAGTGATAGGAATACGGGATCGCAATGAGCGCGGCCAGATGCAGAACCGCGTCGCAACCGGTCATCGCTTCGCGGACGCCGTGGGGATCGCGGATATCTCCGGCGAATACCTCGAACCGGCCCTTCACATCGTCCGCGCACTGATCCAGCCAGCCCCAGGAATTGAAGGAGTTGTAGAGCACGAAGGCTCGCACATCGTGCCCGGCGCGCACGGCCGCCTCGACCAGATGCGATCCGATGAACCCGTCAGCGCCAGTAATGAGAGTTTTCATAGGGGCTTCACAACCAGAATACGCATTCAGGCGGCACGCGCAGCGCCTGGATTTCCGCGCGGAGTGATTCGGGACTACCGAACGACATCACCACCAGACGACCAAAGGGCTCACCCCGCAGGGAGAGCCCGTCGAGATCCGCGGGCGACATCACCGTGAGATTGAAGAACCGGCTCGATCGCGTGCGGTCCACAACGCCGACCAGCTCCAGGTCGGTTTCCGGAAGGCAGACGTAGCCAATTTCGGCCACTTCTCCGGCGCCATAAAACACGATGCGCTTCGACGCATCGCCGCTATTCGGCCAGTGGCTGGAGAGCGCGGCGAACTGGCTCTGAATTCGACTGCGTGTCTGCCGGTAAAAATGCAGACTGGAATCGAAATACTCGCGCGACAACCGCGCCTTCTCGACAATGCCCGTGGGGGTGATCAGGTACCGGACGCGATTGGGTTTGATGTTCGACGCTTGGACCCAACCCTTGCGCACCAGGCGCTTCACCAGCAGATTGGTCAAGCCCAGGGCGATCCCGAGGTCGCTCGCCAGCGACCGCTGCGACACGTCGTGGTTCGACTCGAACGCGTCGAGGATCTTCAGCGAATGCTGTTCGTGGCTTGGAGTCCGGGTCGGCGTGGAGGGCATTGCGCTGGCGGGCACTTCGTGCCCGTGACTTACATGGGCCGTTCACGAAGTGAACGACTGATATTGTGCGGCGGGCAGAACAAATATGTCAAGTAACTGCCCTGCAAACATGGAGTTAGCGCTATCGGTGTGGCTGGCCGTGGACAATCGCGGATGCGTGCAGGTAGGTTGGAATACTCCGGGATAGTTCTTCGTGGACCGCATCGCGCTGCCCCTTCGAGGCCGCATCTGCGATCCGGGCAATGGCGGCATCCAGTTCGTGATCTGGACACAATTCCGGCTCTTCAACGCTCAGAACGTTCACACACGAGGTCGACAGCACCCGGGCGCCACGTTCCCACAGATCTTCCTCGAGCTTCTCACCGGGCCGAATGCCCGTGAAAACAA
>CAYHEX010000061.1:0-15594 GCA_964355365.1 uncultured Solibacteraceae bacterium | reverse complement strand
AGCCCAAGTTGAACCGGAACGCGACCTCCGGTCGGCCCTTGACATAGACCAGGGCGCCAATCGGTGCCATGACGACGCGCTGGAGCGTGAATGCGATGAAAATACGCAGCGGCAGCACGGCCCCCAACCACTTGCCGCCGTAGACGAGCGCGATAACGTCATCCGCAAATACGAAGAGCCCGATGAGAGCCGGAAACGAAACGGCTCCGATAACCTTCACCGTTCGGATGTAGGCAGTATTGAAGCGCGGTGGGTCATCGGCGACGCGGGCGAATACTGGAGCGGCGAGCTCGCTCACGAGCCCTGAAACATACCTGCCAGGTAGATTCGCGAGTCGCCAGGCCGCGTTGTACACACCGAGCGACGCGTTTCCAAGGAACGTCCCAACCAGAAGAGTATCGCCCTCGTTGGCCACGAGCCCTAGGACGTTCGTACCGGCCATGTTTCCTGAATAGCGTGCAACATGGGACCAGTAAGCACGCCCGAGGTTCGCGCTGGGACGCCATCGTGCCATTCGGTACGTGACGATAAGTCGGAAGGCCTGCACGACGACATTCGGGAGCACAAGACTCCAAATCCCGAATCCAGTAACCGCCAATACCACTTGGAGCACGCAACCTGCAGTGTCGAAACCCGCATCCCTGATGACGAGGGCGTCATATTTCAGGCCGCGCTTCAGCAGACCTTCCGGTACGGCGCGGAGCTGGCTCAGAACGATGGCGGCGACCGCTGCAAAGGCGACAGGCACCGTCAGCGGGTGAGGCGACATCCATTTCATGAGTGGAATCAACGCGACGAAGAGCGCAATCCCGGCCGCTGACATGAGAGTGCCGACCCAGAACGCGGCGTCCGTTCTCTCGGTCGGCCGATCTCGAAGTTCGCAAACCACGTAGGTGGAGATGCCACCGTATCCGGCGGCGAGAAGACCGCTTAACATCACTTGCACGAGTGCGACGAGTCCGAAGTCTGCAGGCTCCAGGCGCCGCGCAAGAACAGCGATGGTGAAGAGCTGCAGAACAGCCACCAGCGCCTTATGGCCGGCGAGCCAGGACGCGCATGAGAGCGCCTGCTGGGTGAGCGGTCTCGGGCGGCTAGCCTTCGGTCCGAGCAACGGCTCCGGTGGCGAAGTGTCCTGTGGCAGCTGATCGTCGTCAGGCCGTGTCGTCACGAGGAAGCAGAGCGCGTGTAGTAATCGGAGTATTCCTTCCGGTAATACTGCGAGTAGTAGTACGGATTTCGATCAATATCGACGCGATTGAGCACGCCGCCGATCAGCTTGGCTCGGCCGTTCTTGAGTTGCGCCAGCGCAGTGGCAGCCGCATACTTGCTCACCATCTCGGCGCCGACGACAAACAGAACACCGGTGACTTTGTGGGCAACCACCGACGCGTCAGACACCGCCATGACCGGCGGCGTATCGATCAGCACCCAGTCGAAATGATCCTTCAACGACCGGAAGAACTCGTCGAATCTGGCCGATCCCATCAACTCTGCCGGATTGGGAGGAATGCGGCCGGCCGGCAACACCCAGAGATTGGCCGTGGAGGTCTTACGAACGGCCTCACTCGCTTTGGCGCCGCCGACCAGCAGGTCGGACAACCCCGGTTCCCGTTTTAACCCGAAGACGTCATGCTGTTTCGGCCGACGCATGTCGGCGTCAACCAACAAGACCCTCAGATCGGCTTCGGCGAGAGCAATGGCCAGATTGCTCGCCACCAGCGTCTTGCCCTCCGAGGGCCCGGTACTGGTAATCACCAGTGAGCGCGACCCCGGCTCCGCAGAAGAGAAGACCACATTGGCCCGGAGCGTTCGAAACGCTTCTTTCAGCTTGGCCGAACTGGCGTCCGAAAGTAATGGATAGCCAGTGACCGTATCCGTCTTGCGCACGAGCGGCAGCAGACCCAGCGAAGGCAGCCCAAGATCCGCCGTCAGTTCCTCCGGCGTCTTGATGCGGTTGTCGAAATACTCGAAGAACAACGCCATGACCAATCCCAGCGCCAGCCCCGCGAGTAGCCCTGTGGCCATATTGCCGCGACGGTCGGGACGCGCAGGCGAACGCGGAAGCTCGGCGAAGTCGACGACACGCACATTCGTCGTGCGCAACTGGTTCGACACGCCCGTCTGTTTGGCCTGCTCGAGCAGCTTCTGATAAATCGCGCGGGTGCTCTCGGCTTCGCGCTTGAGGACACCGAACGGAATGCCTTCTCGGCTCATGGACAGCACATCGCGCTTCTGCGTCTCGAGCGCGTCCATCAGATTCCGCTCCTGCGCCAGCGCGCCGTCGTAGTCGGCCTTCACCAGTCGAACCACGTTGGCGATATCCATTTGCAGTTGCCGGTCCAGACCCGCGATGTCGTTGCGTACCTTCACCAGATCCGGATGGACGGGGCCGAGTTGGCGGACCTGTACCATGTCCTGCTCCTGCCGACGCAACGTGGCCAACTGATCCCGTTTCGACTGGATGGCGGTGTTCTTGAGCACATCCGGAAAGGAATCCAGCGCCGACGGATCGTTCTGCACAGCCTTGAGCTGCGTGTAGTACGCCTCTTTCGTCAGTCGATTCGTCTTCGCTTCCGTCAGCGAGGAATTCAACTGCGAGAGCTTTTGCACGACGATGTTGTCGGAGTCCTCAGCGGGGATGACATCGTGCTGCTCGCGGTATCGCTGCAGCGCCGCTTCGGCATCCTCCACCAGCTTCTTCTGCTCAGCCAGCCGGTCGCTCAGCCAGTCGGTGGCCTCCTTCGCCGTCGTGAACTTGAACTCGGTGTTCTGCTCGATGAACCCGCGGGCATGCGCGTTGGCCACCTGCATCGCCAACTGCGGATCGGGCGACTCCACAACGAGGTTCACGATGCGGCTGTTGCGAACGGGCGAAACCGTCAGGGCCGACAGCAGGGAGTCAATCGCCCCGGCGTCCTGTGACGCTTCCTCGGCAATCGGAGTCTGCGGTGCGGTACTGACCGTCTCTTTCTTGGTGAACAGATCCGCGACCCAGTTCAGCGGCAGATAGACGTAGCTCATCAGCGACCGGTTGTTCGCCGATGGCAACCCGTTATCGAGTTTGAGGGTCTTGATGGTCTTCAGCGCGAGACTGCGGCTCTTGAGGAGATCGTACTGGGTCTGGTAGTAGTCCAGCGTCGTCTTCGTTTCAACCACTTCTCGAAAGGAGATATAGTTTGGCTCCCCGGCCTCGATGAGCAGTTTGACGCGTGCCGCATACACCGACGTCGTGGTGTAGTTGTAGATCGCCGTTCCAACCGACACCATCAGAAACACCGTCCCCACCATCCAGCGCCGCTTCGACACGATCTTCAGGTAGTCGCGAAGATGCACCATGCGCCCGTGGACGGGCAGCATGACGGCCTGCAGATGCCCGGCGTCCATCACCGGCGCTGGGCTGATCGGCGCCTCGCCGGGGACATCCTGTCGTTCTTTCGGTTCGTTGTCAGTCATATCGCTGGCCATTAGAAGAACCGGACGGGAACGACGACCGTGTCGCCGGGTTTGATGAGTTCAGTTTGCTTCGCGTTCTTGATCTCGACCTGTTTGCCGTCAACGGTTCGCAGGATCTTGATGCGGCTGGTCGCGGCATCAGCCGTCGGACCACCGGCCACGGACAACAATTGCATCAGCGTCATCTGGCGTTGCACCGGATACGCGCCGGGGTTCTTCACTTCGCCGATGACGTAGGCACTGGCGGCCTCCTGGACGATCACGACGTCGCCGTCCTTGAGCGCGATGCGCGCGTCGGGTGCGCCATTCTGCAACTGGCTCAAGTCCGCGTGGAGGAACTCCTGCGTCTCAAAGTCCTTGCTCGTCCGAACGATCACGATCTCGCCGGACGCGGTTGGCGTCATCGAGCCGGCCGCCGCCACCAGTTGGAGCAGCGTCATGTCGCCCGTCAGCGTGAATGTTCCTGGACTGCGGACCTGCCCCTGAACGATCACGTGCTGGCTCTTGTACGTCTCGACGGCCACGGAAATCTGTGGATTCAGCAGGAACCCGCCGTCCTTGTACCGTGACTTGAGCAGCGTCTCCAGGTCCTGCACCGTCAGCCCCACGGCTTTGATCAGACCAATGTGCGCGAGCCCGATGAAACCGTCGGTGGGAACCACGAACTTCCCGGACACGGTCTGATCGTTCACACACGTGATCACCAGCACGTCCTGCGGCCCAATCGTGTAGCCGGTCCCCGGCGTGGTCGCCTGACCGGCACCCACCGTCCCAAGCGCGCCGATCGTCACGATCAGGCACAGGAGCCCGAACGCGACCGGTCCAGATCGGAAATGAAGCTTTGCGAAGAGCTGTTGCGGACTCACACGTTCCTCCCAAGCAGGCTACCGCCCCGTGAGATACAGGCGAAAAAGCAGCGGCAAAGGTGAATTTTAGTCCACTTGGGACAGGAAAGGACAAAGGAGGAAGCGCGCGACAAACAAAAAGGGCGGACTCAAGGAGTCCGCCCCAAGAAGACTTCACAGCCAACTACCTTGACGGGCTCGTGTCGTTGTTCGCAGCGGTCAGCGTTCCGACCGAGATCGCACTCGCCACGATGCCGGCGGTGATGCCTGTGCCTGAGGTAATCAGAATCGCCGCGCCCGCGCTGCCGGCTGCGGCAGCGCTGACCGCGGCACCTGCTGCCGTGGCAAGGCCGGCCCCGGCTGTGATGCCGGCAAGCGCTGAGCCGGCGAGCGATGTGGTAAACGCCGTCATGGCAGCCGCCGTGGTCGTGACAGTAATGGTGGTCGCGGCGCCCGCCACAACTGTCACCGTCTGCAGACCCACAACGACGTTGGTCGCCACGCCGTTAATCGTCACCGTCTGCACGATGCTGACAACGTACGTGCCAGGTGCGACGCCCGAAAAACCAAACGTGCCCGCCAGAGCTTCGGCGCCCGTTGACGTCGTCTGAACCACTGCACCCGTGGTGCTGTCGATCAGTTGCACCGTTGCCGTCGGGAAGGTTGAGCCGGTACCAGTGGTCGCGGTGCCCACGACAGAACCGACCTGGACCTGATCGTCAGAGCTCGCCATCGCCACGAGACTCATCGGTGCCAGCGACAGCGCAAACAACATGCAAGCCGCAAATGCGGTAACTCGTCTCATCGGAACCACCTCTGGATAGAGCTTCTTCCCGTTAAATGTCGCTTCAAACCCGTTGTACGTCAAGGACTCTTTGAGAGACACTAACGCTCTAGCTGCCGGGCTTGACCTTCTTGGAGTACCCGCCCCTGCCGTCGGGTTGCGTTTCGATCGACTCCACCGTCGCATTCGCTCCGTAGTTCCATCGCTGGTCTGGAAGCCCGTCGAAGTTCATGTCGAACTCCACATGGACTATCGGCACACCGCGGTGTTTTTCCCACTTGTCCGGCCGGCCGTCGCCGTTCGTATCTTCTTCGACCGTGTCGAGGTCGCCTTGGTCATATGACTCCCAACGGGAGACCTTATTGGCGTCCCCAGTGGCGGAAATCAGGACCTTCGTGACCGTTCCGTCCGGAGTCACATACTCCCACCGGTCTATTTTGCCGTCCTCGTTCCGATCCTGCTCTGTCCGAAGCGGAACGCCCCCGTCCATGTAGGTCCAGGCGTCCGGCTTGCCGTTCTTGTTCAAGTCGGACTCGAGGCACGTCAGTTTGCCGGTGTTCGGATCGTAGGTCGCCTTTGTCTCGGATGCCCCAGAACGCGAGCAAGAGGCGATTACTAATAGGCCAAAAGCCCACATAAGGCGCTTCATCACTACAGCCGCCCGTCGACCTGTGAGGCCTTGAAGACGTACTTGATGTCGAACAGCACGTGGCGTCGCTTACCCAGTTTGCGAATGGCGGCGGCGCCCATGTCACGGAACTGATCGTGGGCCACGGCGATCACGATCGCGTCGTAGCGGCCACGCGTCAGGGTCTTCACCGGCGTGATGCCGTATTCGTGTTTCACTTCGCGCGGATCCACCCACGGATCGTACGCGTCCACGCGAGCGCCGTATTTCGTCAACTCGCGGATCACGTCCACGACCTTGGAATTCCGAACG
Source organism: uncultured Solibacteraceae bacterium (assembly GCA_964355365.1). Taxonomy (GTDB): domain Bacteria; phylum Acidobacteriota; class Vicinamibacteria; order Vicinamibacterales; family SCN-69-37; genus SCUN01. The sequence goes on along the minus strand of CAYHEX010000061.1, from coordinate 9,572 downwards.
TCGGGACAGTTCTCTTTGAACGTCAGGCCCATCACCAGGATCCGCGCGCCCTTCACGTGAACGCGCTTCTCGACCATGAGGTGCGACACGCGCTCGGCCACGCGGAGCGACATGTTGTCGTTCAGGCGCCGGCCGGCGAGGATGATCTCCGGGTGATAGCCCACCTCCTGCGCCTTGTGCGTCAGGTAGTACGGGTCCACGCCGATGCAGTGGCCGCCGACCAGGCCCGGACGGAACGGCAGGAAGTTCCATTTCGTTCCCGCCGCCTTGAGCACTTCTTCGGTGTCGAGACCCAGACGATCGAAGATCAGCGACAACTCGTTGACGAGCGCGATGTTCACATCGCGCTGCGTGTTCTCGATCACCTTCGCCGCCTCGGCCACCGCCATGCTCGACGCCTTGTGGGTGCCGGCCGTGATGATGGTGCCGTACAGCGCGTCCACGAAGTCGGCGATCGCCGGCGTGGACCCGGATGTCACTTTTTTGATGCTGGGCAATCGATGCGACTTGTCGCCGGGATTGATGCGCTCCGGGCTGTAGCCGCAGAAGAAGTCGCGGTTGTACTTCAGGCCGGACGCCGTTTCGAGAATCGGCACCGCGATTTCTTCAGTGCACCCCGGATACACGGTGCTCTCGAAGATGACGACATCGCCTTTCTTCAGCGCGCCGCCCACCGTTCGGCTGGCGCTCACGACGGGGCTCAGGTCCGGGCGGTTGTGTTTGTCGATCGGCGTCGGCACCGTCACGATGAATACATTCGCGCGACGCAAATCGCGCGAATTGCTTGAATACGTGAGTCTTTTGGCGGCCTTCAGCTCCGCCCGGTCCACCTCCAGCGTGCTGTCGCGATGCGCCTTCAGGTCCTTGACGCGCGCCGCTTTGATGTCGAATCCCAGCGTGTCGAAGTGCTTGCCGAATTCCACGGCCAGCGGCAGGCCGACATAGCCGAGGCCGACGATGGCGATCTTGGTGTTGGAGGCTGAGGGCTTCATGTCCACTTTGTCGGGAGCATATCAAGAGTCAGCGGTCTTACGGTCGCCCCGCCCTGCACCCAGGTCCTTGGACAATGGGGCCGAATCGGGTGTGGACGACTTCGTGTTCGATGCGTGCGACGCTCCGACAACGGGCGCGAGTTCGTCTTGCGCACGATCCTGCGTTGGCTGTGGGACGCGGAGTTTGAAACCGCGCTGGATGATCCCCTCAGGCCGTGGCAGAATGGCGCGGCCAGCCGAGTTCGAGGCGTAGGCGTCAACAACCACTCGGAGCGCCACGTTCTGGTATTGGCTGGTCCGAAGAACCCAGGCAGGTCACGACTGCTTGCGTCGCGCGGGTCTGGTCAGAGTGGAAAAGACACATGCTGCGAGCCTGAATACAGGCTTATCGGAGCACACATTCAATCAGATTTGGATCAGGACTGGTGAAGACTCCACCTCTGTCCCGATGCGGCTTTAACTCTCAGTGAAAGTAATGAAGTGCGCTGTTCGGATTCGACGAACTAGCACAGGCGTAGCTCAACCGGCGAATGAGACGTAGTCGCTTGTCCATCAAACTCGCTTTCTGGGCGATCACCGCCTGAGCCTGCGATAGATAGGCGCCGTCGGCTAACACCCCTGCAGCCTCGGCCAGATGCAAAAACCTAACAGCCAGGTCGAACCTCTCATAAATTGCTAAAGTTGCCAGATACCGCTTCGCTTTGCTGATCGCGAGCGCGCCACTCTTGAGCATCTCCATCACGCCTTCTGGAGATCGCAGATACAACGCATCGGCGAAGATCGACTGCCCGATACCTCTGTAGTTATCTCGCTCCCAGCGCGTCAGCGCGACAAAGTCGACAAAGTCTATGCCTTGATTGACGACAAAGGCATTAATGTCGCCAAACAACGGCTGGCCGACCCTCAAGTGCTGGAAACAAACCTCCACGTGGAGGCCAAGGCAACGGCCCAATACACTCGTCGCTCCCTGCAAGACCGCCAGTTCGCCTCCTTCGAGGTCAAGTTTTATGAAGTCGGCGCCATCTCCGAGGTCGGGTCCCAGGCTATCAAGCGTCTGGCACTCCACCTCTCCTGAGCCTGCGATTTCGAATCGTTCGGCGTCCTGAAATCGAGACAGAAAGGCGGTATTGGGCTGAAAGTGCGAGGAACACAATGGCTTGCGGGTGAACGAGATATTGATTCTTCCTCCCTTGTCCCATGCCCCCCAAGGGATCAGCCGATAACTGCTGAACAGCCTTGGTTCTTCCGAAGCCTGAAGTTCCTTGAATGATCTGCTATCCGGTTCCAAGCCAACGAAATCGATGTCGGCCCGGTAGGGACTCCAGCGCGGCAGTATGCCTCCGGAGGCGCCGACGTCTATCATTCGAATGACTTCGCCATCCAGCAGATGATGAATAGCTGCCGCATTTTCCCGGTCAATGTTTCTTGCCCGTCGGGTAAGGACCGACGTCAACAACGCCTTAAATGCTCCCAGCATGCGCCTCATTCTACTAAGTCCATCAGGAGAGGTTTCACCAACCATCAGCGGAAATCGCACTCTGGACTCTTGAGGCGCTCGCCAACACCTGCCCTATCCCACCGACAAGATTCCGTCAGTCATGACGTAGCGTACGCCGGTCGCCGGACAGACGGCGTCACCACTGCCCTCCAGCGGCAGCGACAGACGCTCGCCGTGCCGACTCATCCAGCCGATCTGGCGACCCGGGACGCCGGCGATGAGCGCATACGCCTTCACATCGCGCGTGACCACCGCGCCGGCCGCGACAAACGCGAACTCGCCGACCGTGTTGCCGCAGATGATCGTACAGTTGGCACCCAGCGTCGCCCCCGTCTTGATGAGCGTGTCCCGGTATTCGTCCTTGCGCGGCACGTGGCTGCGCGGGTTGTAGACATTCGTGAACACCATGCTGGGACCGCAAAATACGTCGTCTTCGAGCGTCACGTTGTCGTAGATGGACACGTTGTTCTGGATCTTGCAGTTGTCGCCGATCAACACGCGGCTGCCAACATAGACGTTCTGGCCCAACGAACATCGCGCGCCAATCCTCGCGCCGGCACTGACATGCACCCAGTGCCAGATGCGCGTGCCGTCACCAATGGAGGCGCCGTCGTCAATAATCGCGGAGGGGTGTGCGGTAAAGGCCATAAGTAGTCCAGTCTCCTGGTTCGGATCGCCTGACGCCGCCGCTATCTGGAAAAGCCCAACGCCTTGAGGATGCGGCCAATGACGGCAGTTCTCGGTTCGGTCACGGGTTGCTCCAACAGTGCAATGGCCTCGGCTACGGAGCGCACGACCCCGATGCTCATTCGCCGAGCAACCTCCTCGGCTTTCGCATCTGAGTCCCGCAGGATCAGAATCGGCCGGCACTTCGAGTCAGAGATGACGTCAACGCAGTTCTTGGGCAGGTCATCGATCAGAAAGTCCAGATCGAGAGCGTGGGCGGCCTTTCCGCGAGACCCACTAAGGGTCAGTACGCTCGGGGTCTTGAAACCCTGTGCGATCAACCACTCCTGCGTCTGCCTCTGCACCGACGCACCTGCCGTTTTCGGCCGCTGTGTGACAAAGAACACCTCCCAAGCGTGCCGGCTGGCCGCTTCGTACAAGACCCGGACCGTGTCCGATTCCAGGGGCTTCAACAGCGTCCACAGGTCAGGCGTGTTCTTCAGGGCACGCCACACAGTGTCGTGCCGACTCGATCTGTCCTTGGCGGCCTTCAGTTTCTCCTTGTCGGTGGACTCCGTAGGAGGCTCGTCAGGCTCAACGACTCTCTCCGTTGATGGCTGCCCGAAAAGCGCCGCTTCGTACTCGTGGTAAATCGACGACAGGTCCGCGAGCGTGCCGTCCAGATCGATGCCGATGCGCAGGCTCATGGCCGACACGCGAACGACGGAAGGGTCATAAGTGCCGCACAGTCTTGTCGAGAGCCTCAAGATCCAACGCATCAGCATCGTCACGTTGCCAAGGATGCACCGCGTCAACCGGCTCCAGCCAGGCACGAAGACCGCAGTCGCTACATCGAAACAGGCGCCTTGAGGTGATACGTCGGAAAGCGCGCTCGCGTAAGTTCCTCGCCTTCGAACGGTGCATCTTGCTCGATCCGCAGCGTCGGCATTGATAGTGCGATGACGGCGTAGCGGGCTGAGGCCCGTCAGTCACTGGATGGGACGCGGCCTCTATGGGCTTCGCTGGCGTCGGAGCCGCCCTGCGGAGCAGTGGACCCACGAAGACGCGGAGTTGATCGAGCAGGGCTTCTGGCCGACGCTCAACGGCAAGACCTTCGAGCTTCAGGGCGTCGGTCAGGACGGTGGCCGGAAGGTCACCAGCCGGCACCACGCGAAGCACCCCAGGCACCCCGGACGCGCCCAAGGTCTCACCCGCGGCAACGCGATCCTCCTCGAGTTTCTCGTCACCCCGAAGGCCCACAAGCTGAATATCGATATCTTCGCCGGGAGCCAGTCCGGCCAAATTAATCAGGTGGCGCGCGATGTCGATGATCTTGATCGGCTCGCCCATGTCGATGGTGAACGTCCCGCCCTCCCCGCCGGCAGCGACGTGCAGCGCCAGTTCGACAGCCTCGGACGCCGCAATGAACGACCGGCGCGCTTCCGGATCGGTCACCGTCAGGGACCTGCCTCGGCCGATTTGATCCAAGAACAGCGGCACGACGCTGCCTGGCGTTCCGAGGATGTTTCCAAATCTGAGAACAAACACGGAGGTGTGTTCCGTCTCAAGGGACCGCGCAACCATCTCCGCCGCTCGATGAGTGGCGCCGACGATGTTGGCCGGGTTGACCGCTTTGTCGGTCGACATCATGACAACGCGCTTCCCGCCGTGCCGTGCCGCCAACTCCGTAACCAGCCTGATCCCACGAATGTTATTTCGAGCGATCTCACACGGCTCCGAATGAGCCAGATCGACCGAGTAGTGGGCCGCCGCATGGAAGACGATCGTCGGCGCGTGTTGTGAGAATATGGCGGACAGACCAGTTTCGTCCGTCACATCGCACAGGACACCGTGGACCGCAGTCTTCGGTGAGTCTGCCGATGTGAGCGACTGCCGAACAGCGGCGAGACTCGCACTATGCCGTTCCACCATGACCAACCGCTCGGGACGAAAGGCCGCAATCTGACGACATAGCTCTGCGCCAATGGTGCCTCCAGCGCCGGTCACCATAACCCTCTGTCGGTGCAGCAACGTACGGATGGGCTCCGAGTCAAGGTTGATCGGCCGCCGACGGAGCAGATCCTCAATCGTGAGGCTGCGAATCTGTTCAAGTTGTCCGACACCGGCAAGGAGGCTGCGTCCTTGCGGCAGAGTCTTGATCCGTACGCCATAAGGCTCGACCATTGACACTATCTTTCGAACAAGCTCCGGATCCGCGCCGGGTATCGCGACCACCACAACCGAGGCCTGAGTCTTGGCAACAATTCGTCCAAACTGCGAACTCGTGCCGAGCACTCGTACCCCGTGAATGCTCGCCCCTACTTTTCTTCGGTCATCGTCGACAAACCCTACCGGCCGGAGACCAAGGTGACGGCTCTGGCGCATTTCTCGCACGACCATCTCACCCGCATCGCCGGCCCCGTACACGAGAACCCGTCGGCCGTTGGTCACGTGCAGCGTGAAGTCCGATGAGATTCGCTTGATGAGCCGAAGGCCTCCCAGTAAGACGATCAGGATGAGCGCATCGAGGACGAGAGTCGTGCGGGGGTAGACGAACGGCCCAACCGGTGAGAACACGTACGCACCGAATATCACTGAACTCAACAGCACGCCACTGACGAGTGTTTGCAGGTCGTGCAGACTCGTGTAGCGCCACAGCCCCTCATAGAGACGCAGCGGCGAGAAGACGAATGCCCTGATGGCGATCAACCACGGCAACGACTCGAGGAACGCGCGGTAGTGCTCCGGCGGAATCGCCCCGTCGAATCGAAGAATGAAGGCCACGTAGTTCGACAGCCCGATGACGAACAGGTGTGCGACGATGATGGGCGGCCTGCGATAGGCCTGTAGGGCGGCAAGCAGGCCGGTTGGCTCGCTTGCGTCGCGAGGTGGCCGCGGGGAATCAGTGGTCATCGTGTCGTCATCAATTCTACGCTGGCCACCGACCGCACCTGGCGGGGGCGCAGGGAAGAGCGGCTCTGAACGGCCGGCCACATGGATCACATCCGACTGAGCGCCGTGCATGGCGAGCAGCCGTTGCACAGCGCCCAAGACAAGCGACCGGAAGACTGGCGACATGACAGTCAGGACGATGAGACACACATCGGTCGTCAGGTTGTGCTTGCGAACATAGAGCAACCCCAAACGACTCTTCCACGGACGGATGATCAAATCGTATTTGGCATCCGCATCGTCGGCGTCCTTGAGAATCTCTCCCAGGTCGGCGAAGACGATGGATGAGAAATCGGTGATGCCAGGCAATACGGCCAACAGCCGTTTCTCCATGGATGTGTATCCGGCAACAAGCTGCGGAACCTGAGGTCTGGGCCCAACGAGACTCATCTGGCCCAGCGCAACATTCAGGAGTTGCGGGACTTCGTCGAGTTTGAACCGGCGCAGCACTCGACCGACGCGCGTGATTCGCCGGTCAGTGACCGCTGTCGATGTGCCTCCAATCTTGTCCGCATCCACCACCATTGTCCGGAGTTTGAACATGCGGAACGGCACGCCACCGCGGCCGACTCGGGGCGCAACATAGAAGGGATTTCGGAAATCCTGCAGCGAGACCGCCAGCATCGCCACCAGCATGATCGGCAGAGTCACGATCAGGCCCGCAACGGCCGCCAGGAGGTCAATCGCGCGCTTGAGCACTGTGCCTTCCGTGACCGCCTGCGATCTGATTCAGTGCAGGAGTTGCCCGATCACTCTTTTCGAGATCGCTCGGCGCGTCCTGGCGACGTGGACAGCCTCGGGCGGCGAGCACGCCGGTGACTACAAGGAAGATCAATGCGAACACAAAGAGCGACACCGCCCGACCCGTTGGGGTCCGACCCTGGCTGAGCGACGGCAGGTTGCGACGCCGCCGGTGCAGCCGACGCCGACGGCCGGTCCAACCGCAGGCGCTACACCTGTATCTCCTTCGGCCACCAGCAATGACTCGAAGACCTAACTCCAAGCCGAACAACATCGGAGCAGACTTGAGTTGCTCCCCACCGCAGCGTGGACAGCCGCTCACTCCGGCCTCACCCTACCCCGGCGCGAGGCGGGAGCCCGATGGAGCGCCAAGCCCATGAGCGCGGCAAACAGGGCGGCGTTCCCGGGCATCTGGAGACTGAAGTCCACGATTTCCTGCAACCCCACGGCGATGAGGCCTGTGACCGCGCCGGCCCGTACCCACTGGGAATTGGCGCTGCCTTCTTCTCGAAAACGCGCCGCAATGTGAAGGGTCGCGAGGATGACCAGCAGGGCCACTGGCACAGCAATCAGCCATCCACCTTCCGCCAGAAGCTGGAGGTAGTCGTTGTGGGCTTGGGCGAAATGCAGCGGCAAACCATGTTGTTGATAGATCAGCATCGCCGTGCCGTACGTCCCAAGACCGGTCCCGGCCAAAGGGAACATCGCGGCAACGCGACGAGCGTCTTCCCAGGCGCCGCGGCGATTCTGCAGCTCGGACCAGTTCGTCTGGCCGAAACGGTCAACGATCACGTCCAGGCCAACCCAGCCAGTGATCAACAACAGAAAGGCCGTCAGGTAGACGGCGCCAATCGCACGCCGCGACAGGCCATGCACCTTGAACACGAATAGGCCAGCAGCGACACAGACGGCAAATCCAAATGCGCCGATTCCTGATCGCGACGTGGTGAGCACGAGCGCCAGGCCCATGACGACAGCAGCACCGCCAAGCAGCAATAGCCGGCTCGCATCCGGCGAGTCGAACCACGCCATCTTCCGCCGCCATCCCGGCTTGAGACCGCGCATCCCGGTCTCGAGCGATGAAAACAGCAAGCCAAGCGTGACAGGAAGGCACATCATCATCCAACCCGCGAAATGATTGCGGTTCACGAACGGGCCAAAGGCTTCGCCCGCCTGAAACGGCGTCCAAATCCCGTAGATCTTCCCGGCGTACAAGGGCCGCTGGATGATGCCGATCAGCGCAACAACCGCGCCCAGCGCGGTCAGAGCGGTTCCGATGCTACGGGTGCCAGCCGCACTGCACCATCGGGCAACACCGGCCGCAAACACCGCAAGAACGGCGTAGAGCAGGAGCGCCGTGATTGTTGCCCCCGTATCAATGCTCAGGGCATGCACCTGGCGAAGACCCAGTGCGAACTGCAGGTCAACTTGCCGCAGTAGGCCGACGGTGGCCGGGCTCATAGCTTGCAGCCTGTCACCGGAAAGAGGCACCAACTGGACACATCCTGCAACGAGAACGACGGCGGCCGACGCCACCAGCCACACGGATGGCACGCGGACTGGGCCTGCAGAACGGATGGCGATGACGCCGGAAATCAGAGCCGCTGTGGCCATCACCGCGTACGCCCAAGGATAGACAGAACCGAACAGCAGAACACCCCAGGCCAACGTGCCCACGATCAGAGAAACGACTGTGCGTTCCCTCGTCACAGCGCCAGCGTCACTGGGAACGTCGAGGCCCCACAACCTGCCGTGCCGCCGCAACTATTTCGTCTGCACCGAAATAGTACGCGTGCTCCAATGCACGACTCGATGGTGCGGGTGTATCCGGCAGGGTCACACGCAGCGGGGGCGCAATCAGCGCATCAATGGCATGCTCGACCACCGTGGCCACGATGTCACCAGCGACACCGACAGTTCGCCAGGCGTTTTCCGTCACGATCAGGCGCCGTGTGCGGCGGACCGATTCAACAACGGTTCGAACGTCCCACGGCTTGATGCTACGGAGATCGATGACCTCAGCTTCAATCCCGTCGGCCGAGAGAACCGACGCGGCGTCCATGGCCTTCACAACGGCGTGTGAAATGCCAACAATTGTGACATCGCGACCGGCCCGCCGAACGGCCGCTTCACCAATCTTGACCTCGTACAGCCCTTCGGGCACATCGCCCGCCTCTTCGTACAGCCACCGATCGTCGATATACATGACGGGATTGCCGTCCGCCACTGCGGCGATGAGCAACCCCTTCGCATCGTACGGCGTCGCCGGCATCACGACCTTCAGACCGGGCACATGCGCCAGCATCGCCTGGAACGCCTGCGAATGCTGCGCGCCCTGCTCGCCGCCTCGATTGATGATGGCGCGAATCACGACGGGCACGGGTACTCGTCCCGCAAACAGATACGCCCAGTTGGCCGCCTGATTGACGATCGGGTCCATCGCCAGCAGCATGAAGTCCATCCGCGGGTGCACGACGATGGGCCGCATGCCGGCCATCGCAGCCCCGATCGCCGCGCCCGTCGTCGCGTTCTCTGCGATTGGCGAATCGATGATGCGGTGTCGGCCGAACTCCTTATCGAGGTCCTTCATGCTGGCCCCGACGTACCACGGACTCCAGAGCCCCTGTCCGATCACAAACACGCGGGGGTCATGCGTCAGCAGGTCAGCGTGCGCTTCACGAATCGCATCGACGTAGGTGAGGGTTCGCATTAGCGCTGGACCG
>CAYHEX010000060.1:0-15863 GCA_964355365.1 uncultured Solibacteraceae bacterium | reverse complement strand
CGTAAGGTGCGTGAGGGAGGTTCGTAAGGTGACGCCAACTGGGGCTGTTCGGCGGCAGGACCCGCACGGCACAGCCGGCAACGCCGAACCAGTTACCTCGGTCCGAGAACTTCCGTCCCGCTGACGGGCCCAAGGCACGTCGTGCCCGAGTAGGTGATGCTGACGCCCGTCGAACTGGGGGTCATGCTGCCGCTGAGCGCGACCGCGCAGTTGTTGTTGCCGGGCACCGAGGCGGTGGCCGTGCCGGTCCAGTTGATCGTGCCGTTGCTGCCGAGTGTGGCCGTCGCCGAGCCGATGCCGTTCATCTGCGTGCTGCCATTGCACGTCGCCGCGAACGAGCCGGAGACCGACGTGGCCGTGAGTGTCGTGATCGTCCACGAGAACCCGCCGCACGTGCCCTGCTGAGCCGGCATCGACTTGGTCGACGCAAACGTCCCGACCCCAAGGCCGGCGGTCATCATCGACGTCGTCGCCTTCATGGTTGTCGAGGGGGACGTCGCCATGCTGCCGCACGCCGCCGTCACCAGCAGCGCGGCCACAGCCGCCGCAGAGAAGAGTCTCAAGCGCATGGCCAAAATCCGAGCACGTCTATAATTGGGTTCCATGGCTATCCTCAAAGTCGCGCGCATGGGCCATCCCGTGCTCCGCGAGAAGGCCCGGATCGTCGAACCGGCCGAAATCGTCTCCCCCGAGTTTCAGCGCCTGATCGACGACATGTTCGAGACGATGCGCGAGTACGCGGGCATCGGCCTCGCCGCACCGCAGATCCACGAGAGCGTGCGCCTGTTTGTGGCCGGCCTCCGGCCCTCGAAGCTGACCGGCCAACTGTCGGACGACGACGAGATGCCGTTTGTGGCGCTGATCAATCCGGTGATCACGCCCGTTGCCGCGCCGGGCGCGGCCGCGATCGAGATGGACACCGACTGGGAAGGCTGCCTCAGCATCCCCGACATTCGCGGCCTGGTGGAGCGGCCCAAGGCCATCAGCGTCACCGCGTTCAACCGCCTGGGCAAGAAGATCGTGCTGCAGGCCTCGGGCCTGCCGGCACGCGTGATTCAGCACGAAACCGACCACCTCGACGGCATCCTATTCTTCGATCGCATGAAGACCTTCGAGACGCTCACGTTCCTCGACGAGTACTCCCGCTTCTGGCGAAAGAACGACGACGATGACGACGACGAATAGGGAAGTGCTGGCACGGTATTTCTCGAATACGGAGAGCCCGTGCTTTGCGTTGATCAATCTGCCCGAGACGGTGAAGGGCGCGCTGTTCGCGCGCTACTCGCGGTCGCCGAAGTCGCTGCGGCAGCTGTTTCTTGATGAGTTCGCGCCTGATCTGGCCGGCGCGGCCGAGGCGGGCGGCGGTTCCGTGGGTGAGGAGCGCGCCGAGAAGTTGTACGGTCGCATCTTCAACGACTACGGCGACGACTCGGTGGCGCAGTTGGGCGGCGTGCATCTGGCGTGCGAGAACGTCTCGAACATTCTGACGAAGGTGCTCGAGCGCGGCCGTCTGGCCGCGTATCTGGAGCAGTCCACCCGCTACATTCCTTACACGGATCGCACCGGCGACGTGTGGCGGTATCACGTGCCGTCGGAACTCGATGGTCACCCGCTGCGCGCGATGTACGTCGCCGCCCTCGACGCCACGTTCGAGACCTACGCGAAGTGGATCGATCCGTTGCGCGAGCATTTCGAGAAGAAGTACCCGAAGCAGCCTGGTGACTCCGATGCGGTGTACCGGTCGGCGACGCGTGCCAAGGCGCTCGATACGTTGCGCGGCCTGCTGCCGGCGGCGACCCAGTCGAACGTCGGCATCTACGCGACGGGACAGGCGTACGAGGCGCTGATTCTGCGCATGCGCGCGCATCCGCTCGCCGAGGTGCGCAACTACGCGGACCTGATGCTCGCAGAACTGCGCAAAGTGATTCCGGCGTTTCTGACGCGCGTGGATCAGCCCGAGCGCGGCGGCGCGTGGACGTCATATCTCGCGGACGCACGCGCGAAGACGCTGGCGATTGGTCAGCGGTTGTCCGCGGAAGCGGAGCCTGGCGAGCGGCCGGAAGTGACGCTGTCGGATTTCGATCCGGACGGCGAAGTGAAAGTGATCGCCGCGGCGCTCTACACATCCACAGATCTACCCGACGATCAGCTGCTCGAGATCGCGCGGTCGATGAGTCCGGCGGATCGCGCGGCGGTGCTCGCCGCCTATGTCGGCGATCGCACAAACCGTCGCCACAAGCCCGGCCGCGCGTTCGAGCGCACGAGCTATCGCTTCGACATCCTTACCGACTACGGCGCGTTCCGCGACTTGCAGCGCCACCGCCTCATGACGATCGACTGGCAGTCGCTGACCACCAAGCACGGGCACATTCGCCCGGAGGCCATCATCGAGGCCGGCGCGGTCGCCGACTGGGACGCGGCCATGGCGCGATCAGCCGAGTTGTTCGACGCGCTGTCGGCCAGCGGTTTGCGCGATGCCGCACAATACGCCGTGTCGCTGGCGTATCGCGTCCGCTTCATCATGGACATGAACGCGCGCGAGGCGATGCACGTGATCGAGTTGCGCACGGCGCCGGCCGGTCATCCGGCCTATCGCCGCGTCTGCCAGCAGATGCACACGTTGATCGACGAGCGCGCCGGGCATCACGCGATCGCGGCGTCGATGAAGTTCACGGATCATTCCGAGATCGAGCTCGAGCGCCTGCAGGAAGAGCGCCGGCTCGAGAAGAAACGTCAGGACCGCACGTAATGCTGCTGATGACACACCGGCTTCAAGTCCGGTTTCGCGACTGCGACCCGCTCGGACACGTCAACAACGCCGTCTATCTGACCTATCTCGAACAGGCGCGCTTCAACTTGTGGCGAGCGCAGATGGGGTTTCAGGCGAAGGGCGCCGGTGACCCGGGCCCGCGCGGCCTGGGCTTCATCCTCGCGCGCGTGGAGTTCGACTACCGCGCGCAGGCCAAGTACGGCGATGACCTCGACGTGAAGATCACCCTCGCCGCCTTCGGGCGCACGAGCTTCACGTACGCCTACGAGATCGTGAACGCGGCGACCGGCGAACTCGTCGCGACCGCAAAGACCATCCTCGTTCGCTTCGACTACGACGCCCAGAAGCCCGCGCCGCTCGACGACGCCGCCAAAGCGCAGCTGAGCGTCGTCGTCAACTAGCGAAGATCAAGACCTTCAACATGGGGGGCCATGGGGCTCCATGGGGAAGATCAACACCAACACCGCCCCCGACAGGCTTTCAAAGAGCTCTTCGAAAGCCTGTCTTTGGTTTTGCTCTTCCCCATGGCTCCCCATGGCCCCCCCATGTTGATCGCTCTGGATCTGAGTCAAGCGCGATCTTCTCGACAATCTTCAACGTGTAACTCTCGCCGCGATTCGAGACGCTCACATGGCACCACGTCTCCGAGCCGCCGCTCGTCATGGACAGCGTCGTGTGAATGTTGTCCGGGTTGCTGTATCGGACTTGCCCGCCCTTGGCTCTGAACGCGCTGGTGTAGTTGCGCGCGATCTCCAGCGCGCTCGACATCTTCGCGTCGTCCGTGATCCTGTACGTGATCTCCGTCAGCTTGCCTTCGACGCGCAGCATCTTGTCGTCGCCCAGCGGGACGTCGACGCCGTCGAAGTCTCTGAGTGCGTAGCCGGAGATGTAATAGCCGGCCATCCGGGGCGCAGCCGGATGGTCCTTCGAGCCCGGCGTGTCCTGCTGTTGCGCCGCCGCAGGCGCCGCGCTGGTGAGGCCGAGCACGATGAGCAGGAGAGTGAGCTGGACTGTGAGTCGCACGTCATTGCTCCGTCTTGAAGATCTGCTTCTTGCGGACGCTGAACTTCGGCTGCGTGCGCGTGCCCGTGATCTGGATCGGGATGATCGCGCCGCTGCCGTCCTTGCTGAAGAGGCGGTTGAACGGCTTGATGAATACAGACTTGAACCCGCCGACCGCCGCCGAGAGACTCGCCTGCAATCTCGCCGTGCCGGTGAAGGCGATCGCCTCGGTGCCCATCGTGTATCGGCCCGCCAGTTCCATCGTGGCACCGGGTACAGCGAATGTCAGGTGTGGCAGCGTGAGGACGCCGCTCCTCAGCGAGAACCGGCCGCTCAGGCCGGTGGCCACGCGGCTCACCACCTCATCCTCATTCTTGCCCTGACCGCGCCGGCTGAGCTCCTGGAGCTTCTGCTGCACATCCTTGCTCGTGAAGCGAACGCCATCGAGGCCAAATGTCCCAGTGGCGTTCAACCGTTCGCGCGGTGTGCCCTCGCCGGCCGGCAGCGTCACCGCGGCCGTCATCGACACATCGCCCGACAACTCTGCTCGCTCGGTGGCAATCATCAATCGCAACAGGTCTTCGATCCGTCCGTCTTTCACTTCGACGGCCATCTGCACGTCGTGGCCGGGGCCCGGCAGGTTGACCAGTGTGCCGTTGGCGCGCACCAGCGTGTTGAACAAGACCGCATCGATCTGTTCGAGCCGCGCGGCGCCGTTGCTGCCGTCCACCGTCACTACGAATGTCATCGTCAGCGGCACCGGTGCGCCGCCGAGGTCGAGTGAGAAGTTCTGCGTCCTGCCCGTGCCGATCACGCGGATCTCGGTTAGTTGGCCGGTAAAGTTGCCGGTGGACGCGATGTGGCCGCCGACGCCGTTGATCGTGCTGAGGTCGCCGGCGGCAAGATCGTACGAGCCGGCGAACGGCGTGTGCGTGGGGTCGTCCCGATCCCATGGACCGAACGCGCCATCGAGCTTCACCATCCCTCGCGGAATGGGGCTGATCACGCTCGATGTAAAGTGCATCGCACGTCCGATGCTGGCGTCTTCGAGATCGAGACCGCGGAGCGCGAAGCTGAGCGGACGGTTGTGCGAAATGAGGCCGACGAAATTGAGCGTGGCTTCGCTGGCCAACACGTGGCCGATGCTGAAGAGGGGACGGGTTGCATCCGGGACCGCCAGGATTGGCGCGGTGTCAGTGGCCGGCGCGTCGTTGGGTCCGCGACCGGGTGGCACGTTGAGGCGCATGCCCTCAAGGTGGACCGTGTCGACGTGGCGGCGCAGCACCGATAGAAGTCCGAGGTGGACGGTGAATCGCGTAACTTCAAGATACGGAGGGAGTTGTGGTCGACCGCGGAGGCGGATGGACAGTCCGCTGCCGGTGACCTTCATGACGGGGACCAACTGGACGTCGAGTTGGTCCAAAGAGACGTCGCAGTTGAGGGCTTCCGCAAGAGCACTGACGACCCGCGGCCGCAGCGCTCCGGCCCGCAGGGCGACGGCCGCGACAACAAACAGCACCACGATCGCGCCGGCGACTGCCGCCAGCGTCCACAGTGCTATTCTTTTTCGGGCCAACCCCACTACTAGCAGGATAGTCCTTGACGCCTTGTGAAACTCTTCACATAATTCGCCTTGTCGATCCCGGGCTCACACAACGTAATTCGACCCTCGCGGTTCCCTCTCCCCAGGGACCGCCGATCCGCGTAAGACGCATGTCTCGCCTCCTATTCGTCTTCCTCACACTCTTCCTGAAGGCCGAGCCCGGGACCGCCAACCTTCAGGCGCAGGGGGCGATGCCCGCCGGTTCACCGCAACTACAAGGCGAGTGGGTCGCTCGTCAGGCCGACCAACGCGACACTGGCCGCGACGGGCGAGTGGCGTTCAAGATGCGACTGTTCGACCGGCAGGAACGCGCGCGCGAACGCGTGCTGACCGTGCTGTCGAAGAAATCGTCGGGCGGCGACAAATCGCTGACCCGATTCACGTACCCGGCCGACATCGCCGGCACCGCGTTTCTGGTGTGGGAACATCCCGACGCGGACGCCGAGCGCTTTCTCTATCTGCCGGCCCTCGCGCGCGTGCGCCGCATTGCCGGCAGTGAGGCGCAGGAGAGCTTCGTCGGCAGCGACTTCACCTACGAGGACATCGGCGGTCGGGAGTTCAACGACTACACCTACACGCTCGTGAACGACACGGCGGAGGGCGGCGCCGCCTACACGCTCGAGTCGCGCGCCAAGGATGCCAATGCGCGGTTCCCGCGCGTTGTCTCCATCGTGCGCAAAGACAACTTCGTCGTGATGCACGCCGACATTTACAGCAAGCGCGGCGATGTGCAGAAGGTGTTCGATGCCCAGCGAATCGAGAAGGTCGGCAAGTATTGGACCGCGATGGCGATGGTCATGAAGGACCTTGGCCAGAAGACGCGTACGGAATTGACGGTGGAGAAGGCCGAGTACGACGTCGGTCTGAGCGACGACGCGTTCACGCGACGGGAGCTGGAGAAGGTCATCAAGTGAGCCGTCGACTGGCGAATGTGATCTGGCGCTGGCGCCGCGCCCTCACCATCTTCATCGTCCTCGGCGCGGTGGTTCTGTCGCCCCGCGCCAACATCACGAAGATCGACAACGACCTGACCGCGTGGTTCTCGGTCAGCGACCCGATCTACAAAGACTACGCGCGCTTCCGCGACGAATTCGGCGGCACACGCACGCTGATCATCGCGATCGAGGCGCCGACCCGCGAAGCGCTGCTGAGCACTGACGGACTCGCGCTGATCGAGACGCTGTCGAGGGACATCGAGAAGGTCCAGACGGTGCAGCGCGTGAGCAGTCTCTCGACCGCCACAGTGATTGATGCGCTGCCGGCATCGGCCGGCGCAGGCGGAACGGGCGCGGCCCAGCCCGTGGATGACGGCGGGCTGGACGTGCGCCGACTGTTCAAGGATCTCGGAACGACATCGGCGGCCGAGGTCGGCGCCCGCGCGCTCAACGACGACCTCCTCCGCGGCGATCTCATCTCTGCCGACGGCACCGTGGCCGCCATCGTCGTCTTCTTCGACGAAGCGAAGATCGACAACGTCCGGTCGGCGGTCCTCGAGGAGATCGAGACGCTCGTGGCGGCGAAGACCCCGAAGGGGTTTCAATCGCACCTGAACGGCAGCCTCGAAATCACCGAGGCCTACAACCGCGTCACGCTCGACAACCAGCGGGTGTTTACGCCCCCGATCTTCCTCGTCACGATGCTGGCCATCTACTTCCTGTTCCGCTCGTGGAAGAAGACGATCCTCACGCTCGTGGCCGTCCTGATCAGCGTGATCTGGTCGCTCGGCCTCTACAGCCTGATGGGTTTCAGCTACAACGTGCTGAGCAGCATGCTCGTGCCGCTGATCGTGGTGCTGGCCATCGCTGACGACGTGCACATCCTGCAGCACTTCGACCACGAGCGCCGCCGTGTGGGCAAGGAGGAGGCGTTCAAGTCGACCGTGGCCAATTTGTTCGCGCCGCTGCTCGGCGCCGGCGGCACCACCGCGCTCGGCATGCTCTCGCTCTGCGCCACCAACATCGTGGCGGTGCGCCACTTCGGACTGGGCTCCGCGATCGGCATCATGGTGGACTTCGCCATCTCGATCGTCCTGGTGCCGACGATGCTCGCGTGGCTGGATGAAGTCACGCCGGAGCCGCCGCAGACCACGTGGTTCGCTGCGCCGATGCGACGGATCGGCCGGTTCTCGGCGCGCAATCCCTGGCGGGTCATGGCGGCCGCGACCGCGATCACGATCGTGGCCGGCTGGGGATTGACCAAGCTGCACGTCGACACCAACCACATCAACTTCTTCGCGACATCACACCCGCTGTCGACCTCGGCGGCGGTGATCGACACGAAGCTCGCAGGCATCTACAACTTCCAGGTGCTGCTCGAAGGCGCGCCTGACGCGGTCAAGCAGCCGGACACGCTGAAGCGGATGGACCGCCTGTCGCGAGAGCTTGAGCAACTGCCCTACGTGCGGAAGGTGTCGTCTGTCGTCGACTACGTCAAGCGCGTCAACCGCGAGCTCAGCGACGACGCGCCCGATGCCGCGCGCGTGCCCGACGACGCGTCGGTGATTGCGCAGGAGCTGTTCGTGTTCGGGTTGGCCGACGAGGGTCGCGTGGAACTCGATCGCGTCGTGGCGAGCGACTATTCGAAAGCGCAGATCACCGTGAAGCTGGCGTCGATGAGCTCCGATCTGGTGTTTGAGCAGATTCGCATTGCCGAAGAACGTGCCAACGAGATCTTCGCCGGGTCGCTGGTCAAACCCACAGTGACCGGATCCGGCCGCCTGTTCAGCACGCTCGATCACTATCTGGTGGTCTCCCAGATCACCAGCTTCGCGACGGCGTTCATCACCGTCTTCGCGGTGATCTTCCTGATCTTCCGTTCGTGGCGGTTCGGTCTGCTGGCCATCGTGCCGAACGTGTTTCCCGTGCTCGCGGTGTTCGGCGTCATGGGGTGGGCGAACATCTCGCTCAACGTCGCCACGATCATGCTGGCCTCCGTCGCACTCGGCGTCGTCGACGACGACACGATTCATTTCATCAGCCGGTTCCGTCGGGATACGTCCGCAGGCATGAGCTCTGAGGACGCCATCGAGGAAGCCACGGCGCACGAAGGGCGCGCGTCGCTGACGACGGCGCTCATCAACACCATGGCGTTCGCCGTGCTGGCGTTCTCGGAGTACAAGCCGACGGCGTGGTTCGGCGGGCTGCTCGGTCTGACAATGGTCGTCGCGTTTCTGGCGGAGATCTTCATCCTGCCTGCCACGATCATGTTGCTGCCGGGTCTGTTCGGGGCGGACGCGGTGCATGCCAATCGGCGTGACCGGCTGAAGGCGCAGTCGTCGTGAGTGGGTGGATCGTCGCGTTCATGCTGGCAGCGCAGACGTTGCCGAAACAGGATGCGACCGAGTTACGGCCCCGCGTGACGATCAGCGGCACGGCGGAAGTGTCGTCGCACGTGCGCGTGCACGTGGACGGACTTGCCGAAGCGATGGTAGCGGATCGCGCGAAGCGCGGCGGGCGCGTGGACGCGTTTCAGGCGGATGCACGCGACGCCTGGGTGGAAGTCGGCAGTGCGCGCGCCGATCTGCGGGCCGGCTACGGCCGGCTAGCCTGGGGCCGGCTCGACGAAGTGCAGCCATCCGATGTGATCAACCCGATCGACACGACGCGATTCTTCCTCGACGGTCGCAGCGAAGCCCGGTTGCCTGTCGCGTTCGCGCGCGGGCGGCTCTTTCTCTCGTCGTCCACGACGCTCGAAGCGGTGGCCGTGCCGTTCTTCCGCCGCAGCCGTTTCGACACGCTCGATGAGACGACGTCCCCGTTCAATCTCGCCAACGATGCGACGCTGCCGGCCGGCACCGTGGTGACCGGATTCACCCATCAGACGCCGTCGCGATCGTGGTCGCACATGCAAGGCGGTGGTCGGCTGTCCACCACGATCGGCCGGGTCGATGTGTCGGCATCGGTCTATCGAGGGTTCAGCGGGTTTGGCGACATCACGTTCGAGCCCACGAGTGTGCTGCGGCCGGGTGTGCCGATCGCGGGGCAGCTGGTCGAGCGCTATCCGCGGTTTACGATGGTCGCCGGCGACTTCGAGACGGTGACTGGCGCGTGGGCGTGGCGCGGCGAGACGGCGTGGTTCAAGGACCGGTCGCTTGACGTCGGTGTCGGGCTCGATCGCAAGACGGGCGAGTTTCGCGTGTTCGGCAGTGTGCTCGTCCATCGCGATGTGGCGACCGCCGGAGTGGCCACCCGGACCAACACCAATGTGGTTGGTTCGATCGAGCGCAAGTTCCATCGGGACCAGTTTCTCGGCCGGGTCTTTGGCGTGGTGAATCCGGCCGATCAATCAGGGTTCGTGCGCGGGTTGGGTGTGTGGAGCGCGAGCGATCGCGTGTCGGTTGAGGTGTCGGCCGCCAAGTTCATCGGCAGCGGCGACGATACGATCTCTAGATTTGCGGGCCGCGATTTTCTGATGGCGCGCGTGAGGTACTACCTGCGGTGACGCCGCAACGGATTCCCGCCGGCAACCCCGGCGTGTTTACGGGCCGAGGGAACAACACGTACCTTGTCGGCGACGTGCTCATCGATGCCGGTGTCGGCGCGGCGTCCCATCTGGACGCGCTCGTCACCGCGCTGGACGGCCGGCGCTTGGCGCACGTTGTGGTCACGCATGGCCACTCTGACCATGCGTCTGGTGTGCCGGCGATTCGTGAGCGTTGGCCCGATGTGCGCGTCAGCAAGTATTTTCCTGACGACATCGTGCCCGGCGGCTGGTCGCCGCTCGTCGAGGGCGATCGCGTCGATGTCGGATCGCGAACACTGCGCGTGCTCGTGACGCCTGGGCATGCGGCCGATCACATCTGCTTGTTCGATGACGCGATGGGCGACCTGTTCGCCGGCGATATGGTGATCGTCGGCACGACGGTGATTGTGCCGTCAGGCGCCAAAGGCGGCAGTATGCGCGCGTACTTGCAGTCGCTGACGCGGCTGCGGGATCTGGAGGCGGGGCGGTTACTGCCCGGGCACGGACCGGTGATCGATCAGCCGCGAGACCGGATCGACGCGATCATTCAGCATCGGCTCGAGCGGGAAGCGCAGGTCGCGGCATGTCTCGGCGCGGGCATCGTGGAGCCGGCCGAGATCGTCGCGCGCATTTACGACGGGATTGCGGCGGCGCTGTTGCCGTTTGCGGAGCAGACGGTCATCGCGCACATCGAAAAACTCGACGAGGATCGCTACGCGGGTTGAAAGCCCGGTGGGAGCGGTTTGGCGCGTCCGGCTGCGGTTGATGCTTTTGGCAATGCGTCTTTGATGACCCGCTCGAGTTCCTCGAGATAGGCGACGAAGCGTTTCCGTCCATCGCCGGTCATGCGCACCACCGTCTGCGGCCGGCGCCCTTCGAATCCCTTCCAGATCTCAATCAACCCCGCTTCGTGCAGCGTGTCGAGGTGGCGGCTCAGGTTGCCGTCGGTCAACTGGCACAGCGCGCGGAGTTCGCCGAACTTCAGGCCGTCTTTGTGTGTGACGAGCGAGGCCAGAATGCCGAGGCGCGCCTTCTCGTGCAGCACGCGGTCAAGTCCGTCGTAAGAGAAGCGTCCGTCATTCATCGTGTGAGACCTCAATCGAGCGTCGTTCAAGACTCCAATACAACACGGCGGCGGCCAACCCCTGGCCGACGGCAAAGACGCCGCCGACCAGCCAGCCGGACTGCGCGGTGAGCGGGTGGGCCGACCACAAAAGGGCGACGGCCGCGGCGAAGTAATAGAGCGCGACTAGCGGCGCCGCTGTCGGTAGAAACGGACGTGTTGCGAAGACGCCCAGACTGAAGCAGGCGGCCCACAGGCCCGGCAGCAGACCCGCGTCGGCCGGGGCGATGCGCATCACGCCGACCGTGATGACCGCGGCCACTGCGAGCGCCGGCAGGAACTGCGTCAGTACTTCCTGCGTCCGGCGCCGCTCGGCGGTCGACTCTTCTTTCAGGTATTGCCGCAGCAAGTGCGCGCAGCCGACACCGAATGCCACCATCGCCGTGCCGAGCCAGTAGACCACCCAGTCTCGCGGCTCGATGCCGCTCTTGGACGCCGCCGGCTGAACCCATGCCGCCACGAGCCCCGTGACGCCCGACAACGCCACAGGCACTGCGCGCCAGCCACGGTACACGTGCGACCGCGCGATCCGCGTGTGGATCTCGTCGAGCTGCTCCAGCGCGCGACTAACGTCGGTCATCCTCACTACTTTGTGCGGCAAAGAACAACAGGTCAAGAGCTTTTCACCATGGAGACCCATGGAGGGCCATGGAGAGAAGCTCGCTGCACGCTGAGGGCCTGGCGGCCCGGCTACGCCGGGCTGACGCCGAGCGAGCAAGACCAAGAACGAGAGAGCCCGGATGATCGAGGGGCTTTCTCGTTCTTGGTCTTGTTCGCTCGGCGTGCCGCCGAAGGCGGCCGCCAGGCCCCGCGTCAGCAGAACTCAGATCTTCACGCTCTTCATGACCTTCACGGTGAGTGGTTGTGATCTTCTCCATGGCCCTCCATGGCCTCCATGTTGAGAGCTCTTGTTCTTGCTGTGTTGTCGGATAATGCCTCATGCATCCCCTCACGACGACGTTGCCTGAGAACGCTTTGGTGATCGATCTGCGTCCCGCCGAGGACTTTGCGCGTGGGCATGTGCCGGGGGCGTTGCATCTGGATCTGTGGGGCATCAGCCTGATCGATACGGACGAGGCGCCGCTGGCCGCGTTCATGTGGATGGTCGGCCATCTGTTCTCGCTGCGGGGCGTCACACCGGAACGGCCGGTCGTGGTGTACGAGAAAGACTCGGGCATGCGGGCCGCGCGGGCGCACTGGTTCCTCGAGTATCTCGGCCATCCGCACGTGCAGGTGCTTGACGGCGGCTATGTGGACTGGGTGCGCCAGGGCAAGGCCGTCACAACCGAGTGCGTGGCGCCGGTGCCGAGCGCGTGGCACGGCACGCCGGATCCGTCGAAGCTGGCCACATGGCGCCAGGTGTTCGCGCAACTCGGCAAGCCGCAGACGGCGATCGTCGACACGCGGAGCGATGCCGAGTACTACGGCGAAGCCGTGCGCGCCAAGCGCGGCGGCGCGATTCCGGGCGCTGTGCATCTCGAGTGGACGAACAACCTGCAGGCCGACGGCCGCTTCAAGCCCGAGGCCGAACTGCGCGCGATGTACGAGGCCCAGGGCGTCACGCCGGACAAGGAAGTAATGACGTACTGCCAGGGCGGATACCGCGCCGCGCACGCGTATCTCGCGCTCCGGATCCTGGGCTATCCGAACGTGCGCAACTACACCGGCTCCTGGAAAGAGTGGGGAGACAGGATGGAGGCGCCGATCGAAATTGTGCGGCGCCCTGCTAATCGCTAGTCGGGAATCGCTAAACGCCAATCTGCGATCGGGGAATCGGGAATCGGGGAATCGGGGATCGATAATCGGCAATCGGCAATCGGCAATCGGCAATCTGGGATCGACAATCGGGCAATCGGGCAATCGGGCAATCGTCGATTCTCGATTTCCGATTGCCGATGGAAGATTGGCGTTTAGCGATTCCCGATTGGCGATGCAGTCCCCTCCGTTATGATTCAGACATGATCAAGGTCATCGACTTCATCCAGACGCATCGCGACCGTTACCTCACCGAACTGACGGAGTACCTTGCCATCCCCTCGATCAGCGCCCTCCCCGAGCATGCTGGGGACGTGCAGCGCTGCGCTGAATGGTCGGCGGCGGAGATGACGCGCATCGGTCTCGAGAACGTGCGACTGGAAACCACGCCCGGCAATCCGATCGTGTACGGCGAATGGCTCCATGCGCCAGACGCTCCGACGATCCTGTTCTATGGCCACTACGACGTGCAGCCGGTGGATCCGCTCGAGCTCTGGGAGTCGCCGCCGTTCGAAGCCACGGTACGCGACGGCGAGATCTTTGCCCGCGGCGCGGCCGACGACAAGGGGCAGGTCTTCATGCACTTCAAGGCCATCGAGGCGCACCTCAAGCAGAACGGCAGCTTGCCGGTGAATCTGAAGGTGATTCTCGAGGGTGAAGAAGAGGTCGGTTCGGTCAATCTCGATACGTTTGTGCGCGCCAATCGCGAACTGCTCAAGTGCGACGTCGTCGTGATCTCGGATTCCGCGATGTTCGATCACGGCGTGCCGTCGATCTGCTACTCGCTCCGTGGGCTCGTCTATTTCCAGATCGACGTGCGCGGTACCTCGAGCGATCTCCACTCAGGCGTCTTCGGAGGCGCGGTGGCCAACCCGAACATGGTCCTCGCGCAGATCCTTTCGCAGATGAAAGATCGCAGCGGCCGTGTGAAGATCGCCGGGTTTTATGACGATGTGCGGGAGTTGAAGCAGGAAGAGCGGGACGCGTGGAAGAAGTTGCCGTTCAACGAGAAGCAGTACAAGAAGAACCTGGGCGCGCCGAAGCTGTTTGGCGAAACGGGCTACACGACGCTCGAGCGCGTGTGGGGCCGGCCGACGTTTGAAGTGAACGGCATCCTCGGCGGCTTCACCGGCGAAGGCGCGAAGACCGTGATTCCGGCCGTCGCGATGGCCAAGGTCAGCATGCGCCTCGTGCCCGATCAGCATCCCGACAAGATCGCGGAGCAGTTCCAGGCCTACGTCGAAGAAATCGCGCCGCCGACCGTCGAGGTCAAGGTGACCCGCATGCACGGCGGCAAGCCGTGGATCACCGACTACGACAACCCGTTTGTGCAGGCGGCCGGCCGGGCCATCGAACAGGGCTTCGGCAAAACGCCGGTCTTCTGTCGCGAAGGCGGATCGATTCCGGTGGTGTCGACATTCCAGGAAGAACTGCAGGTGCCCGCCGTGCTCTTCGGCATCGGCCTGCCCGACGAAAACGCCCACGCGCCGAACGAAAAGCTCGATCTCTCGAACTTCAACAACGGCGTGATCGCGACCGCGTTCTTGTACGACGAGATCGCAAAGATCCCGCGGTAGTTAATGGGTGAGTGGGGGAGTGCAGGAATGGGTGAATAGATGGGGCAATGGGTGAATGGGTGAGTGGGTGCATCCGACACTCGCTAATTCGTTAATTCGCTAATTCGCTAACTCTCCCATTCACCCACCTATTCCCCCATTCCTCCACTCCCCCATTCCCTCATTAACTAGCGGTTTCCCATCCTAATGCCCCATTCCACCCATCGTCCGCGCTGGTAGGAGAGGGGATACGCGTCAATTCTGCGCTCGTAGGCGAGATAGACATCCGCGCCGCCCTTGATTCCGAGGATGTGCGCGCCGGCTTCGAGCCGCGCGCCGCAGAGTCGGTCGCGGTGCGCAACGGCCGGGTCGACGCCCTGAAATCCGCCGTTCGCCTTCGCATACGCGATGGCGCGCGGCGCCAGCTTCCGGTCCGCTTCCGTCGTCAGCCACGCCGTCCAGGTGTAGTCCGTGTAGGTGTGCTGGAACACATGCGCGAGATCGAAGCGCACGCGCGCTGACGTGTCGCCGCTCCCGAACGTGTGCTGTGCTGCCGCGCCAATGCTGTTCCACGCGATGGCGCGCACGTTGAGCCGGTCGGTGAGGTGGCGCGACACGTGGTGGACGACGCCGAAGAACTCTGAGGAGCCCTTGCGCAGCGTGGCCGAGATGTCGATCGTGTAGTTCTCGTGATTGAGATCGAAGATGCGTCGCTCGCTGCCGAAGACGGCGTCGTATTCTCCGTACATATTGAGGCGACCCCGGCCGTAATCGGCCACGTCGATGTCCCCGCGAAATCGCGCGGCCCAGTTGAAGCGCGGGTCGCCCGCGGTGAGATGCGCGAGGCCGATCGACACGCCCGTGCGCGTCAGAAACCCGGGCGTGATCACTGCGGGCGCCGACGGCTGCGGCGCGGGTGTCTGCGCGGCGGCCGTCGCGGGTGACAACAACAGCACACAAACAACGACCGAGAGCCACGGGGGGCGGGGGGGCACACAGACACGCGAATGGGGGGGCGGGGGGGGGGGGGGGGGGGTGGGGGCGGAGGCGGGGGGAGGGGGGGGGGGGGGGGGGGGGGGGGGGGGGGGGGGGGGGAAGGGGGGAATGGGGGAATGGGCAAAATTTGCGAATGTTCGGCCGTCCTCGATTCGCAGTTTCTGCCACTTGCTACTGCTCGGGGGCTCCGCTTCCTCTGAGGCTCAACTGGCATCGGGTTTGCTCTATGACGGCGCATGAGAGAGTGGATTGACGCGCTTGAAGACCGGACTCGTGCCTTCGCGGTGTCGGTGACGAAGTCCGCTTCGCACGTGGAGTCGTCATTCACCCTGCGCGAGCATGCGCGGCAGCTGGTCCGCGCTGCCGGCAGTGTGGCTGCCAACCATCGCGCGATGCGCCGGGCGAGATCGACGAAGGAGTTCGCGTCCAAACTCCAGATCGTCGCCGAGGAAACCGACGAGTGCGTCCTCTGGCTCGAGCTGCTGCGAGACGCAGGCGCGCCGCAGCCCGCCGAAATCCAGCGCCTGTTGTCGGAGGCCCTCGAACTGCGCGCGATCTTCAAGAAGTCGAAGTCAACCTTGCGGCACAAGCGCGGCG